>CBDUJZ010000187.1:0-9391 GCA_965367675.1 uncultured Myxococcales bacterium | reverse complement strand
GCCACTCCGTCAGGTAAAACGGCGTCTCCGGCTCGGTCGTCGCGTCGGCGTCTTCGGTGGCGTCTTCGGTACCGGCGTCCTCCTCGACATCCAACTCCGCGTCGTCAGCTACGTCCAGATCCGCATCCGTCCCATCTTCCTCAGCATCGCCAGCCGAACCATCAACGGCGTCAAAATCTGCATCCAGGGCCACATCGCCCGCCACCGCATCCGGCGTATCAGCCACTTCGTCGTCGTCACAACCGACCAGCGTCAGCGTGCACGCCAACAACAAACAACGCCGCCAATTCGGACGACACGAAACACGCAACTCGGCGGCTGAGAACACAGCGACTCCAACAAAGAGCGACCCAGGAACGGGGATAGCCTAGCGAGCATAGGCGGGGCCAAGCAACCACCGTCGTCGTCAGTAAGGCAGCGCTAGCCTAACGCCCGGACGCAACACGCCGCCGGGCGCGCCGAACACCCTGCGCCGCCCTCCCATCCGCGCCGCCCATGCTCTACCAACGCCAGGTTCTCGGCTTCCACGGCTGCGCAGTCGAACGCTTCGAAGCCGCCCTGCTCCACGGCTTCCATCCCACAGCCAGCGCCGAAGACTACGACTGGCTCGGCGGCGGTATCTACTTTTGGGAGCACGGGCCAAGGCGCGCGCTGGAATGGGCGCAAGACAAGTGCCGGCGCGAAGGGCGACCGGTGAGCGACGCGCGGGTGTTGGGTGCTGTGATTCAGCTGGGCGCGTGTTTGGACCTGCTCGACACGGCAGGAACCAGATTGCTAGCGAATGCGTATCCGTCGTTCGTCACAGGTCTCCCGAGAAGCATGCCCACCCCCGTGAACGTGAGTCCGGCGCGGCGCTCGGAAACACTGCCAAAGCCAGCGGACGTCCTCATTCGACGCTTGGACTGCGCGGTCATCGAGTACGCCATCAAACTCACTTCGCGATTCGGCAGACGGATACAGACCGTGCGCGGGGCCTTCTGGGAAGGCGGCCCGGCGTTCCCGGGTGCGGCCATCGAAACGAAATCCCATATTCAAGTCGCCGTGCGTGACTCGGCCTGCATCAATGGCTATTTCAACGGCTATCCTTCGACGGAGTTCTAGATGAACGACAACCCGATCCTGAGCGACGACTTCGCCGCACGTTTCAAGCGTGCGTGCGAAGACTTCATGACGTGGCCGGCCGAGGAGCGCTACGCGTTCTCGCGAAGCCTCGGAATCCTGAGCAAGGACAACCAGTTGACCAAACGGTTCGGCGGAGACGGAGAGTTCGACGAGGAGGCCATGCGCCAGAATCAGCGCGAGTTGGACGCCCTCAAGCAAGCCAACCGGCGATCTGTCGGCGGCTAGCGCAACGCGCCCGTCGACGCCGAACACGTGACCCAGCGCCCTACCCGCCGTCCTTCCCCGCATCGCCCTTCGCAGCCACGTCGCCGCCGAGCAGGCTGTATACCGCCGGCAGCACGAACAGCGTCAGCACCGTCGCCGTCACCAAGCCGCCGATGACTACCGTCGCCAACGGTCGCTGGACCTCGGCGCCGGCGCCCGACGAGATCGCCATCGGCAAGAAGCCGATGCCGTCCGTGAGCGCCGTCATCAGCACCGCGCGCAGGCGCAATTGCGCGCCGCGCTCCGTGGCGTCGAACAACGACAAGCCTTCGCGCTGCAAGTCGCGGATGTACTCCACCATCACCACGCCGTTGAGCACCGCGATGCCCGACAGCGCGATGAAACCGACCGCTGCCGAGATGGACAGCGGCATGCCGCGGAGCGACAGCGCGCACACACCGCCGACGGCTGCCATCGGGATGTTCAGGTAGATGATCAGCGCCGGTCGGGCCGAGCCAAACATGGTGTAGAGCAGCAAGAAGATGAGAATCAGCGCGGCCGGCACCGCCACCGCGAGGCGCGCGCTGGCCGCTTGCAGGTTCTCGAACTGGCCGCCCCACGTGACGAAGTAGCCCGGCGGTAGGCCCGCTTCGGCGACCGCCTGCTGAGCGTCGGCGACAAAGCCCGCCAAGTCGCGGCCGCGCACGTTCACCTGAATGGTGCGCCGACGCTGCGCGGCCTCGCGGCTGATCACCGCCGGCCCCTCGTCCATCACCACCTGGGCGACACGACCGAGCGGCACGCGCTGACCGTCGGGCGCCGAGATCAGCAGCGCTTCGATGGCCGACGGCGTGGCGCGGGAGTCCTCTTGCAGCCGCACCTGAAGCGCGAACCGGCGCTGCCCTTCGAACACAATGCCCACCGGACGGCCGCCCATCGCGGCGACCGCGTCGAGCACCTCGGAGGCGTTGATTCCGTAACGCGCGGCCACGGGGCGGTCGACGATCACACGCAGCGCCGGCAGCCCCGCGACCGGGTCCGCGTTCACGTCTGCCGCGCCCTCCACGCCCCGCACGATCCGCATGATACGCTCGCCGACCTCTTCGAGTTGGTCCAGTTCTGGGCCGTACAGGTTGATGGCCACATCGGACCGCACGCCGCTGATCAGCTCGTTGGTGCGCAGCTCAATCGGCTGGGAGAACGAGTAGTTTTGGCCCGGCACTTCGGCCTCGAGCGTGCGCTCGATCGCCGTGACCAGCTCCGCCTTGGACGACACCTCGGTCCACTGCTCAATCGGATGCAGCCTCACGGAAATGTCCGACGTCTCCACGCCCATCGGGTCCGTCGCGATCTCGGCGCGGCCGGTCCGCGAGATGATGCTCTCGATCTCGTTGGGGAAGCGACTCACAAGCGCCTGTTCGATGCGCGTGGTCGCGGCGGTCGACTCTTCGAGCGACACCGACGGCGGCCGCACAGCCTGCATCGCGATCGCGCCCTCGTCGAGCGTCGGGATGAACTCGGCGCCCATGCGCGAAGCCACCAACCCACCGCCAGCGATGCCGAGCAACGCGACCACGATCACCGCCGGCCGAAAGCGCAGCGCCAACCGCAACAGCGGCTCGTACGCCCGTCGGCTCAGCCGCGCGAGCAGCGGCTCTTTGTCCGACACACCGTTGCGGAACACCCACGTAGCCGCCGCCGGAACGAGCGTGAGCGCGAAGATGAGCGCAGCGCCCAGCGCGGCGAGCACAGCGATCGCCATCGGCCCGAACATCTTCCCCTCGACGCCGCGCAGCGACAGAATCGGCACGTACACGATCATGATGATCGCCGTGCCGAACAGCACCGGCCGCATCACCTGCAGCGTGGCCCGGCGCACCGCCACCTTCACGTCCTTGCCGCGCGCACGCGTCTCCGAAACCACCCGCGTCACGTTCTCGACGACCACAATCGCCCCGTCGATGATCAGGCCAAAGTCGAGCGCGCCCAGACTCATCAGGTTGCCCGACACATCGAGCTGGCGCATGACCAAGAACGTGGCCAGCAGCGACAGCGGAATCACGCTCGCCACGAGCAGTCCGCCGCGCAGGTTTCCCAGCATGAGCAGCAACACCACGATGACCAGCACGCCGCCCTCGATCAGGTTCGTCGCCACCGTGCGAATCGTGCGATCCACAAGGTCCGAGCGGTCGTAAAAGGTCTCGATGGTCACGCCCTCGGGCAGGCCGACCGACAACGCGTCGATGCGCTCTTGCACAGCACGCGACACCGAGCCGGAGTTGGCGCCCATGAGCATCATCACCGCCGCCGTGACCACCTCGCCGCGGCCGTCGCGCGTGACCGCGCCTTGGCGAACCATGGGCGCGTTGGCCACCGTCGCGATGTCGCGCACCAAGATCGGCGTGCCATCGCCGCGGGTGGCCACGCGCACCGTGCGCAGGTCGTCGAGGCTGCGCACCAGGCCTTCGCCGCGAATCACGCGCTGCTCGCCGCCGCTCACAATGTAGCCGCCGCCCGCGTTGGCGTTGTTCGCCTCAAGCGCCTCGAACACCTCGCCCAAGCTCAGGCCGAGCGCGTTCAGGCGCGCCGGGTCGACCTGCACTTCGTAGGTCTGCAGCTCGCCGCCGAACGAGTTCACCTCGACCACGCCCGGAATTGGACGCAGCTGGAACGCCACGTACCAATCCAAAATCGTACGCAGCTCCATGGGCGTGTAGCAGCTGTCGGTATCTTCGTCGGGCGGGCACATCGGCTCGCCGCGGACCTCGAACTGCACGATCTCGCCCAGCCCCGTGGAGATGGGGCCCATCTCGGGCTCGCCGTAGCCTTCGGGGATGGACGAGCGCGCGTCGGACAGCCGCTCGTTGACCAGCTGGCGGGCAAAGTAGATGTCGGTGCCCTCCTCGAACACGACCGTCACAGCGGACAGGCCAAAGCGCGAGAGGCTGCGGACTTGCTCCACGAACGGCAGGCCGCTCATCACCGTCTCGACCGGCGCGGTCACGTACTGCTCCACCTCGACCGGGCCGAGCGCGGGCGCGTTGGTGAGCACCTGCACCTGCACGTTGGTCACGTCGGGGACGGCGTCGATCGGCAGGGATTGCGCCGCTCTGACGCCCATCGCGCCGACCAGCAGCACGCCGAAGATCACCAAGAACCGGTTCTCGACGCAGAACGCGACCCACCGCTCCGCGAACGTCGTCGGCGCGGGCGTGGCGGCAGGCGGCACGTCGGTGTGCACAGAATCCATGGGCGTCGTGGGGTTAGTGGGCATGGCCATGCCCCAGCTCGGAGCGCATCAGCTCGCTCTTGAGGACGAACCCGCCTTCGACGACCACCGAGTCGCCCGCTTCGAGCCCCTCGATGACCTCGACCACGCCGCCGGCCGTTGCGCCGAGCGTGACCTCTACGCGGTGGAACTCACCGGGCGCGCCGCTGGGGACGAACACCACGTCGAGCCCGTCCATGTTCAACACCGCCCCGCTGGGAATGCGAACCACGTCGCGCGCCTCGTCGCCATCGGACAGCCGCAGCGCGCCGAACAACCCCGGGCGAAGCACGCCGTCAGGGTTCTCGAGCTCCACGCGAATCGGCAGCGTGCGCGTGGCCTCGTCGAGCGTCGCGCCCACAAAGTCGACGGTCCCCTCAAACGTGCGCGACGGGTACGCGTCCAGCGTGAGCACAGCCGTCATGCCGGGCCGAATCCGCCCAATCTGCTGGTCGTACACCCGCCCGATGACCCACACGCGCGACAGGTCCGCGATCACAAATATGGTGTTCTCCGGCGACACGTTCTCGCCGCGCGTCGCGTGGCGCTCGATGACCACGCCGTCGATGGGGCTCGACAGCGTCATGTCCGGGCCCGAGCCCCCGCTCAGGCCAAACACCTGCAGCCGGCTCGATGCCGCGTCGCGTTCAGCGCTCGCCTCGTCGTACACGAGCTGCGCCTCCAGCAGGCTGCGCTCCGAGCTGATGCCCTCCGAACGCAGACGCTCCTGACGCTCCAAGTTCTGGTTTGCCGCGGTCTGCATCGCGCGCGCTCGGCGGAGGTCCGCGCGGGCTTGGCCGAGCGTCACGCTGCGAAGCTCCGCCAACTCCTGGTCGACCGTCACCTGGTCGCCAATGGTCGCGTTCACGTTCAGCAATTGCCCCTCGACCAGCGAGCTGATGTGGGCGATTCGATCAGGGTTCAGTTGCACCTCGGCCGGCACCGAGAGCCCCGACGTGATCGCGCCTGCACCCGCCTGACCGACCACGATGCCGCTGCGCTGCATGGCGACCTCAGAGAGCATGACAACGCCCTCTTCCGGCTCATCGCCGTGGTCGTCATGGTCGGCGTGATCGTCATCATCCGCCTCCGCTTCGCCGTGGTCGTCGTGGTCCTCGTGGTCCTCTTCGCCGTGGTCACCGTGGTCCTCGTCACCGTGGTCCTCGTCACCGTGGTCGTCGTGGTCCTCTTCGCCGTGGTCGTCGTGGCCTTCTTCGCCGTGGTCATCGTGGTCGTCATGCCCTGCTTCCACCGGCGCATTGCATCCAGCAGACAACAGCAAGAGTGCTGCGAGCGCGGCTCTCAGATGGTCGTTCATTGTCCTTCCTCCGAATGGGGCCAAATCTCAGCGCCGACCAAGCCCTCCAGGGCCGCCAGCGATTCGTAGTAGGTCACACGCGCGCGCAGGTACTCAGCGCTGGCGTCGAGCAAGCTCGAACGCGTCTGCGACACCTGGTGCACATCAATTTCGCCAAGCTCATACGCCCGTTCGAGCAGCGCCAAGTTGGCCGCCAGCTGCGGCATCACGTCGTCCGAGTACAGCGTCACCCGCTCCACCGCCGCGTTCAGCGCGATCACACCCTGCTCCAGCGCCGTGCGCAGCCGGACCTCAATGTCGGCGCGCTGACGCTCGGCCATCGAGAGCGCCGCAGCCGCACGCGCCACGCCCTCTTGGTTTCGACGCCAAAGCGGCAACGGGATTCCCACGTCGACGGTCCAGATGTGCCCAGCGGGCGCGACACCGGGGCCGCCCTCCCGCGCATACGTCGCCCCAAACGTGGGCGCGATCCTCCCCGCCCGCTCCTCGGCCAGCATTTGGAACTCGTGCGCCTCCAGCTGCCGCTCCATCGCTTCGAGCGTCGGGTGCAAGCCGGTGACCCGTTCCATGAGGTCGCTGACGGACGGCGCCGGACGAACCGCCGGGAGCACACCAACAACCGACGGCAGCTCCGCCTCCGGCCAGCCGATCGTGGCCGCCAGCCGCGCGCGAATCATCGCAAACTGCTCGTCCGCATCCACTTTGCGTTCGCGCACCATCGCCACATCGGCGTCCGTAACCAGCAACACCAGCGGCGACGACTCCCCCGCCTCCACCTGGCGCGCCGCCACGTCGCGCAGCCGCTCCGAGAACGCGACAAACCGCCCCGCCTGCTCACGCGCTTCCGCAGCCAACAGCAGGTCGACGAACAAGCTGTGGACCTGCACGTGCACCTGCCAACGCTCGGCGTCGACTTGGGCCGATGCCGCACGAATCGACGCATCGGCAGCGTCCACGCGGGCGCGACGGACACCGCCGAGCTCCACCGTCTGCGCGATCGACACCTCAAGCTCGAGCGCAGTGGTCCCATCCACGGTCCTGCCGCCGGCGCTCAGACCAAGCTCGGGGTTCGAAGGGACATGCATCTCCGCGGCGACCGTCTCCGCGCGGGCGACATCCACGCCGCCGGCCGCGAGCACCACGGCGGGCGCGTGCGTGTCAGCAAATTCCAGCAACGCGTCGAGCGTGAGTGGTGCGCTCGGAAGCGCCCCGACCGGTGCGCCAACGGATTCCGGCACCTCCGTTGGACCCACCTGGGCCGAGGCCGTGGCCAAGGGTGTGGTGGTAAGGAGCAACGTGGCGCTGCAGAACATACTACCGACGATAGTAGTTCGGCGCAGCCCAACACCTAGAGAGAAGCGTTTCATCGCGAAAACCTAGTGGGAGTGGAGCAACTGCTCCACCGCGGTGTGGAAATAGTCGAGTGCGCCAGTTTCGCCGCCGTGCGGCAGGCAAACGGCGGCCAAGAGGAGCGCTGCCAGCAGCACATGTCCGGCAGAGCGGCGCGGGCGCGCGGGCCCGTCCAAGAGCAGCGCGACGCGAAGCTTGAGGGTCACGTCGCTGTCGCCATGCAAGCGACGCGCGCCGCACAGCGCCGGTCCGCCGCATCGAAAGCGCGCTGCGCGGACGATCCCGTGAGCGAGCGCGAGGGGTTGACCGCCCGCGAACACGGCGACGCTATCGCACTGTGCTTCGCGCGCCTGCCGCCAGCGTTCGAACTCCGGCGCCAGCAGGCCCTGCAGCGGGTTCATACCGAGCGCCACGCGGGCCACAAAGTCGCGGAGCGGGTCCATGCCCTGAACGTGCGCTGCCTCGTGCAGCAGCGCCGCGTGCAGCACAGCGTCGTCGACTTCGGCCACAAAGCAGGGGTCGAGCACCACCACTGGCCGCAGGTTTCCGACCGTCATCACCGGCTCCGCCGAGCTCCGCATGACGCGGATTCGCAACGCGCGCAGGCGTGGGTCGCGTGACCGTAGCGCCTCCACGCGACGGCGAGCCGGCGCTTCGACCGGGAGGTCCGTATCACCGAGCGAGACTCGCTCCGCGCGCCAGCGACTGGCGGTAATCCAGGCGACACCGCCGAGCGTCATGGCGGTGAGCGCGAGCGCCTCGATGCAGCCGTTCAGGTGTGCGTGGGCGACCAAACAAGCGCTCGCCCAGGTGTTCTCCGATTGGTGCATCGCCGACGAGATCAGCCACGCGAGCGGGAGCAGCGTGGGGCCGACCAACAGCGCGTACGTGCCCGGTCGGCCAAACGTGGCCCACGAGGTGGCCCGCGCCCGCATCGAACGAAGCGCGAGCGCGCTCAGCACCGTGAGCCCCGGGATGAGCAGCAAAAACGTGACCGCGAGCGCGGCGATGGGGAACGCGAGCACGCTCACGCCAGCTCCTCACGACGCGCGCGAATCAACGCTTCCAAGTGGTCGAGCTCGGCGTCGCCGGCCTCAGACACGCGCTCCACCAACAGCGCCACGGCCGCCTGCTGGCCCACCGGCGGCAAGCTACCCAACACGTCGCGCGTCATCTCCTGAATGAACTCCGAGCGCGACATGCGCGGCTGGTACACGTACCGCCGCCCTTCTTTGTGCCGCCCGAGCAGCTCCTTGTCGAACAACCGCGCGACCGTCGTCATCACCGTCGTGTACGCCACGTCTCGGCGCTTGCTCAGGATCTCGTGCACGTCGGTGACGGCAAACTGCTCCCATTGCTGCCCCCAGATCACTTCCATGATCTCGGCTTCCAGGTCGAACAGCGAGGCGCGGAGGCCTGCGTGTTCCGGTCGAATGCGAATCCCTTTCATAGCGATGGGGCCTGCGAGAGTGCGTGTGACGCGCCGTTGGTACGAGCATCGATAGTAGTTGTCAACGAGACCCAACACAATGTGATACCCTGCCATTCCCCTTTTACAGATCCAATACCCGCTTGTTTGGAGCGTATCCCCCGTCTAACCTACAGGTAGGTGTGGGACCTACGTTCGTTAAAACTGCTCAAATCGGAAGACTGATGCTTCATCTTCGCTTGCGTTCACTCGCTTCGGCGTCGTGCCTCTTGGCGCCTTGTCTCGTTGCTACTGGAATCATGGCGGTCGGCTCACCGGCAGCCGCACAGGACCTCGAGCTCGACCGCTGGCGTCCAGCGACCAGCCTTCGATACGACATGATCACGCTCGACACCGCGCGAGCCGATCTTGAGAGAGGATACGAGGTCGGCCTGTGGCTGGAGTACAACAACGACCCGCTGATCGGGACGCTGAGTAACCAGCAAGTGAACAAGATCGTGACGGATCAGCTGGTCGCGCACGTCGCCGCGGCCTTCGAGGTCGCCGACCGCTTGCGCCTCGCCATCGACCTGCCCGCCTACATCATCCAAAATAGCGACGCGCCCCTGGCCGGACGCGACGTCTCAGGTGGCGGCATCGGCGACATCGCGCTGACGCCCAAAATCGAACTCTACGACGGCCGCAGTGACGGCGGCTCCGG
>CBDUJZ010000186.1:0-9626 GCA_965367675.1 uncultured Myxococcales bacterium | reverse complement strand
GAGTAGCGCGGGCCGGTACGTTCTCTCGGGCACCGCACGCTGCCGCGTGGTGACAAGGCCGGCAGCCTCTGTTGAAACCAGCGGGAGTGGAGGAAGCGCTGTGCCGAATCCACTTGGTTTCGGGCGTCGGGACGTCAGTTCGAGAGCGCTCCGTCGCCATCACCAGGAGCCACTATTTTGACGACCGGGTTCTCGTATCCGCCCCTCTGGCTGGGTTCGGTTTCGATACAAAATTGCATTCCGCAGCCGCCTTGGCAGTGCATCAACTTGTCGAGTTGTCGTTCTACGACCACGGTCACGCCGCGACACGTACCGCACCGAACCAATCGACAACACGAAACGCAGTGGGCGACTTCGGTTCCCGGTGCGTCGCGATCATTTTCTATTCGATAGTAGTCGACGGTCTTGGACTTCTCGCCCGGACCGGTATTGCAGTTGATGCATCGATCTTCCGGTTCGATGAGGCGCCACGTAGGCCCGGTCGCGCCCCCTCCTAGCGTTGTCCTCCGCACATAGCCGAGCAAGACCGCGCGCGTCATTCCGAACCGGCCGACCGGCGTGCTGAACGCGTCGCGGATGTCGTTAAAGGCTTGTGCCGTCTCAAGACCGTCGAGCGAGCGTTCGACCGGGTGTTCGAGCTGCGCGGCGCCCGCTGCGGCATCCACCAGCGCTTGGGGTATCTCGCGCCAGATCTGAAACAACCCAGGCGCGACGCCTGTGCGGCTGCGGACTTGCTCCGCGTAGGCTTGCTGGGCTCCGCCGACGGCGGCCTCGATCGCTGACGCCGTGCGAAAGTCGTGTTCGATGCCCCCCATGTGTCGCTCGAGCAGCTGGGCTTTGGCCTCGGCGAGGGCGTGGGGTGCGCCGTTCTCGTTGCTCCAATCCGCGTCATGGTCTCGGCGACAGTCCGCACACAACGCGATCAGGTTGTGCGGGTGTTGGCACGCGTACCCCAGCGCTTGCCCGCCGCGGCCGACCTGCACGTGGCTTAGGTCCGCGCACGGCGAATGGCAGCGCCCACACAGCCCTTCTCCTTCCAGCTGCAGCTCGGCTTGGATTCCAGTTGGGACCTGCGTCGAAGGCCATGGCTCCCAAAGGTACGCGTCGAAATCTGTAAGCTCCTCCTCGGAGAATGCGCCCTGCCGCCCTTGAACGAGCCTTCTTCCGTCGTTCTTGGGGGAGTTCCTGGTGAACCACTTCAGGAGAACTGGCGTCACTTTAAGGCGACGGCACGCGTCGGTCACATTCATCGGTTTTCCGGGGACAAGGGCCGCTGACGCCGCCGATCGCTAGTCGCCACAGCACGGGCGTCGCCAGTCGCCTCAGCGATGGAAGTCTCCCGCGGCTTCGGGCTGGTAGAGGAGGGCGTCGACCCGCAAGCGGCGGACGCCATCGGGGACGGTCCAGTGGATCTCGTCGCCCACCCGGTAGCCGAGCAGGGCCGTGCCGATCGGCGCCAGGATGGAGATCTTGCCGGCGGCGTAGTCGGCCTCCGGGGGGAAGACGAGCGTGTATTCGAACGTCTTGCCTTGGTCGATGTCGGTGAGCTGCACGCGCGAGTTCATCGTGATGATGTCGGCGGGCACTTGCTCGGGCTCCACCACCTCGGCTCGGTCCAACTCGTCCTCGAGATCGCGGGCACCTTGGCGATCGGCGCTCTTCGACGACGGCGCGCTTTTTAGGAATGCTTGGATCCGCTTTCGGTCCACTCTGCTGATGTAGATGGTTCCGTCACGCATGGCGATGCTCCCTAACGTCGATGGCTGTATGTGACCGACTGAGTTGCGAATCAGACCACGTTCCGTTCGGTACAGCAACCTGTATTGAGGGTGTTTCAGTTTGCGGTGTTGCGGACCGAGACCCGGCCGAGTTTGTTTTAGACGGTTCTCCCCAGAGCGTCGAGCAGCCGGTGTGAAACCCCTTCCACCCGCGACGACAACGGTGTTATAAGGGCCGCGCGCTACGCCATTCAGGGTGATAGCAGGGAGAGCTATGTATTGTGCGAACTGCCATAGTCCGAACGCCGAGACCCCGACCTGCGTTCGATGCGGCGTGGTCCTGCCCACGCAGGCGTACGGTTACGCCGCGCCAACGGTGGACGTGCCGCTGAGCCGGAACGAGTACATCCTCTTCACGCTCGCGTTCTTGTTCGTCCCGTTCGTCAACGTCATCGTCAGCTCTGTGCTCTACTACACTTGGCGCGCGAAGCAGCCGACGCGGGCGAACCAGATCAACCGGCTGGGCTTCATCG
Organism: uncultured Myxococcales bacterium; assembly: GCA_965367675.1. Taxonomy (GTDB): domain Bacteria; phylum Myxococcota_A; class Bradymonadia; order REDH01; family REDH01; genus CBDUJZ01. The sequence goes on along the minus strand of CBDUJZ010000186.1, from coordinate 7,375 downwards.
TTCTCGGCGTGCAGGTTGCCATGCAGGTGGCAATCGCAGTGCTCGTCACACCATAGCCGGCGCCGCAGCCTGGTGATCCTACGGCTCGGTCAGGGGCTACGGTGTCCCGTTCCGTTGTGCTAGGTGCTTAGGCAGGACCGACCGGAGTGGCTACCGGCAGGACGTTTGGTTGCCCTCAAGCTCTGTGCAGGTCTTGCCTTCCGCGCACTGGAACATGTCTTGGGCGACCTCCCACTTGTGGTCGGTCAGGACGCTGCAGATGATGACCGTGTTACCCTCGCAAGCGAGGGCGCCGTCGGTCGCGCCGAGGTGCTCGCAGGACGCTCCGACGGTGGGCGTGGCGATCGACGCGGCGGCCGTTTCCGTTTCCGTGGCCGTTTCCGCAGCCGAGTCGGTCGGCTCCGAGGGGCTGCAACCGGTTGCGAGAAAGAGAACGGCAAAACAAGCAAAAGTTCGAATATTGCGCATGGAACACTCCGATGTGAGGACAAACTCACGCTTGGGTTCCACAATGAAGACGATAACTCAATCATTGTGGGAGGTGTCACTTGCAAACATGGGGCTGTCCGCGAGTGACATCCCCCCGGTTGACCTATTGAACAACCGCTCCTCCGCATGTCACGCGCATGAGCGCGGGCAGCTAACAGCGTATCGTCGTGTCGGACGGTGCTGCGTTCGCGGTATCGCGGCGTCAGGGGAATCAGGTGTACGCGCCGGCGGAGTAGGTCAGCTCATAGCTGTGGCTGTAGATCTCAAACACAATGCCGAACGGGTCTTCGACATAGACCATCCGGTAGGGCTTCTCGTCCGGGAAGTACTCACGAATCGGCATTCGCTGCTTGCCGCCGGCGGCGACGATCTTGGCAACGAGCCCCTCGATGTCGGGGTCCTGAATCGCGAAGTGAAACGTCCCGTGCTGACGAAACGACAGATTGTCCTGCGGGGCATGGTTGCCATCGAACTCAAAGAGCTCGAACCCAATGCGGTCAGCGGTCGCGAGATGCGCGATGCGCAGGCGCTTCCAGTCCGGGCCGAAGACATCGGTGCACATCTGCCCGATGTCGCTCTCATCCTCGATGATCTCTGTCGGCTCCATGATCGTGTAGAGCCCCAGAACTTCGGTGTAGAACTTCACGGCGGCGTCGAGGTCTGGGACGGACAGGCCGATGTGCGAAAACGTGCGGGGTGTCGGTAGCATGGGTGTTCCTTTGGTTTGCCTGTTGAGGCTTTGATGCCGCAAACATAGGGTATCCGAACCCTTGCGGGAAATTATCATTTCAACTCAAGATGATAACGTTTAGTGATGAAGCCATGCTGAACGCTCAATGGCTCGAGACCTTCACGGTGCTTTGCGAAACCGGACACTTCACGCGGACAGCCGAGCGGCTGGCCATCACACAGCCGGGCGTCTCACAGCACTTGCGCAAGCTTGAGGACCAGGTCGGACAAGCGCTGATCTCGCGTCAGGGGAAGAGCTTCTGCCCAACGCCTGCGGGTGAGGCTGTCCTGGCGCTGGGGCGTGCTCGACGGGCCGAGGAGCGCGAACTCCGGAAGGCGATCCAGAGCGACGACCCGGATGTCGGCACCGTCGCGATCGCCTGCTCTGGGAGCTACGCGATGCTACTCTACCCACACCTGCTGGCGCTGATGCAGACCGCTCCCCGCCTGAACATCCGGCTGGAGGCGATGCCGCAAGAGAGCGTTGTTCAGGGGGTGTGGGACGGGCGGTTCGACCTGGGTGTGGCCGACCACGCACCGCGCAACTCGCGGCTCGACGCCGTTCCGCTGGGGCGCGAGGAGCTCTGCCTGGTACTTCCAGCGGCCGCTGCTGGCCTCGGTGGGTTCGCGGCGCTCGAAGCGCTCGGCTTCATCGCGCACCCCGATGGGTACGCGTATGCCGACGAGCTGTTTTCTCTGAACTTCCCCGACGAGTTCCGGGGCTCTGACCGGCTGCGTTTGCGCGGGTTCGTGAACCAGATCGCGCAAATCCCGGCCCCGGTCGCTCAAGGGATTGGCTATACGGTTTTGCCTCGCAGCGGCGTGAACGCATATCCCGACCGGCACAATCTGCGCGTGGCGGAGCTCCCGATCGGTTGCCACCACGAGCTTCGCACAATCTTTCGCCGCGGCCGGGTGCTTCCGGAGCGGGCGCGCCGCGTCTCGGCGCTCATCCAAACGGTGGCGGCCACGTTGGAGACGGGTTGATCGGCGCGTGCGGGAGAAGTCACGACGGCGCAGGGCCGTTGTGCAGGCGCACCTCGCGCTCATCGTAAGTAGGCACGGTCAGCGAACGCGAGGACGCTTTGACCGAAGTGATGCCGCTGACTGCCCATCCGCTGCACACAACGTTTGGAAGTGGTGCGAGCCGGAATTGTGCCAGCGGCGTCCGTACGAACGCATTGTTGTGTGCGTCGTTGGATGTCTCGCCGGTTAGATGCCGACGGTTGTGCGCGCTCGCAGCGCATCGAAGACCTTGAACGGGGATGCCCCGCATAGGCCCGCGAACTGAGCGTCACCAATCTCGATCATCTCCCAACTGCCGTCTTGGAGCTGGCCGATGTCGACAGCGAGCCATGGGACCGCGACCTGTTTCTGTACCTTGATTGCTAGCCTGTCGACACGAATCCGATCGTCTGAGGATAGGGCAGATAACGGGTCGGCAAATGGCCAGTAGTAGCCGGTGTCGACGACCTGCCCGTCGAGCACGAACACTCTGAATTCGCGTCCGACGGGCATTCCGGTTGGCCCAACTGTCTCGTATCGCAGCGGCATCACCGCGCGGACAATGACCCTACCGCGCGTGCGGCTTGAGTGTGCAAGGAGGCGCGCCGCAAGGGTTCGCACCTCGTCGTCGTTAGACGCAACGCATGAGCCAATGCCTTCGACCTTGAGCGACTGCACGGTGCCTTTCAGGAAGACTGGGTAGCCAATTGCCTGCGCAGACAATACGGCCTCGTCGCCCGAGCGAACCACGGCGCTTTCGCACGTGAGGTCACGCAGAACCGGCTACCACGCATCGAACTCCTCGGACCGCACGTGCTCTGTGGGATTGTTGATTAGGTAGATGTTCCGTTTGGCGAGGGCATCGTAAGTCGCCTGATAGGCGTCCGTCTCGATCATGAACCCGACCCAGACGGCATCTGTACGGTGGTCGAACTTGGGGACCTGCCACAGTGCGTTGTCCGGCCCACCAACGGCTTCGAAGTCTCGAGGGACGCAGTACATTCGGAGCCCGACGCTTTCTGCAATGTGCGCGACGTGGCGCACGGCTTCTCCACCGGCTGATTGGTCACTCTGGGAATCTACGTCGACGATGGCGAGCATGTGTACGTTCTTGCGACGAGGTTTGAGATGGGCGCCGAGGCACACGCCGTTTGGATGTTGTACGGCGCCGGAGCGCCGTAGGCGCGGAGGGCCGCCAGCGGCGTCCGTACGCATTGTTGTGGCTCTGGGGCGATCTTCGCTCCCGTCGCATCGTGCTTCAGCCCGCGTGTGATTCGAGCGAACCGCGCGCCTGGACCCCGAAGCGGCCGGCGAACAGGCTGTGCTCGCGCACCTCAAGTCTACTCGTCGTCATCTTCGTTCGCAACGCGTTGTTTCGCTAGATTCATGCGGGACCAAATCGAAAGTCTGCTGAGCCACGTTGCGAAAGGGTCGTTTCCACGCATGTCGCTCGACTTAGTGAACTCCGGCGGGAAGCGGCACGGTCCCCTTAGCCGCTCTCGGTGCCGCCGAACTGTCATGAATTGACGGGCGTCTATGCCATCCCCACGCTTCACGACCATGATCACTTGAACTCGTGTGTGGTTTGGGTAACCCACCATCCATCGAGTTCCCCGTTGTCGATGGTAGCCCTCAGCGCGCGCTCGTCGCACAGACGGTCGCACAGCGGAATTAGGTGCCATTCGATGAACTCTTCGAATTGACAGCGGCTTGCGTCTTTCAAACGATTTTCGCCAGCGTCGAGAATTTCTCTGAGTGACGGGTAGTTCTCTCGGAACAACGTCGATGCGCGGCTGCGTACGTGGCAGAACTGTCCGCTGGATCGAGACGGCCTCCAAGTGCAGTCAGGTAGAACCCGATATTCAGGAAGTACTGGCTGTCGTAATTCAGCAAGGTCATCGAGGCATGTGACCTGCTCCCCGATTTTCGGACCACGAGTAATCTGACATCGTGCCTCCGACAACCAGGAGCAGACGATGAAGAAGAGCAGGTTCAGCGACGAGCAGAAGGTGAAGATGTTGCGCGAGGCGGAGGCCACTTCGGTGGCAGACGTCTCGAAGAAGCACGGAGTCTCGCGCGAGACGATTTACACGTGGCGCCGTAAGTTTGCGGGCGTCGATGTGAAGGAAGCGAAACGGCTCCGGGAGCTCGAGCGAGAGAACGCGCGGTTGAAGAAGATTCTCGTCGAGCGCGACCTGGAAATCGAAGTGATGAAGGAAATCGCAGCAAAAAAATGGTGAGCGCGCCGGCACGCAGACGACAGGTTGCATTCGCGGTGAAACGCGGCCTGTCATGCCGGCGCGCGTGTTCTCTCATGAGTGTCGCGCGTTCGGCGCTACGGTACACTCCTCGCCTCGATGCGCGAGACCGCGAACCGATGGAGTGCCTGCGGCAGCTGGCTCAAGAATACCCTCGGTGGGGCTACCGCCGCATGCGCGTGATGCTGGAGAGACGTGGTTTCAAGATGAGCACCAAGAAGGCGCATCGTTTGTGGAAGAAGGCGGAGCTGCAGGTTCCGCGTAGGCGCCGCCGACGTCGCGTTGCTTCGTCCCGACCACGTCCGCTGCCTTCAACCGGCGCGAACCAGGTATGGGCCTACGACTTCGTTTTCGACGCGTGCGCGAACGGCCAGAAGCTCAAGTGCCTGACCGTCATCGACGAGTGGACACGCGAAGTGCTGGCGATCGATGTCGCGGGCCGACTGCGTTCAGGCCGCGTGCTTGAGGTCCTCAGCCGGCTCGTTAGCGAGCGAGGCGCACCCCGTGTCCTTCGCTCTGACAACGGCCCAGAGTTCGTCTCGTTGGCCGTCATCGGCTGGCTCCATCGGAACGGAATCGAGACGGCGTTCATCGCGCCGGGCAAGCCGTGGCAGAACGGCATGAACGAGAGTTTCAACGGCAAATTTCGAGATGAATGTCTCAACGTCGAGTGGTTTCGAACCCGCGCGGAAGCTCGCGTCATCATCGAGGCCTTCCGCTGTCGATACAACAATGAGCGGCCCCACTCGAGCCTCGACTACGCGACTCCGGGCGAGTTCAGCAGAGCAAACAAACAGACCCTTAACCCCGAGGCCTGTGTCAGGTAATGAATGGTCCGAAGAACTGGGGCAGGTCAGGGTGCAGTGTAGCGCCCGCAGGGTGCGAAACGGAAGTCCGCCAGCGGCGTCCGTACGAACGCATTGTTAGGCCGGGCAGCGTCTGGACAGGGGTGCCCGAACGCGTCCAGTAGGTCTCCCCGCGGCACATCGATTATCTGCCGGATCGCTCTCGTCTAGGCCGCTTCGCAATTTGAGATCAGCGCAGTACCGCGACAGTTTCCGAGTTGCTGTGGTTTGACTGTTCGACAGTTCATTGTTCCGCCGTCGCTCTCGAAGTTCACCGTTTCCGCCGGCGCTCCCGACGTGCGGAGAAGTGTGGGTCGAGCAGATTCGTCGGAGTCGAATCCAGCGCGTTAGTCGTTGTATGTCTCAGACCAGGTTGCCGCCGACCGTTCCCGGTCACCCGCAGCTGTGTCCACGAATTCAAACTGAAAGCCGTCGGCGGTCATGAATAGGTTCAATTCCAAATCTACGGTGCCGATCGGTGCCGAGAGGGGATCACAGTCGAAGACATTCAGGAAGGCGCTGAACGATAGGCCGCTAGCCTCGGCGAGGAAGCCGTAGAGGATGAGCGCATCAGAAGCGACGGTTTGACTGATGAAGAAGTCACGCGAGATCCCCGCGTCTACCGGTGCTTCGGCGTAATATCGAACTTGCATTCGCAGGTCGCTACCCTCCACTCGGCAGATCTCAAAGTCCTCGTACACCATCTTACCGTCCTGAATTTGGACCATTTCTGCTCCGATTTCGGCACGCCAATCGACATCTTGTGCAAAGGCCGTTGTGGCGAGAATGGATACGGCTGAGGCCACGAGCAATTGGGTGCGGAACATATTCCTCCGGTGGTGCAGTTGAGTACTTTAAGCCGCATATCCTGTGACTCCACCGCGGGCAACTCACATGGCGGGCACGACGGATCGTCGCATGTTCCGGTCGCCTTGGCGACCGTCGGCCTAACGTTTGGAAGTTGTACGGCGCCGGAGCGCCGTAGGCGCGGAGGGCACCGCTGGTGGGGTGCAGTGTAGCGCCCGCAGGGTGCGAAACGGAAGTCCGCCAGCGGCGTCCGTACGAACGCATTGTTGTACCGTACGCGTCTTCTGCGGCTTACGGTTGTCGTCTTTGCGTGCGACGTTGGATTCTCTCGCGCAGTTCAGTCGGGTTTCTCCTGTGCGCCCACACCGCTACGACTACGACCACGTGTTCCTCGACTGTGAACACGATGCTGAATCTGAAAGGCTTCTTCAGCAATCTTTTGCGATATTCGCCTTCGAATGCTGGCGCAGCTTTGGGATGTCGGCACACGAAGTGCACCTCTGCCTCGACCGCATCCGTAAACCGCGTGGCCAGGTCAGAGTCGAACGACAGGTACCGGCGGACCTGTTCGCGCATTTCGACTCGAGCTTCTGCGACGAACCTACTCTGAAGCTGCAATGAGAGCTCTCATCTCAAGGAAGACTTCTTCGGCGTCGATTCCGGTGCTGGGATCGCGTCGATAGGCTGCCATCCGCCCGTCGAGCTCTTCCACGTCGGGATCTGAGAGCGGTTGTGCTGCCGTGTCTCGAGCGTACTCGTCCCAGAGCAGGTCCAGGAGTTCTCCCTTTCCGTGGCTCGAAAGCTTCCGAAACTCAGTGACTATGGCGCGTTCGTTCATACGAATAGGATAACGCGAATTCTAGTCGGGCGCCATCCCCCGAATCTTCGTCTCTCTTTCTCCGGGATCTCCCCTTCGCCATCCCAGCGGCGGCAGTGGGAGAGGCTCCGTGGACTCGGCGTTTTTGGCCGGAGTTCTGCCGTTGCGCCGAGCCGGGCCTCGTTCGTGATTGTCGGCTCCGAAATTGGCGATGAGCTGGAGTGCGTGTTGTGTTGGGATCGGATTTTGAGAGCGAACAGCGGTAGAGGAACTTGCGCCTGCGGGCTGCGAACTTCGGTTGTGGCGCCGCCGCGCAGGAGCTTCGCGGCAACTCGGCGCTTGGTTCGTCGCCGAAGGTTCAATCGGTACAACGTTTGGAAGTTGTGCGGCGCCGGAGCGCCGTAGGCGCGGAGGGCACCGCTGGT
>CBDUJZ010000185.1:0-9648 GCA_965367675.1 uncultured Myxococcales bacterium | reverse complement strand
GATCGCGTTAAGAGAGGCGCGGTTGAACCCCAGCGAGGCGAACTCGCGCGCGGCGCCGACGAGGATGTCGCGGCGGGCGTTGGGTTCGAGCTTGAGGAAGCGTTTACGGGGCATGAATCGGTGAGCGTTCGGGGCGCTGAGCTTTGCTGTCAGCGCGTCGGACGGCGTTCGCGCAAACGAAGACCGACCGGTTAGACCAGGTGGTCTGAACGTACAGTCTAAACCGATACTGTCAAGCGAGGGGCCCAAAAACGAGTAACGCCTCCGACGTGGAGGCGTGATGTGCGTCGCGGGCGATCGCGTCAGTTCTCGGCTCGGCCCACCTATCCGAACAGCTTCATGCCGACCCGGAGCAGCATTCCGACAACGAAGAGTACAGTGAACGCGGTCTTGAGGCGCCGGAGGTTTCGTTGCTGGCGGTAGTCGAGCATGCGGTGGGGCGGATCGGGGAGCGGAGCGCGCGTCGCGAGGTGCGGCGGCGAGGACCGGACAGTTGTAGACACGCCGACGGGGGTCGTCGAGCGCAGGTTCAGCGCCTGCATGGGTAAGGATCGTCAAAATCGGCGTTAGAATGGACGTCAAACGGCAGTTTTTTTGTTGGAATCCAAACACGGCTCTTGGAAACCGCGCGTCATGCGGCTACGCAGCGCGCGCCTCATACCCAGACAGCAAGACCATGTCCGTTCGAAACATCGCCATCATCGCCCACGTCGACCACGGCAAGACCACGATGGTGGACGAGCTCTTCCAACAGTCTGGCATGTTCAAGGACCATCAACAGCGCACCGAGCGCTTGATGGACTCCATGGACATCGAGAAAGAGCGCGGCATCACGATCTCGTCCAAGAACGGCGGGTTCGACTACGCCGGTGTTCACGTGAACATCATCGACACCCCCGGTCACGCCGACTTCGGCGGCCAGGTCGAGCGCGTGCTGCGTATGGTGGACGGCGTCCTCCTGATCGTGGACGCCCAAGAAGGCCCGATGCCCCAGACGTACTTCGTCTTGGAGAAGGCCCTCGCGCTGCACCTTCCGGTTATGGTTGTCGTCAACAAGATCGACAAGCCGGCCGCGCGCGTCGAAGACGTCGTCAACGAGGTCTTCGACCTCTTCGTGCGTCTCGAAGCCCCCGACGAGCTGCTGGACTTCCCGATCATGTACGCCTCCGCCAAGGAAGGGTACGCGATGAAGGAGATGGAGGACGAGCGGAAGAACATGATCCCGCTGCTCGACGCCATCATCGAGCACGTGCCGTCGCCTCCGGGAGACAAGGACGCGATCCTTCAGCTGCTCGTGTCGTCGATCGATTACTCGCCGTACCTGGGTCGTCTCGGCGTTGGCAAAATCCTCAACGGCACGCTCAAGACCAACCAAGAGGTCGCGATCGCGTTCGCGGACGGCACCATCAAGAAGGTGCGCGCCTCTAAGGTGTACGGCTTCAGCGGCAACGAGCGCGTGGCCAAGGATGTGGCCGTCGCGGGCGACATCATCGCGTTCGCCGCTGGCGATGACGTCACGGTCGGTGTCACCATCACCGACCCCGTCACCCCGATGCCGCTCCCGCCCATCCTGATCGATCCGCCGACGATCTCGATGGGCTTCTTGCCCAACGACTCCCCGTTCGCGGGTCTTGAGGGCAAGTTCGTCACGTCGCGTCACATCGAAGACCGCCTCCGCCGCGAGACGCTCTCCGACGTCGCGCTCGACTACGCGCCCCTCGAAGGCACGACCGGCTACGAAGTGTCCGGCCGCGGTGAGCTCCACCTGTCGATCCTCATCGAGCGCATGCGCCGCGAGGGCTTCGAGTTCCAGGTCAGCCGCCCGAAGGTCGTGTTCCGCGAGATCGACGGCAAGACGCACGAGCCGTACGAGGACCTGACCGTCGACTGTGGCGAGGACCACGCCGGCGCCGTCATCGAGAAGCTCGGTATCCGCCGCGGCATCATGACGGACATGCGCACCATCGACGGCATGACCCGCATGCAGTTCCGCATTCCGATGCGCGGCCTGCTCGGCTACCGCTCCGAGTTCATGACGGACACCAAGGGCATGGGCAAGCTCAGCCACGTGTTCGCCGAGTGGGGCCCCGAGGCCGGCGAGATGCGCAACCGCGGCGCGGGCGTGCTCATCTCCAAGGAGACCGGCCAGACGGTTGGCTTCTCGCTGATGAAGATGCAGGACCGCGGCACGCTGTTCTACGGCCCCGGCGTGGACGTGTACCCCGGCCAGATCGTCGGCGAGCACTGCCGAACCAACGACCTGGTGGTCAACGTCTGCAAGAAGAAGCAGCTCACCAACATGCGCGCCTCCGGCTCGGACGATAACCTCAAGCTCACCCCGCCGCGAGACATGAGCCTGGAAGACTGGCTCACGTACTTGAACGACGACGAGCTGCTCGAGGTGACGCCCAAGTCCATCCGCATGCGCAAGGTGCCCGGCACGCGACTCGACTAGTCGCCTCGGCCGCCTCCCACTCGGAGCGGCCAACGCAAACAGAAAACCCCGCGCGCCATCCGGCGTGCGGGGTTTTCTGTTGGGGGCGCGCATCGCGGCGCGAGCGCCCTACTCCAGCTCTTTGGCCGTGTAGAGCCCGCCGGAGCCCCGGACCTCCATCTGCTCGACCGTACCGAAGCGCACAAAGGTGGAGGTCTCACCGTCGCCGTCGAGGTCTCCGAAGCCGGACGCGGTGAACGACGCGCCGTTGCCAAAGCCCACGCTCTCGTACTGGTACGAGTACCGGTGCCCATCCGCGATCGCGAAGTTGAGCACGTGCCACGTGGGCACATCCATCCAGTCGTCCGTCTCGACCGGCAACACACCAGGCGGCGTGCTGGGCTTCATGGGCGTGGAGTCCGGGAACGCTGCGTCGAGCAAGTCGCCGTTCCGATCCGCGTAGTCCGTCGCGAAGTAGATGACCGAACTGTCGTACATCTTGCGCAGGTTCAGGACTGCCTCAGACGACTTCGTTTTCCGAATCCACTTCACGTACGAAGGGAGCGCGGTCGCTGCGAGGATGCCGATGATCGCGACGACGATCATGAGCTCGATGAGCGTCAGCCCACGCTGGTTGTTGATTCGCATGTGGTGGCCGGGTGGTCCGTGCCGGCGCCCGCGTGACATCATGTCTACGGCGCGCGACGTATCACCCATAACAACGCCACAAGGGCCGATCAACGAATTCCCCTTTAAAATCAGAAATTTACCGCCGACCTGTGCGTCTTCAAACGACACACACACGCACTTGTCTACAGTTGGCTCCACGCCGCGAACGCCGCCGTACCGAGCGCGACCCACCGGATCCAGGCGGCGATGTACCAAGCGCGTGAGCGATAGAACGCGTAGGCCGCCGGTAGCGCGACGAACAGCGCCAAACGCGGGGCGCCCGCCACCGGCTGCGTGGCCGTGGGGTCCCACAGGAACGCGTACGTGTTCACCCAAACGGCGTACATCGCGACGGTAACGGCGTGCGGCGCAAACGGGCTGCTGAACTCGACGAGCAGCGTTCGGTGCACGAAGCCCTCGAAGAACAGCGCCTCGGATACAGCGCGCAGCGCGGCGAGTCCGAGCAGCAGCCCGAGCGTGGGCGCGGCCTCTGTGGAGAGGTCGAAGGGGACGAGCACGAAGCCGCAAACGCCGGCGATCAGCGCACCGGCAGCTGCGATCAATGCGGGCCGCGAGGCGCCGCGGAAGCCGAGCCGAGAGAGGGACTCCGCGCGCACCAAGCGGACGCCGACGATGGCGCCAATGCTCAGGACACAGGCGCGGATGATCGGCATGTAGAGGCCGCCGCCGGCGTACGTGGACTCGCCCTGGTCGAGCTGCGTGAACAGCATGATGGCGACGACCACGGCGAGCGCGACGCCGAACACGGGGAGCGTGCTGACGACGCCATCGCGGGCAGTTCCGACGTGATACACCACGTCCCCGCGGGTCGCTGTGCCCTCCCAGTTGGGCGGCGTGGCGACCACGAGCGCGTCGGTCGACATGCGCCGAGGGCGGCCACGCGGGGATCCGGCGCGGCGGACTTCGGGGGTGAGTTCCACCTTCGCTTTGGCGCGTTGCTCCGCTTCGACACGGTCGACGAGCCGCTGCACTTCGTTGAGCACGTTGTTGGCGTCGGTGCTCATCCTCACCGCAGACGCGGGAGGCTCTGGCGCGCTCCCGACCGCTGCGGACGGGGACGCGATCCTCGGCGGTGAGGTCGGCGGCACCGACGGCGCGGTCGGCCGCGAAACGACCGAGCGGCGCCGGGGTCGGGCGGGGGGCTCCGGCGCCGGCGTCCGCGGCGGCGGGTTGTCGAGCTCTTCGAACACGCCGGCGAATTCATCGAGCAGCGCGAGCTCCACCGGCTCCGCCGTGGACCGCTCGAACCGAGGGGCAGTGGCCGGCGTAGCGCGCTGGAGAGGCGCGGTGTCGGTAGAAACGCCCGGCGGCACGGTGTCGTCGGCCGAGTAGGGGTTTGGCGGCTCGTTGCGAGCGGCGGCGACGCGGCGGCGGGCCTCAGCGACGGGTCGAATCGGCACCGTCACGGCGGGCACGACCGGCAGCGACGCAGGCGTGGGCGCGTTGGGGCCGACGGTGGTCCCGACGTCGCGGACCGAGGTGCGGCGCACGCGTGGCGGGGCGTTGTCGGCGAGGGGCGACCGCGGCCCCACAGGTTGGGTCACCGACCCGGTCAGCGACTGCGGCGGCAGCGCGGTCTGCCGCACGGGTTGCGTAACGGACTCGGTCGGCGGCTGCGGCACGGGCTGGGTGACCGGGTTCGGTCCGGCGAACTCCCGTTCTCGCTTCGCCCTGGCCTGCTCCCGTCGAGCGCGCAGCGCGGAGGCACGGTCGCCGACGGCACGCTCTTGTCCGGAGGGCGAGCGCACGCCGATGGTCTCGCGCAGGTCGGCGAACGCCGCGAACTCCCACACAAATCGAGGGAGCGAAGCGCCCACGGCGATCTTGTCGGCGCCGCCAACGACCCCTTGCTCCACGAGCTCACGCAACGCCGCTCGCTCCACCGCTTGAGAGGGGCGTCCGTCGCTAAAGTGGATCGTGTAGAGCGTGCTTCGAATGGGGATCACCTTGGAGCAGTCGCGCGTCCGCGTGGCGCGCGGCGCCCACCCTTGTCCTGTTCGGCGGACGGAAAGGGGTGCGCAATTTTTCGGAGTACCGTGTACGCTCCCAGCCATGAAAGCTCGACCATTCTACACCACCGGTGCGGCGTTCGTCTGCGTCGTCGTCTTCACACTCGGCTGCGGCGCTTGCGGCGCGCCCGACGACCCATTCGCCGGCCAGGACATTGGGGTTTCCGGTGATACGGGCGCCGTCGATGTGCCCGACGATACCACACCCGCGGCACCGGTTGTGGGCGATGCGTGTCAAACCGGAGACAACTGCGTCGCCGGCTGGATGTGCGAGATCCCCGCAGGCGCGACCACACAAGCATGCGTTTGCCGACCCGAAGAGGAGCGCCCGAACACGGTCGATGACGACTGCGACGGCATCATCGACGAGGGCTTCCAACGCATCGCGTTCTGGAACGTGCGCGATCTGTCGGCCAACAGCCGTGACCCGGAAGAGTTGTCCCTGATCGCCGACGTGATCGAAGTGTACGGGCTGGTGGCGTTGGCCGAGGTCAACGACGAGCTGGTGGTACCGGAGCTGGAGGCGATTCTCGACGGCCGCGGCAACGCGTGGAGCTCGTTCACGTCGGCGCAGTCCGGCAACTCGTCGGCATCCGCGGAGCGCTACGCGATCATCTGGCGCGAAGACTCCTTCGCGTTCGACCCGCCGCGCATCCTCGGCGACGTGACCCGCCCCGACGGCGAGCCGTTCGGCCGCGACCCCATGTTGGCGATCGGCCGCAGCCTGGGCGGCGGTTTCGACTTCGCCCTGCTCGTGGTCCACATCACGTGGGGTGACGGCGAAGAGGAGCGCATCGCCGAGGTCCGCGCGATGGCGGACTTTGTGAGCCAAGCGCGCGCGTTCGACCCCGACGTGCTCGTGGCCGGAGACATGAACCTTAACTCCGGGGAGTCGCAGGGCATCGCCTGGCTCGAGGTGAACGCAGGGCTCATCAGCACCACAGCGCCCACCCCGCCGACCAAAGTCGACTCGGAGAACACGTACGACCACCTGATGCTCGATCCGGAAGCGACCACCGAATACACGGGCGTGCACGGCGTGGACACGTTCGACCTGTTCATGTTCCCGAACGACGCGGCGGGTGCGTCGCGCGCGGTGAGTGACCACCGACCGGTGTGGATCGCGGTAGATGTGCGGGCGGCGGACGACGACTAGCGCACGAGGCTCACGGGCGGTGGACTAGTCGAGCTCGTAGTAGAGCACGACGAACCACTCGTTCCAGGCTTTGCCGGCGGGCTGGTCGTTGTAGATGCCGACGGAGGCCGCGATGTTGGGGGTGTTGAGGAGGTCCTCAGGCCAATCGATGCTCGCGGTGTCGGTGGTGCGCAGATAGATGGCGCCGACGCGGGCGCTGACGGCCTCGGCCAGCTCTGTGAGGTGGGTGTTGAGGGCCGCGTCGGGCTCGTTGGCCTGCGCGATCGCGGCGGCGGAGGTGTTGGCTTGCTCGATGGATTGCTCGCCGATCGGGCGCGTGTCGTGGCCACGGTTGGCGCGGGTCTCGATGAACGCGGCGAGGACCGCGTCGGCTTGCGCCTGGTAGTCGACATCGCCGAGCGTCTCGTAGGACACGACGACTGCGACGGTGCCACCGCCTTCGAGGGATTGCATCTCCGTCGCGAGGGTGGTGGTGTTCGGGTCGAGCAGCTGCAAGCGCGTTCCGGGCGACGCCATCAGGTTCGCGACCGCCATCGTCGGGCTTACGGAGTCGTTCCGAATCACTGCCCGCGAGAAGCCGGCGTCGACGATGGGTAGGCCGAGGTCCCAACCCGCCATGAGTCCGAGCGTGATTTGGTCCATGAGCTGCTCATCTTCCGACTCCGCGGCGACCGCGATGTGTGGCGTCAGCGAGGCGACGGTCGCGCTCTGCGCCGGAGCGTCCGCGACAGGCGGGACGCCGGCTTCGAGGCGCATCACGTTGACCGCGTCCACGAGTGTGGGGACGTCGTCGGTGGCCTGGGGCCAGACAAACTCGGTGTCCTCGTCCGGACTCGTGGCGAACGTCAACGTTGCCTCGATTGCGCCGAGCAGCCGCCCTTCTGGGACGCGCAAGATGGCGACGTGGACCGCTCCAGCGTCGGCGGGGACATCGCACGAGAATTCGAACTGAGGCGATTGAACGGCGGCGTTCGGCTCGCAGTACATGGCACCCGTGCGACCCCACGCGGCTGCGGCTCCCACCATGTCGCGACTGCGCGCGGTGCGCCCTCGCAATACGATCGGACTGCCCGCCGACCGTTGGAGCGCGACGGGTTCCAGCTCAAAGTGGCTCGTCTCTCCGACGATTGTCCACGTCATCTGGTCCTCTCGACGCTCGCCGTAGATCCCGACCTCGCCGGCGTTACGAGGCAGGTCGGCGATGAGCTCGAGCAGCAGCTCTTGCGCCGCCGCGAAGAGCTCTTCGTCGGTGTCCTCCTCGCGCGCGCCGATCGACGCGTGCAGGAACATCGGCTGCTTCAACAAGCCACATCGCGACGCGACGAACCCAGAGAAGACGTCGTCGGGGAAGGACTCGTGCGCCGCCACATAGGCGTCGATCTCCCGCGCCATGCACTCCGCGTTTTCCGTGAGGATGGCGCCCTCCGGCATTTGCTCTACGAGCAACGTGGACCACAGGTTGCTGGCGGTCGTCGGCACCTGGGTGCGCGCGGGGAACGGGCCGGTAAGCGTCCACATCTCCGTCGGAGTTGGCCTCGCTTCGACCGGAATTGCCGGCACCGGCATGGCCGCCAAAGCAGCCACCTGCGCGGCCGACGGGAAGGACTGCTGGACAACTGCGGCCCCGTTCTGGGACTGGCCACCGCCACAGGCGACGATAGAGAAGGAGCAAGCGAGGCCGGCGAGAACGTGAACGTAGAAACGGCGCTGCATGTGTAACCGTGCGGTGCGGGAGGGTCCCCAGTGTCGAAATGTATGCGGCGCAGGGTGGTACAGCCAGGCGACGTTGTCTAGCCGAAGCGTCCGTCCGATTCGAGGCGCCCGTGGGCCTGTGACGGGTTGGGAGGTGGGTTGGAACCTGTCCCTCCCTTCGACTTTGCTCAGGGCAGGCTCGCTCGGGATGATTGGGAGGGCGCGCTCGGGAGGCGGTTGGAACCTGTCCTTTCCTTCGGCTTTGCTCAGGGCAGGCTCGCTCGGGATGGGTTTGGGAGGTGGGTTGGAACCTGTCCTTCCCTTCGACTTTGCTCAGGGCAGGCTCGCTCAGGATGGGGTGTATCGCGATTTCGGACACGTGACGTAGAGTAGGAGGCCGCCCTTCTTGGAGTTTCACATGAGTACAAAGAAACCTCGCCGTCAGTACACCGACGAGTTCAGAGCCGACGCCGTCCGGATGGCTGCAGCAGAGCATGCCAACATCGCCCAGACGGCACGTGACCTAGGGCTCGCGGACTCTTTGCTGCGTAAGTGGATCAAGGCCTCGCGCACTGAGCCTGCAAGTGGGCTGTCCGGTGACGAGCGTGCCGAACTCGCCCATCTGCGCCGTGAAGTTCGGCGGCTCAACGAGGAGCGCGAGATTCTAAAAAAAGCGACGGCCTTCTTCGCAAAGGAGCAGCGGTAGTGGACCGATACCGCTTCATCTTCGCCGAGAAGGCCAACCACCGAATTGTGACGATGTGCCGGGTACTCAGCGTCAGCCGGTCGGGCTACTATGCCTGGCTGGACCGCGGCGATGCGCCCCGTGCAGAGCGGGTCCGCTTCGATTCTGCTGTTCGCGTTGCGTTCGCAGAGAGTCACGGCCGCTACGGCAGCCGACGTGTGCAGCGCGAGCTCAACGACGCGGGCGTTCCGTGCAGCCGAGGGCGGGTCGCGGCAGCGATGCGTCGTAACGAATTGCGAGCCCGCGGCCGGAAGAAGTTCAGGGCGACAACCGACTCAGCACACCAACATCCGGTGGCGCCGAATCTCCTCGAGCGCGACTTTTCGCCTACCAGGCCGAACCAAAGCTGGGTCGGCGACATCACGTACGTTCACACCCGCGAAGGCTGGTTGTACCTGGCCATCCTCATCGACCTCTGGTCGCGAAAAGTCGTCGGCTACGCGACCTCGGCGAACATCGACCGCGCGCTCGTTTTGGCCGCGCTGCGGATGGCCATCGGTTTACGCCGCCCGCCCGTAGGCCTGGTGCAGCACACCGACCGCGGGAGCCAGTACGCCAGCAACGACTACCGGCAAGCGCTACGCGCGGCCGGCATCCGCTGCAGCATGAGCCGCAAGGGAAACTGTTGGGACAATGCCCCAGCAGAGAGCTTCTTCTCCACCATCAAAACCGAATCGCTCCACGGCAAGTCGTTCGCAACTCGAACCGCCGCACGGGCGGCCATCGGAGACTACATCCGCTGGTACAACGCCAAACGCCGCCACTCCACCATCGGTCTCGTCGCACCAACCGCGTTCGAGGCCTCCTTCACCAACCTGCCTCTGGCCGCCTGACTCAACGTACGTGTCCGTTTTCATTGCGCCAGCCCAGGATGGGTTTGGAGGGGGTTTGAACCTGTCCTTCGACTTCGCTCAGGATGGGT
>CBDUJZ010000184.1:0-9790 GCA_965367675.1 uncultured Myxococcales bacterium | reverse complement strand
GCGCCGCTGGTTGACTAGCGCCGCCGATTGGCTAGCGCCGCTGGCCGTCGACCAACAACACGCGGAAGCGCTTCTTCTTGATGCGCTCGCGGTTCAGTCCGGTGACCGCCTTCTCGGCGACCGCGGTACGGACCGCGATCCACGCGCGGCGGTCGGTGAGCACGATCTCGCCCACGTCGTCACCCGCTAGCCCGACCGCTCGCGTGAGCGCGCCCACGAGGTCGCCCGCGCGCAGCTTGTCGCTTCGACCGCCCAGCACCACGAGCGTGCGATACTCGGCGGACCAGCCATCGAGGGGCGCTCGACGGCATGGGACCCACTCCGAGCGCGGGATCTCGGTTTTGAGGTACTTGTCGATGGCCGCCAAACGCGCGAGCTCCTGCTTGCGGTTCGCGACCAGGCTCACGGCCTCGCCTTCCGACTCCGCGCGGGCGGTACGACCGATGCGGTGCACGTGGACGGCGGGGTCGGGGGATAGCTCGTAGCAGACGACCAGCCCGATGCCGGCGACGTCGATGCCGCGCGCGGCCACGTTGGTGGCGACGAGCACGCGGGCGCTGCCGTTTCGGAAGCACGCCAGCACTTCATCGCGTTCGTTTTGGTCACGCTCACCGTGCAGTGTGAGCGCCGCGACGCCCTGCTTCCGCAGGAACGAGGCCACCTCATCGCACTGTCCTCGGGTCTCACAGAACACCAGCGTGGGACCGGGCTCACGGCCGGCGAGCAGGTTTGCGAGCACCTGCGGTCGGTCTTCGCTGTCGCACAGAATCGCGCGCTGCTGCAGCACGGTGTCCTGCAGCAACGTCGCCGCTTTGACCGTGTGCGGGTCCCGCTGAATGCGCGCGCTGAGCTGCTTGGTCGACGACTGCCAGGTCGCCGAGAACAGCAGCGTTTGCCGCTCCACCGGGAGCTCCTTGATGATCGCCATCACCTCTTCTTCGAAGCCCATGTCCAGCATGCGATCGGCCTCGTCGAGCACCAATGTTTGCACACGACGCGTGTCGAGACGCTCCAACTGAATCTGGTGCAGCACGCGACCGGGCGTACCCACGAGCACATGCGCGCCGGCCTCGAGCGCGTCGCGTTGGTCTCGCGACGGCCGTCCACCGGACAGGCACACAACGCGCACGCCCTCCATGCCGACGGCGAGCGCGCGGATGGAAGCGACGAGCTGGTCGGCGAGCTCGCGGGTGGGCGATAGCACCAGCGCCTGCGGCTCGCGGAGTGACAGGTCGAGGCGTTGCAGCAGCGGCAGCGCAAAGGCCGCGGTCTTGCCGCTGCCGGTCTGCGCGCGGCCGATCACATCGCGGCCTTGAAGCGCGACAGGCAGCGAGCGGGCCTGAATCTCGGTCATCTCCTCAAATCCCAGGCGCTCGACGCCGGTGAGGAGTTCGGGGAGGAGCGGTAGGGTGTCAAAGCGGGGCATCGAAGCTCGTGGGTCGGGGACCGGCCACGGGACGCAGCAGTCGGACGAGCGCTCCTTACCGCGTACGGCAGCCGAGCGCGAGGCGTGAATGTGGAGTGCGGCCGAGCGAGGCCACGTTGACAGTGCGCACGCGGACCGCGAAGGTCACCGACCGCTGCTCATACCCTCGCCCCCCGATCCTCATGCTCGCAATGGCCACCGGCTGGATTCACACTTTGCTGCCCTCAGACTGGGGCGTCGTCGCTGGCGTCGGCTTCCTGGCGTTGCTCGTGATCGCCGCGATCAGCCACCGCCTGGCGAGTTTCGTGTTGCTCCGCGGCGCGCGCGCGGTGGTCGAGCGCTCGCGCATGGAGTGGGACGAGGTGCTGCTGAGTCGTCGCTTCTTCCGGCGCTTGGCGTGGATTGCGCCGCTGCTTGTCATGCAGGCGGTGGCGATACCGCTGCTCGGTGATGCGGTGTGGGTGGAGCTGGTGGTCCGGGTCAGCGAGGCGCTGCTGGCGCTGACCGCCGCGGCCGCGATGAGTGCGTTCTTACTCGCCGTCAGCGACGTGTGGGACCAGCGGCCGGAGGCGAACGGCAAGTCGATCAAGGGCTACCTGCAGTTGGTGTCGCTGCTGGTCACGCTGCTGGCGATGATCCTGGCAGTGGCGGTGTTGCTCGACCGCTCCCCGTGGGCGCTGCTCACAGGTGTTGGTGCAGCGACCGCGGTGCTGTTGTTGATCTTCAAGGACACGATCCTGAGCCTGGTCGCCAGCGTGCAGCTGTCCACGTACGACATGATGAAGGTCGGGGACTGGGTGTCACTGCCTCAGTTTGGCGCCGACGGCACGGTGATCGACCTGTCGCTGCACACGGTCAAAGTGCAGAACTGGGACAAGACGGTCAGCACCATCCCAACGCACAAGCTCGTCGACGGCTCGATCAAGAACTGGCGCGCCATGAGCGAAGGCGCCGGCCGCAGAATCAAGCGATCGTTACGGATCGATATGAGCTCCATCCGGTTTCTCGACGCGACCGAGTTGGAGCGCTTGGGGCGGGTCGCGGTGCTCAAGGACTACATCGCCGAGAAGACCGCTGCGGTGGCGGAGACCAACGCGAGCCGCAGCGCTGACGACGCCGTCAACCTGCGGCGCCTGACCAACGTGGGCACCTTCCGCGCCTACGTGGAGCGCTACCTGCGCTCGCTCGGCCGCCTCAACTTGGACATGACGTTCCTGGTGCGTCAGCTGGAGCCCGACGAGTACGGCCTACCGCTGGAGATCTACTGCTTTGCCGCGACCACGGCTTGGGGTGAGTACGAGGCGGTGCAGGCGGACATTTTCGATCACCTGCTCGCGGTCATGCCGGAGTTCGGCCTCAGCCCGTTCCAGCACCCGTCGGGGCGGGACTTGAGAATGCGGGCGCCGGGCTTGGAGCCCAAAGCGAACGCGTAGTGCGGCCGGGCGGCGGGCCGATTATCAACAAACACTAACAAGTGAAGCAACCGTCCGCGCCGTTGTCCGCCGGCTCTCGCCGCCTAAGTTACGGTCCTGAAAGCGCTACCGAGACGCCGAAACCAACAGGACAACGCGATGAGCCAAGACATTATCCAAGCCGCCACCACCCGCCACACCACCAAGGCGTTCGACCCGACGCGTAAGATCTCCGACGAGGACGTCGAGAAGATCCGCACGCTGTTGCGCTTCAGCCCGTCGAGCACCAACGCGCAGCCGTGGCACTTCATCTTGGCGTCCACGCCCGAGGGCAAGGCGCGCGTGGCCAAGGGCACCGAGGCCTACCCGTTCAACACGCAGGCCATTCTGGACGCCTCGCACGTTGTCGTGTTCTGCAGCCGGACCACGATCGAAGAGCCGTTCCTGCTCGAGGTGCTCGACCAAGAGGAGCGCGACGGTCGCTTCAAGGGCAACCCGGAGACGTTCCGCCGCGACATGCACGGCGGACGCAGCATGTTCGTAAACCTGCACAAGAATGACTTCGACGACGTGCAGGACTGGATGCAAAAGCAGGTGTACCTCAACATCGGCCAGTTCCTGCTCGGCGTCGCCGCGCTCGGCATCAACTCCACGCCCATGGAGGGCATCCAACCGGACGTGCTCGACAAGGAGTTCGGCCTGACCGAGCGCGGGTTCACCAGCTTGGTCGTCGTCCCGCTCGGCTACAGCGACCCGGAGCGCGACTACAACGCCGCGCTGCCCAAGTCCCGCTTGGAATACGACGCCATCCTGACCGAAGTCTAATCCCATTCGCGCCCCCACCCACCACGAGACCGCATGAAGACCATCCTGATTACTGGAGCGACCGACGGCATCGGTCTCGAGACCGCCAAGATACTGGCGGCGCAAGGCCACCGGCTGTTGCTCCACGGCCGCAACCCGAGCAAGCTCGAAGCGGTGTTGGCCACACTGAAGGCGAGCGGCGCCAAAGGGCCGATGTACGCGATCGTCGCGGACCTTTCGGACTTCGCGCAGGTCGAGGCGCTCGCCGAGCAGGTGGCCGCGGTGTGTGAGTTGGAGGGGGGCGCGCCGAAACTCGATGTGCTGATCAACAACGCGGGCATCTTCAAGACGGCCACGCCGATCACCAAGGACGGGCTCGACATCCGTTTCATGGTGAACACGATCGCGCCGTACCGCATTGCCCGCCTGCTGTTGCCGCTGCTCAGCGCCGACGGCCGTATCGTGAACTTGTCGTCCGCGGCGCAGTCGCCGGTGGACCTGAGCGCGCTGGCCGGCAAGAGCAAACTGCCCGACAACGTGGCGTACGCGCAGAGCAAGCTCGCGCTCACGATGTGGAACAACGCGTTGGCCGCCGAGCTGAGCGAGCAGCCTGACGGAGGCCCGGTGGTCGTCGCGGTGAACCCAGGTTCGCTGCTGGCGACCAAGATGGTCAAAGAGGCGTACTCTACGACGCGCGGCACTCCGAAAGTCGGCGCTGAGATTCTGGTCCGAGCCGCGCTGTCCGACGAGTTCGCGGACGCATCGGGCACGTACTTCGACAACGACGCCGGCCAGTTCGCGCGGCCGCACGGGGATGCGCTCGACGCCGCGAAGAACCAAGCGGTTGTGGATGCGGTCGAGGCCATCATCGCCGCCAAGCGCTAGCCGCGAACCTGGCGTGGGGCGGAGAGACGGCGCGCTATCGCGCTGTCCACCACGCGTCGCACCGGGCCTGCAGACCCGCGAACGCCTCCGCGACGGCGGTATCGACGACGCGTACGCGCGCGGGCTGAAACCGCCGGCTTGGAAACACGGCGTGCACGGCAATCGGTCGGCTGGAGTACTCGGGCAACACCTGTACCAAGCGCCCAGCCTCCAGGTCGTCGATCACATCGAGCACCACCTTGAACGCGATGCCCATGCCCGCGACCGCCCACCGGCGTGCCAGAAACCCGTCGGCGCACAGCGGGCTATCGAGCGGCACGTCGTGGGCCACGCCGTCACGGAACAGGCGCCACGCGGTCATGGGTCCGCCGCCGATCTGCAGGGTCAGACAGCGATGCTGCGCCAGCGCCTCCAGCGACTCGGGGGCGCCGTGCGCGGCCACGTACGCCGGCGCGGCCACCAGGACACCGGGCCCCTCGGCCAACTTGCGCGCGGAGAGCGAGCTGTCGGGCAGCGCACCGTAGCGGATGGCCATGTCGATCGCGTCACGGTGCAAGTGTTGCACGGCGTCGCTGCAGTGCAGCACCAAGCGCAACTTGGGGTGGGCGGCGCACAGCGACACGGCGAGTGACTCGAGCACCTGGTAGCTCGTGTCGGACGGCGCGGACACCTGCACGGTCCCCTCGAGCTCGGTGGTGTGTCCGCGGGCGTCCTGCAGCGTGCGCTGCCACGCGTTGAGCACTTCGCGGCAGCCCTCGAGCACCACGACGCCCTCCTCCGTGGGATACAGCGACCGTGTGGTGCGCTCGAAGAGTCGCAGATCGAGCGCGGTCTCGATGCGCTGCACGGCGGCGCTCACCGCTGCCGGCGTCAGGCTCAGCTGCTGCGCGGCGAGCGTCATGGAGCCGGTATCGGCGACGCGAACCAGCAGCGTCATCTCCTGAATCTTCATGCAAACCTTGGTGTTAAGCCACGCCGGCGCCGTTCATCGTTCGACCTGGGCGGCGACGGACCATCACGGCGCCCCGATCAGCGCCGCAACGAGCAGCTCCAGGCTCATCTCGATTTGCACCGCGAACCCCACGCGCGGCGGCCCGGCCAGGACCTCCTGCGCCGGAACCCACTCACGAAACGTGTCCGGGTCATCGTCCTCCTCGACGTTAAAGTCCTCGTCCAGCCACGCCATGGTCGCCAGGTCCAACGCCTCACCGGCCGGTCCTTCGACCGAGCCGATGGAGCCAAAGTACACCGACGCGCCGATGAACGCGCTGGGGCAGGTCTGCCAAAGCAGGTCGCAGTCTTCCGGCTCTTCCACGCCGTCGAACGCCGTCCAGAGCGGGTCGTCGGCTCCGGCACACCCCTCCAATCCGCAACGGTCGGTGATGGTGACACCCCACGTGGTTGCGTTGATCGCCGCCGTGAGATTGGAAGGCCAAGCGTCGTCCAGCTCGCCTGAGCAGGTGTGCTCGACCGTGCTGTTGTCGCCGCTGAGCGTCCAGGCCACCAGCGGCGTCGCGATCGTGCCCAGCGACTCGACCGTGGGAATCGGCCCGGTGGCGGTGCGAGTGATGTTGCAAATGTACCCTTCCGCGTGCCTCAACTGGAGCCGCGCGACCGCCTGCGAGTCTCCAACGCCGCGGACTTCTTCGTTGATCGGGTCGTACGCGGCCTGGAAGTCCACGGAGCCGCGAACAACCGGTCGCGGGCTCTCCGCAATCGGCACGTAGCAGTACTGCGGCCGCGCGGGGTCGCCGTATGTGATTCGGTCGTCGGCGTCACCGCACGCGTCGCACGCGTCGGGCACGCCATCTTCGTCGCCGTCAGGAGCGGTGCGATCGTCGACACACCCGCACAGGTCGCCGGGCTCCGACAAACCGTCGCACCGGGGGCTCGACCACTCCGGGTTCTCAGCGCTGAACGCCCCCCAGGCGGAAGTCACGCTCGACCGGACATCCTCCACGAGCGGCCCCGTGAGCACTTCGCGAACCACAAAGTCCGGGTCGACCACGAGCGTGGTGGGGAACGCGGAGACGCGACACAAGCTCTCAAGGTCGAGCGCGACTGCGCCGCCGAGCACCGGGTCCTCGGCCTCGATCTGGTTCGCCCAACCCTCCAGGTCATATCGGTCCGTCGTTTGGTACGACGCGTCGTCTGCGACGGCGGCGATGAACGTGAACCCAAACGCCGAGTTCGTGTCCATGTCCCTGCCGAGCTCACCAAGGTCCGGAGCGAGGTCCAGGCAAGGCGCGCACCACATGCCGCCGATTTCGATGACGAGCATGTCGCCAGCGAACTGACCGAGCATCACGTCGCTGTTGCCGTACTGATCGAGGAACGCCCCCAAGTTGGGGAGGGTGTCACCGACCTCGCAGCCGAGCTCCGAGAACGACACGCTGGGCGCCAAATCCACGCCCCAGCCATTGTCCGCCGCGGGCGTCGGTGCGGTCGACGGCGTGTCGATCACCAATGACCACGCGGTCGCATCGCCGGCGGCGCACGACACGTCGATGAGCATCTCGAACGCATCGCCCGAGACCGCCTCGGTGTGCACATCCAAGGTGGTCGCCGCGGGCGCGCCAGCCGCCGTCGTGCCGGACCAAGCCACGGCCGCGCCGGCGGCATCGACCACGTCGGCGACGGTCACCGAGACGTCCAACGTGGAGACGCCATCACGGGGGCTCAGCGTGACATCGAACGCACCGCCGCACGTGGAGCGCAGACGCAGCTGTTGGACGGGCGCGTCGGCACCGCACGCGGGAGCGTAGCCGCGCAGCACCAGGTCGCCGGCGGCCCACTCTACGTCGACGACCGCCTCGCCGGAGGGCACCACGATAACGCCGCCCGGGCCCTCGCAGGCTGGAAGTGCACGCGGTACTTCGCCCGCGTCGGCGTCTTCGGACGTGTCGTCGGAGGCGTCGGTCGACGTGTCCTCGGAGGTATCCGCGCTGGCATCCACGGTGGTGTCTTCCACGACGTCGGCGGTGGCGTCTTCCACGACGTCGGCGGTGGTATCGGCGGTGGCGTCGGGTTCCACGGTGGCGTCAGAGGCGTCCGTCGAGGTTGTGTCCGTTTCGGCACTGTCCGCCGCGGTGTCACGTGCCGCGTCGTCGTCACCCGCGTCGTCGTCACCCGCGTCCGCCTCTACATCATCCGCACCAGCATCCTCGGTCGTGTCACCCTGCGCAGCGTCCGCCTCTTCCCCCACATCCGTTTGCCCCTCTGGGTCCTCAGTGGTGTCGCCGCACGCGGCAAAAAGGAGGACGACAGCGAGCTGGGGCCCGACAGAAATGCGCATGAACTTTAGTGTGGGATGGGGGAGAGCAGGGTCAGTTCTACTGCAAACCGCCCTTCCCCGAAATCCCCTCTCCGACTTCCGCTGGGCCGACCCGGGAATGAATAGGGGTGGCGCACGCCCTGTCCAGTGAATATGACTTTCACTATCACACCAGCAACCACGCCAAACCATGTCCAAACGCGCCTACGATCTCACGGTCCAATCCATCCACTCCATCTCTCCGCACGTACAACGTGTGGTGCTCCACGGCAGCGAACTCGACGCCTTTCCCGACGCGTTCGAGGGCGGCTACGTCAAGCTCATGCTCCCGGCCGCCGCTGCGGGTGAACAGCGCATCGCTCGGCGGAGCTACACCGTCCGCACCTTTGACCGCGCCGCGCAGACGCTCACGCTGGAGTTCGCGGAGCACGATGCCGCCGGTCCGGCCACTACCTGGCTACGCGGCGCGCAGGTGGGTCATGCGCTCACCGTCGCCGGGCCGGGACCGGTCAAACGCCTGGACCCCGCTCGAGACTGGTTCCTGCTGGCCGGCGACCTGACGTCGCTCCCGGCGATCGCGGTGAACCTGGAGCAGCTGCCCAAGTCGGCGGTTGGGCGTTGCGTGGTGCAGGTCCCGCACGAGGACGATATCCGCCCGCTCGATGCGCCAGAGGGCATCGCGGTGGAGTGGCTGGTGCAAAGTCCCAGCGAGCGTTCGCGACTGTCCGACGCCGTACGCGATGTGGTGTGGCAGGCGGGCGCGCCGAGCGTTTGGGTGGCGTGCGAGTTCTCGGACATGCGCGAGATCCGCAGCTACTTGATGCAAGAGCGCGGTCTGACGAACGACGACTTGTACATCTCAAGCTACTGGAAGGCAGGCGCGACCGACGAGGAGCACAAGGTCGCGAAGCAGCGGGCGGCCCAGACGTCGGGTTAAGCGCCCGTCACCGGTGGCGGCTCAGTTGCTGCCGCGCACGAGCAGGTAGGCCATGAGGGCTTCAATGTCGCGGTCTGACAGCGTTTCGCCCCACTGCGGCATCGGCTCTCGGAGCTCGAACTGAACGAACACGCCATCGTGTCCGTCGCCGGCGATCAGGTCCTCGTACACGCGGGCCGCGAGGGTCACCTGCTCGAAGCCGTCGAACGGCGGGGAGGTCTCCAGGTCGGGGTCGTGCAGCCGTCCCGAGGCGAGCAGCTCAACGGCTGCGTCGAGGTCGGCCTGCGACTCCAGGCCGAAGCGCGAGACGAACACTTCGAGCGAGGGCGCGCCCTCCAACGTGGGCTCCTCGCCCATGTCACCGTGACAGCTCACGCAGCCAGCCGCGGCGTACACTTCGGCGCCGCGCTCCACAAACCCGGCGGTGTCGACTGGCTCGGCCTCACTCTGCGGAGCGCCGCATGCGATGAGAGGAGCGCACAAGGCCAGGCAAATCGGGAGTTGGGCGAGTCGGAGCATGGTTCACTCGTTCAGGAAAGCAATGAAGGCGCGCTGACGACCGGAAACCGGTGGCCTGCACGTCGCGCGAAGTCTATCAGCAAGCAACGCGCTCTCCAACCCTCGACGCCGCCACGCTCGCGACGGGGGCCACGGAGTTCGGGACCCGAGCCGGTCGGTTCGAGGCGAAGCCGTCGCCCGGAGCGATCCCTGTGGCGCGGAGCGATACGCGTCGGTTGCGCGGCGGCCGTGTCGTTCGACTTCGCTCACGAAGGGTGGGCAGGTTGGTCCAAACCGACTGCCGTTGATCGCACCCACGGAGTTCGCGCCGGCCGTGTCGTTCGACTTCGCTCACGAAGGGTGGGCAGGTTGGTCCAAACCGACTGCCGTTGATCGCACCCACGGAGTTCGCGCCGGCCGTGTCGTTCGACTTCGCTCACGAAGGGTGGGCAGGTTGGTCCAAACCGACTGCCGTTGATCGCACCCACGGAGTTCGCGCCGGCCGTGTCGTTCGACTTCGCTCACGAAGGGTGGGCAGGTTGGTCCAAACCGAC
>CBDUJZ010000183.1:0-9816 GCA_965367675.1 uncultured Myxococcales bacterium | reverse complement strand
CGCAGCGCCCGCGGTTGAAGCGCCCGCGGTGGAAGCGCCGGTCGTCGAAGCGCCGGTCGTCGAAGTCGCCGCACCGGTCGTCGCCGCACCGGTCGTGGAAGCGCCCGCCGTTGAAGCGCCAGTGGTAGAGGCACCGGCGGTCGAAGTCGTCGCCCCCGCCGTCGAGGTCGCTGCGCCTGCCGCGCCAGCCATCGAAGTCGCGCCCGCGCCTCCCGCCGGTGGACTGCTCGGCGCACCCGGCTCAGACTGGGCCGCTGAAGCACCCGCTCCGGTTGCGCAACCGACGCCGCCTGCACCGGCCCCCGTCGCCCAGCCGGCCCCGCCGGTGACACCGCCGTCGGTCGTCTTCCAAGCACCGCCGCAGCCGCCCGCCGCACGGCCCGTTGCGCCGGCCGCAGCCACCCCCGCGCTGCGACCGCCCGGCTTCGTCTCCGACGACGCACAAACCGGTGACGAGGACGACGACGACTGGTGCCGCTCCGAGGCATCCGAGGCCGACGCCCGCTACCGCCGAGGACGCGGTCGCCGCGTGACCTGCCCGCGCTAACTGGCCGCGTGAGCTCCAGGTCACTCGACTCCCGTCACGTGGCTCACGTCACCCGGGTCGCGTCCGCTCCAGCGCACAAGCCCGCGCCTCAGCCGCGGCCTTCCATCGCGCGTCAGTCACCAGTGCCTCTCAACACATCCCGGTTCACGCACCTCATTGAATAGCACTGCCCGACAGTCCGAGCTCCCGCCCGAATTCGACGCGCGCGCGTTAGCCGCCCCGGACATCGATGGCTTCTGCTCGTCGTCGCTGTGGGTCCTCCCCGCGCGAACGGCGTTCCACCCGACCCACGAGATCCTCCACTGGACCGATGGCGAAGGGCACGTCGCTTTGGCCGCCGGGGAGTCCGAGATCGCCGGCCGCTACCTGATGCCCATCGAGGCCGTCTGGGGCTTGGCCTCCCCGGTCATCCACCGGTCGTCCCGCGCGGGCGCTCAGTGTCTCTCAGACGCCCTCCGCAGCACGGGCGCCTGGCGCGTAGCCCTACTGACCGGCCTCGGCGTCGACTCCGCCCTCTTCCACGCCGTCGTTCGACAACTGTCCGGGCAGTACAAGCTGCGCGGAACCCAGCGCGCGAACCGTCACGTCGCGTCGCTCGAAGGCGGCCTCGACGGCTTTCTGAGCCGCCGGCGACGAAAGTTTCGCGCCAGCCTACGGCGAATGCAGCGCAGCACCGAGTCGATGGGCGTCCAGGTCGAACGCCACCAACTCAACAGCGCCGACGATGTCATGGACGTCTGGAACCGTATTCTGGCGATCGAGCGGCAGAGCTGGAAGTCGCTCTCCGGCAACGGCGTCGCCTCCGGTCCGATGGCGATCTTCACCCCCGCAGTGCTACGCCGGTGCGCCGAAAAGGCGTCCGCGCTCGTGCTCTTTGCGACCCACGAGGGCCGCGACATCGGCTACCTCCACGGCGGGCTCGTCGACGGCCACTTCCGTGGTCTGCAGATGAGCTTCGTCGATGACTGGCGCCCATACGGTATTGGAAACCTCATGCAATTCTCAGCCATCACTTGGCTCTGCGCACTCGAAGCGCGCACGTACGACCTCGGCAGCGAGCTCCCCTACAAACGGCGCTGGGCCGAGACCGAGTTCGAGACCACCGGCGTCGTGGTGACACGATGAGCCAGTGGCTTCTTGAGGTCGGTATCTTCGCCGCCAAAGCCTTCATCGTCGCCTTCGCCGTCGCCTCGATCAGCGCCATGACCGCCATGCTGTTCGGCCGTCGACGCGGCAGCAACACCTCCAGCGACGAGGGCACGTTGCACGTGCGCGACCTCAGCGGCCGGTACGTGCGCATGGCCGACACGATTCGCCGCGCGCAGATGCCGCGTAAGGCGTTCAAGTCGTTCGTCAAAGCGCGAGACGCAGAGGACATCGACGAACGACCGCCCGTGTATGTAGTTGATTTCAATGGAGATACCAGCGCCAACGAGGTAGCGGAGCTCCGTAAATCCATCACCGCGATCGTGGGCGTCGCAAAGCCCGGCGAAGAGGTCATCGTTCGCCTGACCAGCCCCGGCGGCACGGTCCCCGGATACGGGCTCGGCGCCTCTCAGCTCAGCCGAATCCGCGCGGCAGGCCTCCGGCTCACCGTCGTGGTCGATACGGTCGCCGCCAGCGGCGGTTACATGATGGCCGTGGTCAGCGACGAGCTCGTCGCAGCGCCATTCGCCATCATCGGCTCCATCGGCGTGTACATGCCTGTGCCCAACGTCAGCCGCTTGCTCAAAGACCACGGCGTCGAGGTCCAGGAGCTGACCTCCGGCAAGTACAAACGGACCGTGTCCCTCGTGAGCGAGCTCACCGAAGAGGGCATCGAGAAGACGCAGCAGACCCTCGATGAGACCCACGACCTGTTCAAAGCGCACGTCGCTGAGCACCGGCCGGCGCTCGACGTCGAAGCCGTGTCCACCGGCGAGCACTGGTACGGAAAGCAAGCGCTGAAGCTCGGGCTCATCGACCGGATCGCCACCAGCGATGACCTGCTGCTCGAGCGCGCTGCCACTTCGGACCTGTTCCACGTCCGCGTCGAATACGCCGAGCGCATGAGCGGCCGCCTGTTCGACATGTTCGGCCTCACGCGCCTGGCCCGCACGTTTCGCGGACAGCCGCGGATCTAGGTCCCGCTATCGGCTCGGCGACACCCCACGCGACGGGGTCGGTAGCACGAAACCAAATGGGCCGAGCCAGGGCAGTCTCCCCGGCTCGGCCCAAATTGGATTCAGTATCGCTACGACTTCTTCTTGGTCGACTTACGCGACTTGCGGACGTTGAACTTCAGCGACTCTCCGTCCTCGTCGAGGTCCACTGTGACGGTGCCGCCAGCGTCGGCGAGTTTGCCGAACAGCAGTTCCTCGCCGAGCGGGCGCTTGACCAACTCGGTGATGACACGTGACAGCGGCCGCGCGCCGAGCTGCGGGTCGTAACCCCGCTCGCCGAGCAGGCGAATCGCGTCTTCCGTGAGCTTGAGCGTGACACCACGGTCGACCAAGCGCAGGGCGATCTCGTCGATGAATTTGACCACGATGCGGTCCATCACCTCGGCCTTGAGCGGCGAGAACCGGATGCGTGCGTCCAGTCGGTTTCGGAACTCCGGGCTGAACACACGGCGGTATTCGACGTCGTCGTTTCCGCCCCGCATCTCTTGCGAGAACCCGACCATGCGCGCCTGCAGATCGCGGGCACCCACGTTGGAGGTCATGATGAGAATGACGTTCGAGAAGTCCGTCGACCGCCCGTTGTTGTCCGTCAGCTTCCCGTGGTCCATGACCTGCAGGAGGATGTTGAACACGTCGGGGTGAGCCTTCTCGATCTCGTCGAGCAGCAGCACGCAGTGCGGGTTCTTGGTGACCGAATCGGTGAGCAAACCGCCTTGGTCGAACCCAACGTAGCCGGGAGGCGCTCCGATGAGTCGACTCACCGAGTGACGCTCCATGTACTCGCTCATATCTACCCGAACCAATTGAAGATTCAGGGTAGCGGCGAGTTGCTTCGCCACCTCCGTTTTGCCGACACCCGTGGGGCCGGTGAAGATGAACGAGGCCATCGGCTTGTGCGGATCGCCGAGCCCCGCGCGGGAGAGCTTCACCGCGGAAACCACCTGCTCGACGGCGTCGTCCTGCCCGAAGACCACGCTCTTGAGGTCGCGGTCCAAGCTGGCGAGTCGGTCGCGATCGTTGGCCGACACATCGACCGGCGGGATCTTCGCGATCTTGGTCACGATCTCATGAATCTGCGGCTCGTCGACGACCTTCTTCTTGAAGGCTGGGTCGAGCTTCACCATCGCACCGGCTTCGTCGATCAGGTCGATCGCGGAGTCGGGCAGGCGACGGTCGCTAAGGTGCCGCGCGGCCATACGAGCGGCCGTGACGAGCGCCTCGTCGGTGTACTTCACGTCGTGGAACTTGCTGTACGTGGGCGCCAGGCCCCGCAAGATCAGGATGCACTCATCCACCGACGGCTCGTCGACGTCGATCTTCTGGAAGCGACGCACGAGCGCGCGGTCCTTCTCAAAGTACTGGCGGTAGTCGCGGAACGTGGTGCTGCCCATCACGCGGATGCGTCCAGCCGACAGCGCCGGCTTGAGCAGGTTCGAGGCGTCCATCGTGCCGCCCGACGTCGCGCCGGCACCGATGATCGTGTGAATCTCATCGATAAACAGGATGGCGTCATCGAGCGCTTCGATCGCCTTCACAACGGCCTTGAGGCGCTCTTCGAAGTCGCCCCGGTAGCGCGTGCCCGCGATGAGAGCGCCCATATCGAGGCTGTAGATGTCGGCCTTCTTGAGCGCCGGAGGCACCTCGCCGTCCACGATCTTACGGGCGATGCCCTCTACGATGGCGGTCTTTCCGACGCCGGAGTCGCCCACAAAAATGGGGTTGTTCTTGCGGCGGCGGGCCAGCACACGCACGGCGCGCTCGACCTCTGGAATACGACCGATCAGCTTGTCGATCTCGCCATTGCGCGCCCGCTCATTGAGCAGGTCGCAGTACGCCTCGAGCGGGTCCTCTGCGACGCCGCCCTCCTCGTCCCCTTCGGCCGCCTCGCCTTCGCCGTCACCGCCGGGCAGCTCCAGGCGCTTGGGGCCGGCGCTCGCGGGACCGTGGCTCACATCCGTCACAATCTTGAGCCGCGTCACGCCGTTCTCCTCCAGGAGGAATCGTGCGTGGCTGTCGGACTCGGCGAAGATCGCGATGAGCAGGTTATCGCTGCGCACCTCTTCGTTGCCGGACGACTGCACGTGGCGGAGCGCGCGAGAGATCACACGGCGGAAACCGACGGACGGCTCCGGCTCCGAGAGGTACTCCTCGGGCACGGTCTCCATCTCGTCGAGAAACACGCGCACCTCGTCCGCGATCTTCTCGGCGTCGGCGCCGATGCGCCGCATCAAGCGCTTGGTGGACGACTCGAGCAGCAGCGCGAGCAGCAAGTGCTCAACGCCAGCAAACTCGTGACGGCGATTCCGGGCGTCCGTCATCGCGAAATTGAGAGCGATTTGGACCTCGTCAGACAGCATCATTGGCGCTCCGTAAGGAAACCGGATTCACTCCGGCTCCATGGTCAGCAGTAGTGGGTGGCCGTTCTCGCGAGCCACACGAGTCACTTTCGCAATCTTGGATTCGGCCATGTCGTGAGTGTACGCACCAATCACCGCGCGGCCCTTGGTGTGCACGGTGAGCATGAGGCGCGTCGCCTCCTCTCGGCCCTTGTGGAAGAACTGCACAAGCACTGCGACCACGAACTCCTGTGTCGTGTAGTCATCGTTATGAATGATGACTTTGTACAGCCTCGGCTTCTTCGTCTTCTCCCGCGTTTTGAGAGCGGTCTGGCCTTCGCCGCGCCGCTCTTTCTTGTCGCTCATGTCACTCGCCTCTTAAACCGCCTTGGGGAAACCGCGCTCACGGTCGGCTTCGGGCCGACGCGCCGAGCGTCAAAAACGGTGCCCCCATTAGTAAGGCCCATGCGTTTCAAAGCAACCATCGCCGCATGTGACGCGACAAGCCGCGCGGCGCAAATGTACGCCAACGCTAGCGCGCCGTCGCCGCGAGAACACTCCAGCCCGCGATCAGGCACAGCCCGCCCAGCGGCGTCACCGCCCCCAGAATGCCGACACCGCTCAGACACAACGCGTACAGCGTACCGCTGAAAACCAGCGCGCCAATGGCCCACAGGCGCATCACCAAGCGCGGCCGGCCAACACGATGCCACCCCGCCGCCAACGCCAGCAGCGCCACCGCGTGAACCAACTGATACCGGGCGGCGGTGTCCCACGTCTCAAGCCGGTGCGCGGACAGTACGTCGGCCAACGCGTGGGCGCCAAACGCCCCCGCAGCGACGGCGATCGCGCCCAACACGCCCGCCCATCGGACCGCGTTCGTGGCCCCGGAGTTACTCGTCTGCTCGCTCATTCAACTTCCTACGGTGCGGGATCGCTTGGTGATAAACCCGCAGCTGTCTTCGTGCCGCGAACCGTGGTTGTCCACCCTCCCGGCCGCGCTCGCACACCGCACGCTCACGCGCCACCCACAGCTTCAAACACCGCGCCACCCAACGCTCCGCCCGTGACCGAACCAATGCCCTTCAACATCGCCGCCCTCGCCTTCGCCCACGGGCTCGGGGACCGCGCCGAGCACCCCGCGCTGGTGATCGTATCCAGCGCAAAAGGCGACGGCGGCTTGGTCCGAACGACCGTGTCACATGGCGACCTCCGCGACGGCGCGCTGCGATTCGCGGCTGGCTTGGCCGAACACGGCGTGCAGCCCGGCGACCGCGTTCTGGTTCGCCTGCCCACCAGCGTCGAGTTCGCCTTCGCAGCCTTGGGCACCTGGGCCGCCGGCGCCGTGCTGGTCCCCTCCAGCGACATGCTGACCCCGGACGAGGCGGCGTTCCTGGCGCGAGACTCGGGCGCCCGCGTCGTGATCGGCGACAGCTCGTTGCCCGGCCTCCCCAGCGCCCAGCACGCAGCAACAGCCCACCACGTTCACGCGCTCCTGGACACACCTGCGGCCCTCAAGATCGCGCCCACACAGCCGGACGATCCGGCGCTGCTGATCTATACGTCGGGGACCACCAGCCAGCCCAAAGGTGTGCTGCACGCCCATCGTATGGCGCTCGGCCGCGCGCCCATGCGCGACGGCTGGACGGGCATCAGCGCCGACGACATTGTGCTCCACGCGGGCAAGCTGAACTGGACGTACACGCTCGGCATGGCGCTCATCGACGCACCCGCAGCTGGGGCCACCGCCGTGCTGTACGCAGACGCCGCTACGCCGGAGATCTGGCCGCAGCTCGTCGCCAACGAGCAGGCCACCGTCTTCGCCGCCGTCCCCAGCGTGTACCGACGAATCCTCAAGTATGGCGGCAACTTACAAGAGTCGTGCGCTACCCTCTCGCGGGCGCTTACCGCCGGAGAGCCGCTGTCCACCACCATCGCCGAACAATGGCGCGAACGCGTGGGCTGTCCGCTGTACGAGGCGCTCGGCATGAGCGAGTGCTCCACCTACGTAAGCAGTGGCCCGAACACCCCGGTACGACCAGGCTCGCCCGGAAGACCGCAGCCGGGCCGGCGCATCGCGGTCCTCCCGGTCGACCCAAGCCCAACCGACAGCCCAGCGCTGGACGCCACAGCCGGCATCACACCGCTGCCCATCGGCGAGGTCGGGCTGCTCGCCATCCATCGCTCCGACCCGGGCCTCATGTTGGGGTACTGGAATCGGCCGGATGAAGAGGCCCAAGTGTTGCGCGGCGAGTGGTTCGTCGGCGGTGACTTGGCTCGCTTGGACGACGACGGATACGTGTGGTTCGAAGGCCGCAGCAACGACCTGATGAACGCGTTTGGCTATCGTGTTTCGCCGCTGGAGGTGGAAGCCGAGATCGGCGCGCTGCCCGGCGTCGCGGCCTACGCGGTGGCCGAGCGCGAGGTGTCCGCGGACGTGCGCGTGGTGTGCCTGTATGCGGTGCTGCGCGCCGAGACCGCCGCCTCGGCCGAGACCGCTGACGCGCTGCGGGCCGCGTGCGCGGAGCGATTGGCGTCGTACAAGTGCCCGCGGGCGGTGGTGTTCTGCGATTCGCTGCCGCGGGGTCGAAACGGCAAACTGCAGCGGCGGGCCTTGGCGGAGTTCACCCACCCCGTGTTCTAGCGCGGCGGCGCACGCGGCCACGACGCGATAGAAAAGTGCCGGCGGCGGAGAAAGTTAGACCGGAGTTGCGGCGGCGGCGTTCTGTGGGAGGAACCCACTCTTGAGACCGCCATGAACAAGCAAAACCTGAGCATCGCCGAACCCTGCCACGCCGACTGGAACGCCATGACCGGCGGTGAACAGAAGCGCTTCTGCGGCAGCTGCGACAAGCACGTGCACCACCTGAGCGCGATGACGCGGCGAGAGGCGACCCAGCTGATGGCCACCGAGGTCTCGCCCTGCGTGCGATACGCCCACGACGCCCGCACCGGCGAGGTGTTGTTCGCCAAGCGAAAGGTCCGCGCGACCGCGCCGGCCCACCAGATTCACGGCGCCGCCAAGCTGCTCGCGTCGGCCGCGTTGATCGCCACCAGCCTGAGCGCTTGCGACTGGCCGCAGCACACCGAGCACGCGCTGATGGGCGCGATCGCGGCACCCTACGCCATGCCGGTGGACGTGAAGCCAACGACGTCGGTCAAGCCTCAGAGCGAGCCGACGGACGTGGCGCCGAAGCCGGTTGTTGAGCCTCAGGTCGAGCCCAACATCGAGCCTCAAATCGAGCCTCAGATCGAGATGCTCGGCGAGATCGCTCCCCAGCCCATGCCCCTGCAGGGCGCACCGGAATACATGCCGCACGATGCGCTGATTCAGCAGGAGCAAGGCGCCGTGGACCACCTGCAGCAGTTCGGGGTCACCCTCGAAGAAGAGGAGTTCGAGGGCGCTGGCGAAGCCGTGGGGTGTGACGGAACCGCCGCGCCGGGCGCCACGGACGAAGCGACCGCCGAAGACGCCGACCTGGGCCAGCTCCCGATGGTGGTCGAGGAGCCGCACCAGATGATGATGGGCCGCATGATGCGCCCGGATTCGGAATTCTAGGCGCCAATCCGCCGCGCCTCTGAATACCCGGCAGCGACCAGCGTCCGAGTCATCACCCTGTCCGGGATTCTGAGGTTCTCATGCGCTGGCAATACACTTTACTCGTCGCTCTTGCTCTACTCGTCCCCGCCGCCGGGCAGTCGCAGCATCTGCAGCTCGGCGCCGACTTTGGCGTGACACGGCTTGAGCAAGAAGGCCCACTCGGCGTCGCCGGCAACCTGTATCCTGGAGTTGGCATCGGCCCGCTCACGGCGGAGGTTCAGCTCGGCTACCACTACGCCGCCGATGGCTACCAACGGTACTCCGGGCCGCGCCACGGCACCGTCTACGCACCCGTCATGGCCGGCGGTCGCATCGGCCTCCCGCTCGGCTTGGCCAAGCCGTGGGTCGGCGCGCACGGCGGCGTCAGCTACGTGGCGCACACCGACCGCGACCCGTACACCGGCTTCCGTTACACCCGCGACAACTGGGAGCCAGCGTTCAACGTCGGCGCCGGTTTGGACGTGTGGGTCGGCATCGCGTACGTCGGCGCCGCGGTCTGGTACAACGCCGTCCTGGACGACTACAACCCCATGCGAACGCTCTCGGGCAGCGTGTCCCTCACGTTTGTGCTGTAGCACCGAGACGGCAGCGCGCGTCATCGACAACGCCCTTCACCAGCGCGTCGACGGCCGCGTTGGCGCCGACCGACTGGGCGTACGCGATTCGACTCGATCCCACGCGGTGCACAGCGTCGACGCCCTCGAACGCGAACCCCACGGCGGTCGGGATGTCGTCGGTCACGTGCGGGCCCGCTCCAGCGAAGAACGGTAGCAGGACGACCGAGTGCGTCGCGGCGTGTTCGGAGACAGGCCCCACGCGAGGCGCATCATCGACCCACGCGGCGCTCACCGACGCGAAGTTCGTGGTCTCCCGCAGCCGCGCAACGCAGGCGTTGAGCGAGTCTTTGGACCGCGGATTGCGCGGGGTGCCATGGCCGACGAGCACCGCCGAGACCTGCTCCGGGCGCTGGTCCGAAAACGCGGTGCGGCGTGTGTCCTCGAGCATCGAGCGAAGCACGCGCGGCATGCCCGCCGCCGCGCCCATCGCTTGCGCGTAGTAGGCCGACCGCCCGTGCGCGGTCCATGTCCGGCGCTCGGGAAACCCGTCCAGCCCGAGCATGGGCGGGACGATGGTGCTCGTGAACCAGCC
The DNA here is from genome assembly GCA_965367675.1 of uncultured Myxococcales bacterium. Lineage (GTDB taxonomy): Bacteria > Myxococcota_A > Bradymonadia > REDH01 > REDH01 > CBDUJZ01. The sequence continues at coordinate 21 of CBDUJZ010000183.1, read as the reverse complement.
CTCCGACATCACGAACGGCAC
>CBDUJZ010000182.1:0-9909 GCA_965367675.1 uncultured Myxococcales bacterium | reverse complement strand
CGCTCAGCACGCGCAGATCCGCATAGACGGGGTCTTCTGTGAGCACGCGTAGGGCCATGCCGCGCGCGTACGAATCCATGTGTGTGTCGGCGATGCTCTCCAGCATGCGGATGCCTGGTTTGCCGAGCTCGAACAGGGCGTGGGCGGCCTTGGTGCGCACCCACCAGTTGCGGTCTTCGAGCAGCACGGCGAGGTCGGGCAGCAGGCGCGTGGTTTGGGTCTTACCGACGGTGCCGGCCGCGTGCGCGCGCACTTGCCAGACGGGGTCGCTGAGGCCGGCCCGCAGCTCGTCGGTGGACAGTCCGGCGCGGATGATGCCGGCGGCCTTGAACGCCGCGATGCGCACTTCGTCGTCGCCGGAGGCCAGCGCGTATTGGATGAACGGGGTCGCGCCGGCGTCGCCGACCAGCGCCAGCACCTCGACGGTGGTCGCGCGCAGCTTGGAGGCGCGGGAGTCGGTGGGCAGCTGCATGACCAGCTCGCGCAGCACTTGCCGAGACTCCGGGCCGAAGGTGACGAGCACCTCGGCGATGGCCGCGCGGGAGAGGCGGCCGCGGCGGAGGGCGCGCAGCAGGGGGGCGATGTACTTGGGGTCCTGGGTGCGTCCGAGCGCGCGCGCGGCGGCCAGGCGCACCGCTAGATTTCGGTCGTGCAGTAGGTGTTGCAGCGTGATGGCGCCGGCCTCGTAACCGCCGGCGCCGAGCAGTCGTGCGCCCTCCAGTCGGCGCCACCAGAACAGGGAGCGGCACAGCCGTTGGGCGGCGCGGAGCATGCCGGAGCGCTCGAAATAGCGGCTCAGATCGGCCTCACTCTTGCCGGTCAGCGTGGCCACGTACTTTTCGAGCACGGTCGCGCGCTGGTGCACGGAGTACTTGCGGAGCTGCGACACCAAGACCGTGAGCGAGGTGGTACCGGCCAGGTACGAGAAGAGGTGGGTGGAGACGTCGGTGATGGTGCGTTCGCTGACCCGGTGGCGGTGGTGTCGCCGGAGTCGAAGCGCCCAGATGAACGCGAGCAGGCTGCCGAGCCCGACCACCTGACCGATGGCGATCTGCATGATCAGCCGGTACAGCGGGTCGTTCCATAGCTGCTCGAAGAGCGTCATGGTCGGCTCCCTCGCGGGCGCACGTGGAGGAACTGGACCAAGTGTAGCGCGAGGGTGTGTCGCGTGTTCACGCGGATGTCGTCGGGCTCGGTGAGCGGCGTCCAGAGGGCGTACAGAAAGCGCAGCCGCGTGGTGGGTCCGACCCGCTGTGACACGCCGGCGAGGATGCCGAGTTGGGTGGGCGCGTCGCGGAGCACGGCCAGCGAGGGCTCGACGGGCTCGGTGCCGACCATGGCGGTCAGGTCGATGGACCCGCGCTCGGTGAGCTTCGCGGTGATTTGGAGGCTCGCGGTGGCGTGCGTGCGGTTGAGCGAGGTGTGCGTCAGGAAGAGCATGGGCTCGAACGTGAGCCGCCACGCGCGCAGATGCAGGCCCGGGTTGACGGTGTGCGTGTCCACGTCGGTGTAGCGGGCGAAGCGGTAGCCGAGCGCGTATCCGAAGTGTCGGGTGAGGGTGTGCTCGAGCAGCATGCGGGCGCGGCCGCGGGCGACCACGTCGGCGCGTGGGGCGCCGCCGCCCTCGAGCAACAGGGTGAGGCCGGGCGCGACCTCGAGTGACATCGGCGCCAAGATCGAGACGTCTTGCAGCCGCAGGTCGCCGTATCGCCGGCTGTCCCACTCCACGCGCGCGCCGGCCCACATGCGCGGGAGGAAGCGCGCGGAGAGCCCGAGGTTGAGGTTCAGCCAGTCGCCGGTCTCGACGAAGGTGTTCGACATGGCGGCGTCGACGCGCACGTTCTGCTGGCGGTCGCGCAGCGCGTCGCGGACGTAGGCGCGGCGCTCGTCGTCCTGGTCTTGCGGGAGCGTGGCGAGCAGCGCGTCGAGGGCGCGGTCGTCGTCCTGGTCCTGCACGGCCATCACGAGCCGCCACTCCACGTCTTCGCGCATGGCCGCGTTGGCGCGCACGGCGTCGGGCTCTTGCTCCAGCGCGAGTGCGTCCCGCTCCATGGTCGCGAGCGCGTCGAGCACCATGGTAAAGTGGTGCTCCGCCGCGATGGGATCGCCGAGCCGTTGGGCGATGTCCCCGCGGAGGATGCGGGCTTCGAGGTTGTCGGGCGTCTTGAGCAGCACGGCGTCGATGGGGCCGGCCGCTGCCTCGGGGCGCCCATCCCACAGCCGCGTTCGGGCGAGCTGAATCGCCAGGTCCGCGTAGCCCGGCGCCATGGCGTAGGCGCCGACCAAGCGGGCCTCGGCGGTGGCGTATTGCCCTTGGAAGCCCTCAAGCCGCGCGACCATGAACATGAGGTCCACGTCGTTCGGTGCCTCTTTGAGCGCGCGGTTCGCGGCCACGCGGGCGCCGGCTTGGTTGTTGGCGCGCAGGGCGGCGTGGGCGCGGTCGTTCCAGGCGGCGGCCTTGGAGGGCGGTCGCGGCGCGGGCGCTATGGTGTCTGGTTCAACGCCTGCGGTCGCTGGTTCGACGTGGGTCTCCGTGACTCCGACGTTCGACGCCTCTGCTGCGTGTGCCTGGGGCGTCAGGTTCAGGAGCGCCGCGGCGAGACACCCCGCCAGCAGCGCCGCCGACCTTCCCAGGGGCCTCGGCTTTCGCAGGTTGCTCGCGCTAGATCGCACCGGCTCGAACGAGGATGTTCTGAATCCGCGCCATGACCTCGGGGACGCTGAAGGGCTTGGCGACAAAGTCGGCCGCCCCGAGGTTGAAAGCTTTCGCGATGCGCTCTTCGTTTCGTTGGATGGTGAGCATCATCACGCTCACGCGGGAGCCGTACGCGCTTTGGATTTTGCGCAGGACGCTGAAGCCGTCGACGCCGGGCAGGTAGGCTTCGAGGATCACGAGGTCGGGCAGATCGCCGGCTTGGTCGGCGGCCTCGAGCTGCTCGATGGCGCTGAGCCCGTCGCGGGCCTCTTCGACCACGTAGCCTTCGCGTTGGCAGAAGAACTTGAGCAGGGTGATGATGGCCTCGTCGTTGTCGACCAGGAGGATGCGCGGGCTGTCGCTGCGCTGCTCGGCGTTGTCAGCGCTGGCGCACCGTCCGATGGCCGAGCCGGGCTGGCCGTCGAGCGCTTGAATGAGCCGCGTCTCGGCGTCGGCGGCGACCACTGCGGGGGCCACGGAGCCTTCGGCGATGCTCGCTGAGATGCGGAGGCGGATGCGGGGATCGACGGCCTCGAGCAGGCGGTCGATGAGCGAGGACACCACGCGGGGATCGGCGCCGGGCAGCACCGCCGCGATGGTGCGTTCGTTGTAGCGTCCGAGCAGGTCGGAGCGCCGGAAGTTGGTCTCGACGGTGCGCGCGAGCTCCAGGAGCAGCTGGCGCGGGTAGCGGTCTCGTGGCGCCTCTTCGATGTGGATGAGCATGAGCACCACGCGCTGCGACGCGCGGCGGCTTCGGAGGAGCTCCAGCTCGAGGCGGTCGAACAGCGCGCGGCGGCTGAACAGGCCGGTGACGGCGTCGCGGCCGCCCAGCGCGACTTGGGCGTCAGCGCGGCGGAGCACGGCGCCGACGGTGCGGATGGCGTTCTCGGCTGAGAACGGGCGCACGAGCCACGAGTCGATGCCGCAGCGGGCGGCGCGCGTGCGTGTGCTTTCGGCCGCGTCGTCGATGAGGCCGATGATGGGAAGGGCGGAGAACTCCGGCAGGCTGAGCACTTGCGCGGCGATGTCGAACCCGTCGAACGCGCCGAGGTCTTCCTGCATGACCACGACGTCCGGGTGCACGGCGCGGAGGGCTTCGACGAAGGTCTCGGGGGCGTCGTGGATGTGGGCTTCGAGCTCGCTGTGGGTGAGCGCGAGGCGCAGCTGCTGGGCCAGGTTGGGGTCGCTGGCGAGGATGAGCGCGCGGTGTCGCACGTCGCGGGCGATGCGTTGCGGGAGGCGGGCCGAGAGCTGCTCGCGGTGCTGCGCGACGGCGGCGTTGATGGCCTCGGTGAGGAGGGTGGCCGCGGCGTCGTCCTGGGCGGTTTCGCTACCGGTGTCGAAGCAGGTGCGGGCGCGGTTGGCGGCTTCGGAGAGCTGGTTGAACTCGTAGGTGCCGGCGCTGCCTTCGACGCGTTGCAGGAACGTTCGCCAGGCGCGTGTCGCGGCGATGGGCTCGTCGGGGCAGCCCTGCATGAAGGCGCGGAAATCGAGCACCAGCTGCTGCAGGTACACGCCCTTGAGCTCGAACAGCGCGTCGCCGCCGGGGATGTCGACCGACGTGTGGGAGCGCAGCACGCCGTGGCCGGCGAGGATGGTCTCCAGCTGCGAGAGGCCCGCGTCGCCGTGTAGGAAGGTGGGCTCGTGGAATCGCTGCCGCGCGCGGTCGTAGTGATCCGGCACGGTGAGGGCGGAGAACCACACGAAGGTGCGGGCGCTCGCCGAGGTTTGGGGGCTGAGCGGCCACTCGTTCGGAGAGCCGGCGACGAACACGAACCCGGGGTCTACGTTTGAGGTCGCTGCAGCGCAGCCTTCGACGAGCGATTCCAATCGCTGTCCAAACGGACCGGTGAACGCCGAGGGGCCGGTGAGGAAGCTGATAGACGCGGCGGGCAATGAGGCACCGGGCTGACATCGTTGGGGGGCCCTGATGGGGGCCTCGGGAGAGCGCCGCCAAAGTACCACGGGATCTTCACCGCGCAACAATGCCTCGTGTTTACTCGGCGCCGCGGAATGCCGGACGCCCTGTCCAACTGCAGAATCGCCCCGCTGGAGGCTCCAGGAGGGCGCGAACGGGCAAGAATCTCCGGTTGGATTCGCATCCGCGCCCGGCGCTCGCTACACTGTCGCGGTGAACGTTAATCCCCTCCACGAGCTCACGATGCGCGCGCGTGTTTCGATCCTCCTCTGGTCGCTGCTCGCAGCGCTCGCTTTGGGCGCTTGCTCGACCGATCGCGCGGGCTCCAGAGATGGCCTCCGGCCCTCGGTGGCCGTGCCGTTTCGCGCCATCGACGACTACCTCGCGTACTGGGACGGCGACGCGTACCAGCCGTTCTTTATGAAGGGCATCAACCTGGGCGTGGGCGTGCCGGGCACGCAGCCGGGCGAGCTCGCAGTGACCCGCGACCAATACCGCCGCTGGATGGAGCAGATGGGCGAGATGGGCGTGAACACCCTGCGTGTGTACACCCTGCATTTCCCCCGGTTTTACGAGGAGTTCCGCGCCTACAACGAGCGAAACCCGGACAACCCGATCTGGCTGGTGCAGGGCATCTGGCTCGACGAGGAGAACCCGACGCACGACTTCTGGAACATGAGCGACCTGTACGATCACGAGATCCGCTCGGTGATCGACGCTGTGCACGGGGACGCCGAGGTGATCGGCAGCTATGGCAAGGCGTTCGGCACGTACACGACCGATGTTTCGCCGTGGGTGCTCAGCTGGGTCATCGGGCGCGAGATCTACCCGGACGAGGTGGAGTTCACCAACGAGCAGCACCCCGAACAGACGTCCTACGAGGGCAGCGCGGTGTCGATCTTCGACGCCTTACCTATGGAGGCGTGGCTGGCGGAGCGCATCGACTTGGTGATCTCGCACGAGCGCGACACGTACGATGTACAGCGCCCGGTGTGCTTCTCCACGTGGCCGACGCTCGACCCGCTGGTGCACCCGATCGAGGGCCCCGGCAGCGACGAGGATCGCGTGAACATGGCGCTCGATCTGGACCTGCACAACGCGCCGGCCGGCTTCTGGATCATCTTCCACGCCTATCCGTACTACCCCGATTTTATGGTCGAGGCGCCGGAGTATCAGGTGTTTGAGGACGCATATGGGCCCAACAGCTACCTGGGCTATATGCATGAACTCAAAGAGTTTTACGCCGATATCCCGCTCGTGATCGGCGAGTTCGGCACGCCCTCCAGCTGGGGCGCCGCGCACTACGCGCAGAACGGCATGCACCACGGCGGGCTCGACGAGGCGGTGGTCGGGCACTTCGCCGCGCGCATGCTCGGCAACATGTACGACTCGGGCATGGCGGGCGGCATTTACTTTGCGTGGATGGACGAGTGGTGGAAGCGGACGTGGATCACCGACGAGCTCGATTTCCCGCGCAGCCGCCGGTACCGCTGGCACAACGTGACGGCGGCGGAGCAGAACTTTGGGCTGCTCGCGTTCGACCTCCCGGAGCCCACGTTTTCGAAGTGGGCGCCCACGTCTGGCGCGGGCCTGGTCTCGACGGTTGAGGGCGACGCGGACGCGGAGTTCTTCCACGTGCGCGTGACGCTGTCGCGGCCGCTGGCGCCCACCGACACGTTGGTGATCGGCTGGGATACGTACCGCGACGACGTGGGCGAGATCGTGTTGCCGAATGGCGTGCGGACCACCCAGCGCAGCGAGTTCGCGACCGTGATCACCGACGGCACCGCCATGCACCGCGTGACCGAGACCTACGATTCCTACGGCATCTGGCACAACTCCTCGACCGATACGCAGGTGTTCCATTCGACGGAGAGCGAAGGGGGCGGCTGGCCGCTGGTGCGCTGGAAGAACAACCAGGCGCACATCAGCTTCGACTCCGCGTGGCGCTTCCCGGAGACGGCCGACGAGATCGGCATCCTGCGCGTGCGCGAGGCCGCTGATCGCCCGTCCAACCTGGACGCGGTGGTGGTCGATGGCGCCACCGTGACCGTGCGAGTGCCCTGGTCGCTGCTACACGTGACCGACCCCTCGCAGCTGCATGTGCTCGACGACGATCGGGCCACGCCGGGGCGCGAGGTCGCCATCACGGACGGCTTCCGGCTCGCGGTCTCGCTCAACGACGCGCTGGTCGAGACGCCGCGCATGCGGTGGGAGCCGTGGGAGGACGCGCCGGAGACGGTGGAGCGCGCCAAGCCCACGCTGGCGCTGTTCGCGCAGGCCATTCAAGCGCTGCCGGGCAACCTGGACAGCGTGGCCGCCGAGGACCGCCCGGTGCTCGACCTGCACATCGCAGGAGCGCCTTGATGGGTTCAAACCGCAGGAGCGTGGTGATGCGGTCAAACCGCGCGTGCGTCGTGATGCGCTCAAACCGCGCGTGCGTCGTGATGCGGTCGCTTTGGTTGGTCTTCGCGCTCGCCTGGGGCTGTGGCGACTCCGACGCCCCGGACTTTCGGCGGCTCGATCCCACGGATCCGTCGCAGTTCCCCTGCGAGCCGGCGTGCGCGCCGTCGTACGCGTGCGACGATGGGCAGTGCGTTCCGGCGTGTGAACCGGATTGACCCGCCGGCACCACCTGCCAGCTCGACGGCTCGTGTTTGGCCTCGCTCGACGCCGGCCCCGGCGAGGACTTTGAACGCAACTCGTGCGGTGGATTTGGTAGCCTCGAGGGCGTGCCCGGTACCACCTGCGGCCCTTGCGGCACCGGCCATTGGTTGTGCGAGACCGAGAACGTGGTCGTGTGCGCAGACCCCGTGGGCCGCAACGCGTGCGGCTTCTGCGGCGAGCTGCCCGGCGAGCCGGGTGTGCAGTGCGACGACGAAAAACGCTGGGCCTGCACGCCCGACGGCGACCTCCAGTGCATGCCGTGGTTCGACGCCAACGCGTGCCTCGGCACCGTCGATCTGGGCGACGCTGTGCCCGGCCGGCCGTGCGGCGCCTGCAACGAGGGCTACTACGTGTGCGACGGCCTCAACGCGACGGTCTGCGAGATCCCGGAATTGGCGCCGTCGGAGTGCGATTGTACGGTTGGGGTCTCGCCGCCGGTGGCGTGCGGCACCGCGGCTGGCGTGTGCGAGCGTGGCGTGCGTTTCTGCGGCCCCGATGGCCGGTACGGGGCCTGCGTGGCCTCGGCGCTCGGCGCGTCCTGCACGTCCGACGCGGAGTGCGGCGAGGGCGTGTGCATCCCCGAGCTCGTGGACCCCAACGAGTCCATCACCGACGCCTGCACCGCGCTCGGTGATGCCGCCTGCCAGCGCCGCGTTTGCCGCGTGCCCGAGCTCAGCTACGGGTGCGAAACCGACGCCGACTGCCGCCCCGGCAGCGCCTGCGCGTTGGGCGCGTGCAGCCGCATGGTGTACCGGCCCACGCCGGAGCGCTGCAACGGCGTGGACGACGACTGCAACGGCCTGATCGACGACGACGACCGGCGGACGGAGATCTGCGGCTCGTGCCCGTTCAACATGATGTTGGTGGTCAACGCGGAGCGGGAGTTCGGGCGTATTCGCCTGTGCATCGACATCTTCGAAGCCGCCCGCCCGGACGCCACGGACGTATCGGCCGGCGTGGACGAATCCCGCGCGGTGTCGCGCGCTGGCCTGATCCCGTGGACCGGCCTGACCGCCGAAGAGGCGGTCGCCGCGTGCGCCGCCGAGGGTTACAACGCGGCCATCCCCGGCGGCGTCGCGGAGCGCCGATTGTGCGTGGTCGACGAGTGGCCGCTGGCCTGCAACTTGGAGGGCTTCGACTACCCGTACGGCGGCGAGGACTTCATGCCGGGCGCGTGCCACGACGCGTCGTCAGGCAGCACGTCGGCGGCGCCCACGGCGAGCTTCGCAGGGTGCGGCTACACGGTCCCCGGCGGCTCGTTCCCGAACTGGGACTTCTCGGGCAATGTGGCCGAGTGGATCCGGGGGGAGGGCGGCACGTGGGTGGCCGGCGGCTCGTTCTTGGACACCGGCGACGCGCTGTCGTGCGGCGCGGTGGAGCCCGGCCCGGCGGCGGGCGCACCGAACGTTGGATTCCGTTGCTGCGCTGGCGCGATCTCGACCACGGACGGGCCAGGGTTGTAGGTCTCCGACCGGTCTGGCGGCCCCGTTTCACTGACACTCGGTCTCAGAAATCCGAGGGTCTACGGGCCGGAATGCCTTACTCCGCAAGGTCGCGGCGACATACCGCTGGACGCCGTCGCTCGCATTGCCAGTCATGGCGCGCGGATCCCGATAAGCGTCGCCATCTGTAGATAGTTGGCGTGGTTCCTGCTTTATTACTTGTACTAGAGAGCAATCAATTTTTGGTCCATGCACCCAATCCGCCCTTGTCGAGCGCGGTCGAGCGCAGTCGAGCGCAGTCTACGGACAGGTTTCAACCCGCTCGGCGTCTCGATTGACGCGATCTGGACGGAATCAAGGGTCGTTCGCTGGCCGATCGGGCCTAATTGATCCGCTCTCTCGCCCCTGCCGACTTCGGCGCTGACCCCACAAGCTTATGACCACCAACCCCTCCCGACGACGCGCACTCCATGCCACCCGCGCAGTCACCTTCGGCGGTTTTGCCCTCGCTGCGGCCTGCGGAACCACGCCCGAGCCTGTTCCCGACACCGGAACCGACACCAGCACGGACGTGACCGAGGATACCTCCGTGGACGCCACCCCGGACGTCGCGCCGGACACGATCGGGCCCGATACGATGCTCGATATCGGCACGTCGGTCTGCTCGACCGAGTCCGACGGTGTATGCCCGGAAGGCTGCTCCCAAGAAGAGGATATCGACTGCTGCTTGGCGAACAACGACGACTTTGAGTGGTGCAGCTTCGACCCCAGCTACGGCTGCTCTTGCGCCGTCGAAGGCCCGTTCGCGCCGCCGACCTTCGAGTAGGCTTCCGCCACTCGCTTGCCATTCGCAATCGTGCGCCCGCTTCGGCGCACAACTCAGGACTGATCATGCTCACTACGTCCCCTCGACGCCGCGCGATGCGCGCCGCCCGTGCGGTCACCTTGGGGGGCTTCGCGGTAGCGGCGTCCGCTTGCGGCACCGCGCCCGCCTCTGGCTCTGACGCCGCGTCCGACACGAGCGCCGATAGCGCCGGAGATGTGACGGTCGACGTGGCTCCGGACGTCGCTCCGGACGTCGCTCCTGATACGGCGCCTGACGTTGCTCCCGATACGGCGCAAGACACGGCACCGGATGCGCCGATGGATACCGCTCCGGACGTTGAAATGGACACGGCACCGGACGT
>CBDUJZ010000181.1:0-9987 GCA_965367675.1 uncultured Myxococcales bacterium | reverse complement strand
CCGCACCGGCTGGAAGGCACGCTGACCGACGTGATTCTTCCGGCGGGCGACTACGTGTCGACGTACTCGGAGTTTGTGGTCGGCGGAAACTGGATTGTGGAAGCGGGTGCGTCGTTTAGCGGGCTCGGACCTTGGACGGTGAAGAGCGTCTCGGCCAACCCGGTCGTGGCCGACATTCGGGACGCGTACTTTGATGGTGCGCGGTTCGATTTCGGAGGGAGCTCAACCGTGCGCCTGCTCGACAGCACGCTCGTTGCGGCGACCGGCGATGAATCGATATGGGAGGCCAGCAACTCCGGGCTCACGCAGTGGGTGGGCGTCTCGACGTTCAACGTGGCGATTGAGACCAGCACCACCAGCGTGATGCGCATCGAGTCCTCGCGGTTGGAGATCGCGGACGGCGGTAATCGAGAGCTCATCACCTCGCGCGGTGACCTGTCCGTGTTCGGCTCCGAGCTGATCGGCACGAATCAGATCCCGAGACCGGCGGACGGCATTTACGTGGCTTCGGGCACGGTGACGATCGACAACTCGGTGCTGAACCGCTTCTTGGTCGCGCTCGAGACGCTGGGGACCAGCTCGGCGACGCTGCGCGACTCGGTTGTGCGCGACTCCGATATGGGCGTGCGCATCTCCTCGCGGAGCCGCGCCGACATTCGCGACAACCTGTTCGACGGCCGCGACCTCGGACACGCCATGGTCGGTGTCGCGTTCGACGCGCTGAACGACACCGGCGGCGGCGTGGTCCGCGACAATACGTTCGAGCTCAGCGCGCTCGACCGCTCTATGGTGTTGGAGCCCGACGTGTTCCACGAGAACTCGAGCACGGACATCGGCGGCAATACGACCATCGGGCGTGCGCTGGACGGCGCCTACGCGCTCGAAGGCGACGGTAGCCCGGGCGTGATCTCGGTGGCCCTGGTGGATGGCGCGCCGACGTACGACCTGACCGGCGGCGTTGGGTTCCAGTCCGGCGCGGTCGTCACGTTCGCGCCCATGCGCTTGCGGGCCGACGTGCTGACTGTCCTGCGGGCGATCGCGGTCAGAAATGGCGTTGTGGCGGCGTTCGACGGCGTGGACTTTGTACAGGTGGGCATCGATGTCGGGAACACGGGCGAGGCGACCGTGACCGGCGGCTCGTTCGAGATGTCCGAGCCCACCACCGACTGGATCCTCACCAATGACGGCATCCTGAACGTAGCCGGCGCGACCTTCACCTCGCTGACGCCCCGGACGAGCGAGACATCGCGCGTGCACGGCGGAGTGCGCGGGCTCGCCACGAGCACGACGTCGATCACGGGCGCTCGGTTCGTCGACCTGGAGTACGGCGTGCTCGCCGACTCGGACGCGGTCGTCAACGTGACGAACAGCACGTTTGAGGGCTGTAAAGTCGGCATCCTCGCCCGCTCGCTCGCCACGCTGGACGTGCAGGGTGGGGCGTTCTCGAACGCGACGAACGCGCTGACCAGCATCGGCATCGACCTGCAGTTTAACGCTGGCGGATCGGCGACCATCGACGGCTGTTCCTTTGATGTAGGCGCCGAAGACTACTCGATATCGTTCGAGCCCGATTCGTTCCAGACCGCCTCCCCGACGGTGGTGTCCAATGTTACCCACGCCCCCGGCAGCGGCGGATTTGGTCTCCGAGGAACTTCCGAAGCGGGCTCCATCTCGCTCCACGGCTTCGGCGCGGATTCGCAGTTCACGGCTTTCGAGACGGTGTCGTTCCGTTCCGGCGCAGACGTTCAGATCGAAGCCGGCGTGACCATCGTGCCCGTCTCCGGTGGGCTCGCCTACCTCGACGTGGTCAACGCGGGCACCTCCCTGACGCTTGCTCCGGGGGTCACGATCGCCGACGTGAGCATTCGCACCTACGTCGGCACGGAGTTCTCGGCGGACGGCGCGACGTTCAGCTCTGACACGAGCCGGTCTCGTCCGATGGTCCAGATCGCCGGCGTGGCCGACATCAGCGACTCGTCTTTCGTTGGCTTCGAGCGCGGACAGACGGGCTTGTACGTGCAGAACGGCGGATTTGCGGAGGTGTCGGGCTCCACGTTCGTATCGCTCTACGACGGCGTGTGGATTGACGATTCCGGCGAGGCCGAAGTCACGGGCGGCGAGTTTGAGGACTGCGGGACGGGCGTGACCACGCGGCGAAGCGGCGTGCTCTCCATGACCGGCACGCGGTTCGTTGGTGGCGCGGCTGCGGGCATGCTCGCGATCGACGTTGGTGACGACCCGCGCGACGGCATGTCGTTCACCGGCAGCAGCTTGGCCTTCGACCTGGGCCCGTTGGACACCGTGCTGGTTACCGACACCCTCGCGCTGAACCCCGCCATGACCATCGCGCTCAGCGGCTCGACGTTCGCGGGCGGCGAGACGGGGCTCGGATATCGCGTGGCGGGAACAGCGACCGGCCTTCCGGTGTCACTGGCTTACGTGGACCCCGCACAGCCCTCGTGGCGTTTGTCTGGCACGGTCACGGTGAACGGTGTTGGCGGCTCGCTTAGCGTCCCCGCCGGCGTGTTGATTCAAGACGACGATGACTCTGGCGACCGGCAGCTCAACGTCGACGGCGTCGCGTCCGCGGCCATCGTGGGCGCGTCGTTCGAGAACGTGCTCGTGCGGTTCGTCGGCGACTCGACGGGCACCGTCCGGAACAGCACGTTCTCGATGACACGCGGGCTTCGACGGAGCGAGCTCCAGCTGTACTCGGGTGGCGTCACGCTGGTCGATGGCAACAGCTTCTCGTCCACGGACGCAGAGACCCAAACCTACGGCATCTACCTCAGCGGCGACGAGACCATCACACCCATCATCTCGAACAACACGTTCGACACCTTGCGGTATGGCGTATTCGTCAACCGTACGGGGCCGGTCCCGGCGTTGAGCCTCAATACGTTCGTCGACTGCGTCGACAACACCTCGGGAATTTAGCCCATGCACTCCGCCTCCCCCTGAGCGGGGAGGCCGTCACAGCCCTTTGCATTCATGCCCACTACGGCATCAGTTGAACCCCTGCGTCCGCTTGGATTCTGGGACGCGTACGGGACCGCCGCGTCGGTCGATTGGTGCGAGCCGAACTACACGCTCGTGCCCTGGATCGCGGAGTTCTGGAACACCGTCTCCAGCCTCGTCATCCTCGCCGCCGGCCTGTACGGGCTGGTGATGTGGTGGCGCTGGCGGGGCGCACTCGAGCGGCGCTTCGCGGTGTGTTTCGCCGGACTCGCCGTCGTGGGCGCGGGCTCCACGCTCTTCCACGGCACGCTGCTCAAGCTGCCGCAGGCGAGTGACGAGCTGCCGATGATTTGGCTCAGTCTCGTGTACTTCTTCTGCCTCGTGACCCGCGCTCCTGACACGCCAAAGCCGGTGCAGCGTCGCTGGGCGGCGGGGCTGTCGCTGTACGGCGCGGTGTTCACGGCGGCGTATTTCTGGGTGTCGAATTACTTCGCGTTGTTCCTCACGAGCTACATCGCGTTCGCAGGCTACGTCTGCATCGGCACGTGGAAGGTGGCGTTTCGGGAGTCCGACGACCCGCGGATGCGCGCGCTCTTCGGCTGGTCCGTCGGCGCGTTCGTCGGCGGCTTCCTGCTGCTCTGGATTCCTGAACGCGGGCTGGGCTGCAGCCACGGGTTTCAGGCGATCCAGCCGCACGCGTGGTTTCACCTGATCACCGGCGCGATGGGCCCGTACGCGTGGATTCTCCTGGCGGCGCTGGAGCGGCTGCTACGGCAAGGCAAACAGGGACAGCTCGACGTGATGCCGGTGCCGTTCGTGCGACCGGTCTCCGAAGGCTAAGTCAGGCCCGAAGCCCCCAAGCTCGGCAGTCCGAAGGCTCCAAGTTCGGCAGTCGGATTGCTTTGGCTAGAGAGGGTGGGGTGGGTGCAGAGACCTCAAATCGGTCCGCTGGCTAGGGGACCAACGCGGGCAGCACCTCTGCCGAACGGCCGCGGATGCACAAGTCGGCGACCTCGTCCTGCGCGCCTGAGTTGGGATTGACCACGACGACGCGTCCGCCCGCGTCGGCGGTGATGCGCGCGAGTCCGGCCGCCGGGTAGACCACGCCGCTGGTCCCCGCGACGAGCAGCACGTCCGCCTTGCTCGCGGCCTGCGCGGCGCGCTCCATGACACCTTCGGGCAGCGACTCTCCGAACCAAACCACGCCGGGGCGCATGAGGGAGCCACACTCGGAACACAGGGGCAGCGGCGGGTCGGAGTTCGGGTTGAGCGGGTCGATTGTGGGCAGCTCGGCGTCCCAGGCCGGCTCCACGCGTTCACATCCAGTGCAGCGGTCGGCGAACAGGTTCCCGTGCAACTCCACCAGTTTGTGGGACCCGGCGGCGGCATGCAGGCCGTCCACGTTCTGCGTCGCGAGCAGGAACTCGGGCACAATCTGTTCGAGCTCGGCGAGCGCCAGGTGTCCGTCGTTGGGCGCGCACTCTCGGACCAGAGCCTGCCGCCAGCGGTACCAAGCCCAGCACGAACGCGGGTTTGCGTAGAACGCGTCGGGGGTCGCCATCGACATCGGGTCTACGCTGCGCCACAGGCCGTTGTCGCCGCGAAAGGTGGGTACACCGCTCTCTGCGCTCACGCCCGCGCCGGTCAGCACCACTAGGCTATGCGCCTCGGCGATCCACGCGGCGGCGCGTGCGGCGTCGTCTTCCCAGGTTTCACTCATGCTCGCTCATTGGCCGGCTGTGGGGGCGTGGCGGGCACGCTACAAACGTGCGTGCTGGCGCGATGCACAGTAGCCTGCCCGTATGCAGACGCTACCTTCAAGTTCCACGTCCCGCCCCATGAGAAGGGCCCGCTTGCGCGTTCGTTGCATCGCCGCGCTCATGCTTTGCGCTGTCATGGCGATGGGGTGCGTGGGCGGCACGCGCGGTCTCAAACGCATTGGCACCGCGGGGTCGATCACGGCGCTGGCCGGTGTGGCGCTCGCGACGGTCGGCATGCACGGGGTGTCGCCGGAGCGACCGGAGATTCGCCGCCCGATGGTCACCGTCGGCGCGCTCGGGCAGATCACCGGGTTGTTGATGGTGATCTACGCGTTGGACGGGTTGATGTCCCAGCCGCTCAGCGCACCGCCGGCGAACTTCCTGCAGTAGGTAGGTCCGTCCGCTGGCCTGCGATCAGGTCTCGGCGCCGAGGGACATGTCGCTGGGCAGACCGCGCTCGGCGACCCACGAGACGTCTTCGCGCTTGGGCGGCAGGACGACGGGGGTTCCGTCGAAGCGCAGGCGTTTTCCGGGCCACACGTACGCTTTGAACATGTAGGCGAGGATGGAGGGCTGCGCGAGCCGGTCGTCCATGTGAGGAGCGACGTCGGCGGCGTGCACGGAGGGCAGCTTGGACCAGTGCAGGCCGGGCCGCATGTGGTGCAGCGTGTGGTAGCCGTTGTTGCAGGTCACAAAGTTCAGGAACGCGCCGGTGAAGTTCCGCGAGTGGTTGTACTCGGAGTCGTCATCACAGCCGTCGTGCTGCAGCAGGTTGATGGTGATGATGCCGAACGCGGCGAACAGGTGCGGGACCCACCAGAACAGAATGAAGCGCTGCCAGTCGAGCACAAGCAGGGCGATGGAGACGACCACGAAGATGGCGGTCTCGATCTGCAGCTGTCGGTACCACTTGGGTTTGACGGCCTTCATCTCGCGGATGAACAGCCGGTCATTCTTGAGGATGGAGCCGGACACAGACGGCAGGAACAGCAGGAAGTTCAGCAGGTTCCAGCGGAAGCGGACCTTGGTGGTGCGCATCACATCTTCGGCTTGTTGGGTGTGCCGATGGTGGCTCAGGTTGTGGCCAGGCACGTACGCGCTGACGGGGTGGCCGTAGCCGAGCGTGAGCACGATTTGCATGAGCCGGTTCATACCGTTGGTCTTGAAGACCGGCGCATGAATCGTGTTGTGCGTGATGGTGGCGACCAAGAAGGAGAGCCACCCCACGAAGAGCACGACGGGGACGATAATCGCGACGGAATCGAGCCCGACAGGAACCGCGATCCAGGCGGCCGCGAAGGCTGCAAAGTAGGTGGCGATTATGCCGAGCGAGCGGATGTCAGCGCGATGCCGGAGCATGGTGAACCGGGGGTCAAGGACGCCGGACGAATGGAGTCGCGGGCAATACTTGTCCAGCGATAAACTCGCCCTCCCTGTGGGGGGTTAGGCGAGTGTGTGGAACACGGTCTGCACGTCGTCGTCTTCTTCGAGGCGGCTGACGAGCTCCATGACTTCGGCGGCTTGATCGTCGGGCAGCTCCGTCGTGGTGACGGGGATGTACTCGATGTCGGAGGACTTGGCCTCGATGCCCTTGGCTTCGATGGCGCTCTGCATGGTGCCGAAGTCGGTGAATCCACAGCGGAGCACGATCACGGGGTTGCCGTCGTCGTCTTCCGAGTCGCCCATCTCTTCGAGGCCGTGGTCGATGAGCTCAAGTTCAAGCTCGTCGGGGTCGATGCCCTCGGGGGAGATGCGGAACACGCCCATGCGGTTGAACATGAAGCCGACGGAGCCGGAGTTGCCGAGGTTTCCGTTGCCCTTGTTAAAGTGCACGCGAACGTTGGCGACGGTACGGGTGGGGTTATCGGTGGCGGTGCGGACGAGCAGGGCGACGCCGTGAGGGGCGTACCCTTCGTAGATCACCTCTTCGTAGTCGGTCGCGTCGGCGCCGCTGGCGCGCTTGATGGCGGCCTCGATTTTGTCCTTCGGCATGTTCACGGCGCGCGCATTCTGGATGGCGCGTCGCAGGGTGGGGTTGGAGTGCGGGTCGTCGCCACCGGCGCGCACCGCGATCACAATCTCACGCCCACAGCGGGTGAACGCCTTGGCCATCCGGTCGTACCGGGCGAACATGGTGTTCTTACGTGTCTCGAATATTCGTCCCATCTTTCTTGTACCGTTCGAGGGTCTAGACCGGCTCGGATACCGTTCTTGACGAGCGCCGTAAAGACCACGAAGGGGAAGGCCCCGCGCCTCCCAGAGAACACCTATGAACGCAGCCCATCCGAAGTTCCCTACTTTGTTGTCGCCGCTCGACCTCGGCCACGTCACGCTCAAGAACCGCGTGATCATGGGGTCGATGCACGTTGGCCTTGAGCACGGCGTGGGCCCGCTCAAGAAGATGGGCGCTTACATGGCGCGTCGCGCGGAAGGCGGCGTCGGGCTTATGGTGACGGGCGGCGTCGCGCCGAACGTAGAGGGTTGGACGCAGCCGTTCGGCGGCAAGATGACCAACCGTTTGGAGGTGTGGCAGCACAAGTACGTGACCGACGCTGTGCACGCCGCTGGCGGCCGCGTGGCCATGCAGATTCTGCACACGGGCCGCTACGCGTACCACCCGCTCGCGGTGTCTCCGAGCGCCAAGAAGTCGCCGATCAGCATGTTCAAGCCGCGGGCGCTTTCGACGCGCGGCATCGGTCGCACCATCGCCGCGTTCGCCCGCTCGGCCGCGCTCGCCAAGGAGGCGGGCTACGACGGCGTCGAGGTGATGGGCAGCGAGGGCTACCTGATCAACCAGTTCATCACCAAGCGCACGAACAAGCGCACGGACGAGTGGGGCGGCAGCTACGAGAACCGTATTCGCTTCCCGCTCGCGGTCGTGAAGGCCGTGCGCGAGGCGGTCGGCCCCGAGTTCATCCTCATCTACCGGCTGTCGATGCTCGACCTGGTCGAAGACGGCAGCACGTGGCCCGAGGTCGTGGAGCTCGCCAAGCGCATCGAAGCGGCCGGCGCGTCGATCCTGAACACGGGCATCGGCTGGCATGAGGCGCGGGTCCCGACGATCGGCACCATGGTGCCGCGCGCGGCCTTCACGTGGGTGACGCACAAGCTCAAGAGCGAGGTCGAGATCCCGCTCGTAACGAGCAACCGCATCAACATGCCGCAGACCGCCGAGGATGTGCTGGCGGCTGGACACGCCGACATGGTGAGCATGGCGCGGCCGTTCCTGGCGGACCCGGATTGGGTTAACAAAGCCGAGGCGCAGACCGAGGACGAGATCAACACGTGCATCGCCTGCAACCAGGCGTGCTTGGACCACGTGTTCGAGCGTAAGATGGCGTCTTGCTTGGTGAACCCGTTCGCTTGTCGCGAGACGGAGCTGGTTATCAAGCCGGTCGTCGCGCGTCGCAGAATCGCCGTCGTCGGCGCGGGACCGGCGGGGCTCTCGTTCTCGATTACGGCCGCCGAGCGCGGTCACGACGTGGTGCTGTACGACGCCGCGGACAAGATTGGCGGCCAGCTCAACATGGCGCTCCAGGTGCCGGGCAAAGAGGAGTTCGCCGAGACGCTGCGGTACTTCGGCGTGATGCTCGCGAAGCACGGTGTCGACGTGCAGCTGAACCACAAGGTGGACGCCGATGAGCTCGCGTCCGAGGGGTTTGACCACGTGATCGTGGCGACCGGCGTTTCGCCGCGAAAGGTGTCCATCCCCGGCATCGATCACCCGATGGTGCACTCCTATGTGGACGTGCTGCGCGGCAAGGTTGAGGTCGGCGAGCGCGTCGCGATTATCGGCGCCGGCGGCATCGGCTTCGACGTGGCCGAGTTCTTGGCGCGGCCCGCGGGCTCGGAGACGAACCAAGCGGAGTTCGTGGAAGAGTGGGGCATCGACACCGAGCACACCACGCCGGGCGGGCTCGTCGAGGGCCACCCGCACGCGTCTGTGCGCCAAATTACGCTGTGCCAACGCCGCGACACCAAGCCGGGCGCCAAGCTCGGTAAGACCACCGGTTGGATTCACCGCGCCACGCTCAAGAACGCCGGCGTGACCATGCTGGCGTCGTGCAATTACGGCCGCATCGACGACACGGGCCTCACGATGTCGGTGGCCGGAAAGCCCACCGTGCTCGAGGTCGACAACATCATCATTTGCGCCGGCCAGGTGGTCAAACGCGACCTCGAAGCGCCGCTGCAAGCGCTCGGCATGTCGGTCCACGTGATCGGCGGCGCGTTCGAAGCGGGCGAGCTCGATGCGAAGCGGGCGATCGCCCAGGGCGCTGAGCTCGCGACACAGATTTCGTAGGCTGCCGGTAGGCCATCCTGCGCGCCGCCGGGCAGGGCGATGGCGCTTTTCTAGGGCGAGGCGGTTGCATCGCCCCGCCTTCGCGTCGTAGCTTGCGCCGCGCGTCCAGATTACTTCAATTCACCCCAATCAAGGAGCCATCATGGCGAATCCTATTGCAACGTTCGATACCACCGAAGGCGAGTTCACGGTCGAGCTGTACCTGAACGAGATGCCGATCACGGCGAAGAACTTCATCGACCTCGCGGAGAGCGGGTTCTACGACGGCCTTCACTTCCACCGCATCATCCCGAACTTCATGTGCCAGTTCGGCTGCCCGCACAGCAAGGACCCGAACTCGGGCCGTGCCGGCACGGGTGGACCTCCGCACGGCAACATCAAGGACGAGTTCCTGGAGACCGCCAAGTTCACCAACGAGCCGGGCACGATCAGCATGGCGAACACCGGCCAGCCCAACAGCGGCGGCTCGCAGTTCTTCTTGAACACCGTGCACAACGACTTCCTCGACTGGTTCAACCCGGCCACGCCGTCCAAGCACCCCGTGTTCGGAAAGGTCGCCTCGGGCATGGACATCGTGAAGAAGATTGAGGCCAACGGCACGCGTTCGGGCAAGCCGACGAAGCCGGTCAAGGTCAACTCGGTCAAGATCGCGAAGTAGTTGTTTTTCCTGAAGTAATACTTCAGGTTTTGCACGACAAAGGCCCGCCACTTTTACGAGTGTGCGGGCCTTTGTTGTTCGTGTCGTTCGGGCCGACATCCCCGGATGTCGATGTCCTTCGACTACGCTCAGGAAGGGGTTTGGGGGATGGACTCCAACCGGGTTGGGCCTGTGCTTCGGCTTGGGTTCTGTCCTTCGACTACGCTCAGGAAGGGGTTGGGGGGCGTTTTGCGTTCTGTCCTGCGACTGGGCGGCTGTCCTTCGACTACGCTCAGGAAGGGGTTTGGGGCGTTGTTTTGCGTTCTGTC
>CBDUJZ010000180.1:0-9987 GCA_965367675.1 uncultured Myxococcales bacterium | reverse complement strand
GCGAAACCGCCGGTCCTGACGAGCGTGCGAAACCGCCGGTCCTGACGAGCGTGCGAAACCGCCGGTCCTGACGAGCGTGCGTAACCGCCGGTCGGTCACTCCGATCACCGTCGTTGCAGTCTCCTCTGCGCGCTGGTGCGCGGGTGCTGCATCGCGAGTTTTCCGCGCAGGTCTGCGTACTGGCCGCCCTCGAGGCCGTGTACGCACACTTCGCGGCGGTGGGTCGCCTACTTGGGGGGCAGGCCGATGGACTCGAAGATGGGCTCCACCGTGGAGTGGAGCAGGTCGACGAGGTTGGAGTCCATGTATTTGAACTCGTCTTGGATGTGCAAAACGATGACCGCGTCGCCGTCGAGGTCGCGGTACTGCCGGAGCAGGCGGTCTCGGTGCTTGCTCTCCATCACGAGGATGACGTCGGCCCATTTGACGTCGGCCTTGGAGATCTTGTTCTTGGCGCCGTCTTCCATGCCACCCGCTCGGACTTCGAGCCGGGTGTCGCGCCGGTAGATGCGCTCGGCGGTGGGGCTGCGCCAGCGGTCGTTGCTGGACACGAACAGCACGTGCGGCGGCGAGTTACTGGGAGCGGGGATGGAGTTCGTTCCGTCGTTCGACATGAGAATGCAGCAGGTGCGGAGGTGAGGGCGGAATGGGAGGAGGATCTGAGCTATGTCGCGTCGGCGGTTCAGTGCCGGCCTTTGACTTTACAGCGTCTGTCGTTCGAGCGCCGCATCGTTCTGAAACACCAATTCTAGATCGGGATCATGCAGGATTGAAACCGGCGTGACCACCGTCTCCGCCATGTCGATGTCGCCGTGCGTTCGCGCTTCGATCAAGCGCTGTACTTCGGGCGACTGCAAATCGAGCGCGTCAAAGGTCTGCAGCGCCCCGACCTGGAGGCCTGCGCCTTCGGAGAACGCCTTGAAGACCAGCTCCGAGCAGTAGATTCGGTCGTCGGACCACTGGAACAACACGTCGTAGTGCGCGCCCAGGTAGCGCTCCGCGACGCGCTGCACGGCCGCGGCCGCCTGCGGGTCCAGGTTGGGGACCCGAAGCACGACCGCCGTCTCGTCGGCGCCGCGGCTGACCCACGCGTCGAGGGGCGTCCAGCGCACTGGCTCCACGGCCTCGAGCACCTGCAGGGCACCGTCGTGCTCAAACAGCAGGCCGACGTGGGTGTAGGGGCTGCCGGTGGCGGCGATCAGCGCGGCGGATTGGCTGGAAGTGGACTGGTGGAGAATCACGTCGCCGGGCTGCGCGAGGGCGCGGATCTGCTCGCTCGTGCTGGCAGCGGGGACGGCCACCGGTGCGGTGGGCGCGGTCTCCGGCGTGCTCGCGTGCGCTTGCGGACCCGCGAGGAGCGCTGCGAGCGTCAGGAGTCCGGCGATAGAGTTCAGTCGAATCATGGTGCGGTGGATGCATCGCTGCGTCGCCCTCGCCGCCGAATTGGGGTGGCGGGATGACGCTCAATGAACCTACCTTAGGGTACGCGAGCCCGCCGAGCCATGCCCGGTGCTAAGAACGTGCGGCGCGCGCGTGGCGCAGCGGTTGTTGGAAGCCCGCGCCAGGCCGCTCTCGGAATTGTTTTCAGCAGCTGCGAAAAAATCTGATCCGGACAGCGCGCTAGCCCGTACTGTGGTTACGCGCCTCTGCGCGCTTTGTTTTCTAAGGTCGAAAGGATGATGAATCGAGTTCGCACGTTGATAGGTTCTGCAGGGCTGCTCGCCATCGCCGCCGTGCTCGCGTTTCCGTCCGCCGGTTGGGCGTCGCCTTGGACGCTTCCCGAAGGGCAGCTCTCGTTGGGCACCGCCACGGATTTCCAATATGCCCGCGAGGAGTTCCTGCCCGACGGCACCCGCCAGGTGTTCCCGCTGTCCGGTGAGTACTACTCCGGCATGCTGCGCCTGGGGCTGCGATACGGCGTCAGCGACCGCGTCGAGATCGGCGCGTCGATCGCCGGCGGCGTCATCGCGTTTCAGGCCGACTCGGTTTACCTGGGCGATGTGTTGACCACGTCGGTCGGCGCAGACGGCTCCCCGGAGCGTTTTCGCGCCAATGTGTTGTCGTTTGATCACGCCGCCATCGGGCTCGGCGACCTGCGTCTGTTTGTTCGACACCGGTGGACTCAGCTGGGCCGCGTCGTTGTCGCGGGAGAGCTACAAGTTAAACTGCCCACGGGCTACACGCCGCCGTCGGGCACCTTCGAAGACGACGACTTCGCCCGCGGCGTCGCGGACGATGTTACGTTTGGCGACGGGCAGACGGACCTGGAGCCGCGCATTTTGTTTGGTTTCGTCCCTACCTCGAACTGGTTCGTCCGGTTGGACGTCGGGCTGCGCCTCCGCACGTTTGGGCCCGGCCAGCAGGTGCTCGGCAGCTTCAAAACCGGCGGTCGCGTGGCCGACTGGCTGGTGCCCTACGTGTCCGTGGACACCGAAGTGGCGTTCACCGAGGGCTCCGTCGTGGGCACCACATACACCACGGACGATCCGGAGCGCCCGGGCTCGGAGTTTACCGCCGACCTGCTCGTGCCGGTGCCGCTGCGGCTCGACCGAAGCTCGGTCGTGGTCGGCGGCGGAGCCATCTTCCAGGTGGGCCAACGCGAGGTAGATGTCTCGTATCGCGCGCTGGTCTGGGGTAAGAATACGGCGCGCATCCACAGCCTCGCGATCTCGACCACGTTCGTCCTCTAAACGGTGACCCTTTGCAGCGATTGTCGCTCACTCTGACCCGTGATGGTCGCCCATTGCCCCACGTCGACGTTCGGTTTGACGATGGAAAATCCGGCACGACGGACCGCCGCGGTGTGGTTGAACTCATGCTCTCGCTCGGACGTCTGCAGGGCATTGTTACGCTCGCCGATGGCGTAGAGCTGCCCTTTGAGCTCGCCAACGCGTCGGGCCTGGAGCGGGTGCGGGTCGCGGTCGCAGGCAACGAGCAGGTGCTAACGGATCCGCTGCTGCTGGCCGAGATGCCGTCGGAGCGCTACGAGCCGCTGGCCGTGCTGGGCTCGGGGACGATGGGGCGCGTGGTGAAGGCGCGCGATGTGCAGCTCGATCGGCTGGTCGCCATCAAGCTGCTGCGCACCGACGTGGTGCCGGACGCCGAGGGCCGCGAGCTGTTCTTGAGCGAGGGGCGCAGCCTGGCGCGGCTCAAGCACCCCCACCTGCTCGGCGTCTACGATCTGGGCGTGCAGGGCCACACGCCGTTCCTGGTGGTCGAGTATATCGACGGCCCGGATCTGGATGCGCTGCGGGTCACCAACGGGCCGTTTCCGTGGGCGTCTGTCTGCGCGGCTGGCGCACATATGGGTATGGCGCTCGACGCGCTGCATCAGGCCGGACTGGTGCACCGCGATGTGAAGCCGTCCAACGGCTTGGTGGACCCCGATGGCCGCGTGGTGCTGGCCGACTTTGGTCTCGTGAAGCCGCTCATGGACCTGGCCGACCCGCGCTCGCAGATCTTCGGGACGCCGGCGTATATGTCGCCCGAGCACCTGCAGGGTCAGGCGCTGGGACCGGCGACGGACGTGTACTCGCTCGGCGCCACGCTGCACCACTTGGCCACCGGAACGCTGCCGTTCTCTGGCGACAAGATGCTCATCGATCAGGTGCGGAAGCCGGCGCCGGATATGCGAACGGTCCGAGCGGATGCGCCTCCCGAGCTGGCCGAGCTGGTGCTTGCGTGTTTGCGAAAGGCACCCGACGCGCGGCCGCTGGTGTCGGAAGTGGTCGATGCGCTCACGGAGATTGGACGCGCGCTTCCGGAGGAGGCGTTGGGGCCGTACTTGCCGCGGGCTTCGCAGGGTATCGGCTCGTCGGGGTCGCGTCCGGTGGTGCGCCGCGTCACGGCGGGGACCGCTGCGACGCTGAGCGGATCGGGCGCGTGGTCGGTGTCGTCGGGCGCGAAGGCGGCCGTGCTGGCAGAGGTGTCGTCGAAGTCGCGGAGCGCGGGCGGCTCTGGTGCGGGGGTTGTTGGAGCGGGCGCATCCGGTTCGGCGTCCGGTTCTTCGTTGGGCACCGGGGCGATGGGTTTCGCCGGGCCGTCCCATCGTTGGGGCTGGGCCGCCGGCCTGCTGATGTTGTTGTTTGTTGTTGTTGTGCTCGCGGTTCGCGGTCGGCCGGACGCGATCGATGAGGCGTTAGAGGACGATGCGGCGCCGGCTGTGAGCGCCGCCGTGGCTCCGCCGACGGCGCAGGAGAGTGGGCAGAGGTTGCCGGACGAGATCGCGATCCCCGTGGTCGTGGGCGTGCTCCCCGCCGACGCGGCGGTCGGCGCGGGGACGGTGTCCGCTGAGGCCGTGACGGTGAGCGCTGTGACGGTGGCTGTCGCGTCCGAAGCCGCCGGTTTGGCTCCCGGCGGGGCGCAGGAGCCAGCACCTACGGACGGGTCTGGTGCTGCTGCGGACCAACGCGCGGCGGTGGTTGTTCCTCCGCCGTCACGGCGCGCGGAAGACCGTTCGGATGCGCCAGAGGATACGCGGGATGGTGCTCCGCCCAGCGCTGCAGATGCCCCTGCGTCCGACCCACGTGAAGCGGCCGCTGATGAGCGCGAAGTGCGGGCGGCGGTGGAGCCGGCGCCATCGTCAGGCGGCGAGGACCCGTCCGATGAGCTCGGGGCCCCGGACTCGGGCGTTGCCGACGAGGCCAGTCCGCCGGAGCTTGAGCCGCTGCGTGTGCTCGAGCCGGTCGCCCCTGTGGTGCCGGTGGTTCCCGCGGTCTCGGCTCCGGCCGATGAAGCGGGCGACGACGGCAGCGGCAGCGGGCCAAGCTCGGAGTCTGAAGGGCGCCGCCGTGATCGCCCACCCCGTGAAGTCCGCCCGCCGGTGGGCTTCTAGGGCCCGTCCTCGGCCGCCGCGCTCACGGCCATGAACACCTCCCGTGCCCGGTCGAGCGCCCGGGACGACGGGCGGTGCGCGTCGTGTTCGTCGATCCAAACCTCGAACGTGCCGCCGGCGCGGAGCTGAGCTTGCACGTCGCGCCCGTACTGCTCGAACACGTCCTCGCGTTCGTCCGCCCGGAAGACCTTGTTGTCGAGGCGATTGAACGTCTGCAGGTGGTGCCGTCCGTGGCCGATCGCGGCGAGTCGGTACAAGTCGGTGTACTTGGCGATGTCGTAAATTGGGCGCTCCTCGAGCTGCTCCCAGTCGCCAAAATCGCGCCCCACCCGGACGTCGAAAGGCAGCGAGCCGGAGAACTCGACGGAGCCGCGGATGTCCTCGAGCAGCGCCGCGACCCAGAGCGTGGTCCATCCACCGCCGGAGTGGCCCGCCAGGAACACGTGGTCGTAGCGCGGCTCGGCCAAGCCCCACAGCGCGACGCGGAGGGCGGGCTCGACAAAGAGCCGCAGGGCTTGTGACCCCACATCGGCCTCCAAACGCGCGACGTCGTCGTGGGCGTCCAGATCGAAAGAGTGGTCATCGGAAATGATAAGTTCGTCGCTGTTCTCTCCGTAACAAGGCATCAGGAGCACGGCGACGTCGAACCCGTAACTTGTGAAGTACTCCACGACCTCAGATGCGTCCGCTTGCGATGTGAAGTGCCCCTCGTGGTACACCAGCAGACGTGTTGCGGGCTCGGTGCTTCGCAGTAACACCACGTCAGAGGTGACCCCAAAGCCGGCGGGCACTTGGGCAGAGCGTGCGGCGCCGACGGAGTCGAGGTCGCAGAGCGCGTGGTCGGTGTGCTCATCGCACTCCGCCGAAGTGAACTCGGCGCCCAGCGCGGTGGGAAGGCCAGCGGGCCAGATGGCACCTGCGATGGCGGCTCTGAGCGCGTCGGCGTCCGCCGCTGAGTTGTCGGGGTCACCTGAGTCGTCGACACCACATGAGTCGTCGTCGGCACTGTTGCCCGCGTCGACGACCGCGTCCGCTGCCTCGACGTCCATAACAACGTCCGCGTTTGGGGTCTCACCGCACGCGGAGAACAACAAGAACAAGCAAAGCACAGCGGTGCGTCGAAGGATAATGTTTGTGCTGAGAGAATTGAACATGAGCCACCGCCGCGTGTTGTGAATTCAGGCGGAGGCTGGTGGGTTGTCGGTTTGTTACAATGGGGCGTTGGGTTTGTTCGTATTCCGTGTGAATACGGCCGCGGGGTGACGCGGACGTGGTGCACACCTTTGGGTTGGCGTGTTAGGATGTGGGTTCGTTGGTAGATTGCTGCATGTGATTGGAGAAGATGGCGATGGGTGAAGCGAATACAGACTTGCGCGTTTCGAACGCCATCGAGGGGTTTCTGGCCGAGCAGCTTCCGCGGGAGGTGTTGCTGCGACACATGTTGTCGCTCGGCGCGTGGTTGGTCCCGGTGGATCGAGTGGATGGCGAGGCGACGGTTCGCACGCGGGCGGGCGTCGACGGCGGGCCCAATCAGGTGGTGGCGTACTCGGACCCGAGCTTGATGGAGGCGGCGCGGGCGAGTGGCGCGGCCGACGACCTGGGCGGCGACTGGGTCACGCTCAACGGGCGCACGCTCGTGGGCGTGGTGGGCGACATCGGCGGCTTGTTGGTGAATCCCCACACGGAGCGGGCCCTCGTGTTCAGCCCTGGTCAGATGTCGGAGTTCGTCCAGGTGGGCAACGTGATGGGGGTGGAGCGCGCGCTGGCGGACGCTACGGCGCCCCCGATTCCGCCGGCGGCGCTGCAGGCGATCGCGAACTTCGAGCGCTTTGAGGTGATCGTGCGCGGGCCGCAGACGCTGGACCTCGCGCCGGACGACAAGGGGCGCAAGCTGCTGGCGGCGTTCACCTGCCCGTTGGCGCGGGACCAGTATCTGACGCAGATGAACTCGCTGACGTTCAAGCACGGTCTGGCGCGGGTGCTGCCGCTGACGGGCGTTGAGCTGGCGCACAAGCTGCTGTCGTTGGACATCTTGGGCGTGGTCTTCAACTGCGCGGGCCCGATGGCGCCGTGCGCGCTGCATCGGCAGCTGGGCCAGCATATCCTGGACGCGGTCGCCGAGGAGTGAGGTCCGCTGTGGGCCCGGGAATGCGGGGGTTGACGCGGGCATTGACTCGGGCCCTGAGCGGATAAGACCGTTGCCGAATCGGCCCTTCGGCCCTATACGTGCGCCACGATTCCCCGCGTCCCCCCGATGATATGACCAACGCCTTTAACGCCCGCGACAGCTTTGAGCTCGCCGACGGATCCTCCGCCAACTTCTACCGGCTTGCCGCTCTTCAAGAGAAGGGACTGGTCAAGGACCTGACCAAGCTGCCGTTCTCGATCCGCGTGCTGCTTGAGGCCGCGCTTCGTAACCACGACGGCTTCTTGGTGACCGACGCCGACGTGAAGACGTTGGCGGGTTGGAAGCCCACGATGGACGCGGTCGAGTTCCCGTTCATGCCCGCGCGCGTTGTCCTTCAGGACTTCACCGGCGTTCCGGCCGTGGTCGACTTGGCCGCCCTTCGCAACGCGATGGTGGAGCTGGGTGGAGACCCGAAGAAGGTGAACCCGCAGGTGCCCGTGGACCTGGTCATCGACCACTCCGTGCAGGTGGACTACTCCGGTCGTAACCTGGGCGCGCGCCAGCTCAACCTGGACATCGAGTACAAGCGCAACCAGGAGCGCTACGAGTTCCTCAAGTGGGGTCAGCTCAACCTTGAGAACTTCAAGGCTGTGCCTCCCGGCCGCGGCATCGTGCACCAGGTGAACCTGGAGTGGATCGCGAGCTGCGCCGCGCACTCCGAGAAGGACGGCAGCACGGTGTACTACCCCGACTCGCTCGTGGGCACCGACAGCCACACCACCATGATCAACGGCCTGGGCGTGCTCGGCTGGGGCGTTGGCGGCATCGAGGCCGAGGCCGTGATGTTGGGCCAGCCGGTGTACATGCTCACGCCGCAGGTTGTGGGCTTCAAGCTCAAGGGCAAGCTCAAGCCCGGCGTGACCGCCACGGACATGACGCTGCGCATCGTGCAGATGCTGCGCGCCAAGGGCGTGGTCGGAAAGTTCGTCGAGTTCTTCGGTCCTGGCGTCGGCCAGATGCCGCTCGCCGACCGCGCGATGATCGCGAACATGGCGCCCGAGTACGGCGCCACCTGCGGCATCTTCCCCGTCGACGCCATCACGCTGGACTACCTGCGTCTGACCGGCCGCGACGAGGACCACGTGAAGAACGTTGAGGCGTACTTCAAGGCCCAGGGCATGTTCCACAACGAGAGCACGCCGGACCCCGAGTTCAGCGACACGCTCGAGCTCGACCTCGAGACCGTCGTGCCCGCGCTCGCCGGCCCGAAGCGTCCGCAAGACCGCATCGCGCTCACGGACATGGAAGCCGAGTTCAAGAAGTCGCTCACGGCGCCCGCCGGACACAGCGGCCACGGCCTGACCGACGCGCAGCTCGGCAACTCCGGCGAAGTGACGGCGAACGACAAGACGTTCTCGCTCAAGCATGGCGACGTCGTCATCGCGGCGATCACGTCGTGCACCAACACCTCGAACCCGAGCGTGATGATCGCTGCTGGCCTCCTGGCGCGCAACGCCGTCGCCAAGGGCCTGATGATCAAGCCGTGGGTCAAGCCGTCGCTGGCGCCCGGCTCGCGCGTCGTCACCGAGTACTACGACAAGGCCAACCTCACCGACTCGCTCGACGCGCTCGGCTTTGCCAACGTCGGCTACGGCTGCACGACCTGCATCGGCAACTCCGGCCCGCTCGACGTGAACATCGAGAAGGCGATCGTCGACAACAAGTTGATCGTCGCGTCGGTGCTCTCCGGCAACCGTAACTTCGAGGGCCGCGTTCACCAGAACGTGAAGTCGAGCTTCCTGGCTTCGCCGCCGCTGGTTGTCGCGTACGCGCTGGCCGGTAACGTAAACCTGGACCTCCAGAACGACCCGCTCGGTCAGGACCAGGACGGCAAGGACGTGTTCCTGCGCGACATCTGGCCGTCCGACGAAGAGGTCCAAGCGACCATCAAGTCGTGCGTCACGCCCGAGATGTTCCGCGAGCGGTACTCCGACGTCACGCAAGAGCCCCGCTGGGACGCCATCGAGGCGGTGGAGTCCGACCTGTACAACTGGAAGCCGGAGTCGACGTACATCCGTCTGCCGAGCTTCTTCGAGGGCATCAAGCCCGAGGTCGAGCCCATCCAGCCCATCAAGGGCGCGCGCGTGCTGCTCAAGCTCGGCGACACGGTCACGACCGACCACATCAGCCCCGCGGGCGCGTTCCCGGCGGATCAGCCGGCGGGCTCGTACCTGCGTTCGCACGGCGTCGAGAAGGCGGACTTCAACTCCTTCGGCTCGCGTCGCGGCAACCACGAAGTGATGATGCGCGGCACCTTCGCGAACGTCCGCGTCCGCAACGAGGTCGCGCCCGGCACCGAGGGCGGTTACGCCAAGTACTGGCCGACCGGCGAAGTCGGCTACGTGTTCGACGTGTCGCAGAAGCTGCAAGCCGACGGCACGCCGTTGGTGGTGCTCGCGGGCGTGCAGTACGGCACGGGCTCCTCGCGCGATTGGGCGGCCAAGGGCACGCTCCTGTTGGGCGTCAAGGCGGTCATCTGCACCTCGTACGAGCGCATCCACCGCTCCAACCTGGTGGGCATGGGCGTCATGCCGCTGTGCTTCGCGGAAGGCCAAGACGCCGCGTCGCTCGGCCTGGACGGCTCCGAGTCGTTCGACATCCCGCTGACCGACGACATCAAGCCGCTGTCGACGCTCAAGGTGACGGCCACCCGCACCGACGGCACCACGCTCACCTTCGACACGACGGTCCGTTTGGATACGCCGGTCGAGGTCGAGTACTACCGCAACGGCGGTATCCTGCAGACGGTGCTTCGCAACCTCGCGAAGTAGAACGCTCCGGCGTCGCTCCCCGCTTTGGTGGAGCAAACGCAAACAAGCTCGGCAGAACGAAAGTTCTGACCGAGCTTGTTTGCTTTTGGAGCTCGCTGGTGTCGCCGCGCAGGCCCGCTAGTGTCGCAGAGCAACCCCAAAAATCATCCCGAGCTTGTCGAGGGACAGGTAAATCAAAGCGCCAATGAAACCCC
>CBDUJZ010000179.1:0-10374 GCA_965367675.1 uncultured Myxococcales bacterium | reverse complement strand
ACGCGCGGCACGAAGCCGCTCTGCTGCAGCACCTCCGTGAGCGCCTCCATGCGCACGTCGAGGGGGGCGGTGTACGGGTCGCAATCGTCCGATTTTGAGCCGCCGACTTTCGCGCGCACGAGGGCCTCGAACTGCGCCGCGCGTTCGCTCCACACCTGATCGAAGAACTGCTCGGTCACGCCGGGGTTCTCGGCCGCCAGGTGGCCCAGCAGACGGGTGAGCAGCGCGGCGTCGTCGGTGGGGAACACCGCGCTGCCTTTCTCGGTGATTCGGAACGCCAGCGGGGGACGGCCGGGACCGTCGGAGCGCCGCTCGTCGCGTACGATCCAGCCGTCGGCTTCCCAGCCGAGCAGGCGGGCGCGGCCGGCGGTCTTGGACAGGTCCATCGTGTCAGCGAGCTCGTCCACGGTGAGGGACGGCCGAACTCTCAGGATGGCGAGCGCCGTCGAGAGCTTGGATTCGACGGTGTTGTCGATCGCTTTCTCGATTGGCAAAATCTCGTTTAAGATTGATTGGTTAGGCACGATTTTAGGTGAGATCGTCGCGGAGCCGCGGTCAGCGTGGCTGGCTTTCTCCGTCTGG
Organism: uncultured Myxococcales bacterium; assembly: GCA_965367675.1. Taxonomy (GTDB): domain Bacteria; phylum Myxococcota_A; class Bradymonadia; order REDH01; family REDH01; genus CBDUJZ01. The sequence goes on along the minus strand of CBDUJZ010000179.1, from coordinate 9,792 downwards.
TCAAGCCGAGATCGGTGGGTTTGGATTGATTAAATCCAAAGCACGGACTAAATCGCATATGAGTTTAGTCCGTTTGGTAGATTTAACGTGAAAAAGCACGCTCCAGGAACCTTATGATCACACCCCATGACGCGCTAGGTGACATCGTCGCTGCACACCCCTCGTCGACGGACATTTTGCTCCGGCATCGCTTGGACTTTTGTTGCGGCGGCCGAGCGTCTTTGCAGGTCGCGTGCGACGCGCTTGAGCTGGATGCGGTGGTCGTCGCGAAGGAGCTGAACGACGCGCTCACGACGGCGTCAGACGACGTGAACTGGCGGGAGGCGGATACCGGCGCCCTGCTCGACCACATCGTGCAGAATTTCCACGAGAAGCATCGGGTGGATTTGCCGAGCTTGGTGGCGGCGGCGGAGAAGGTGGAGCGGGTGCATGCGAAGAAGGCGGCTTGTCCGAAGGGGCTGGCCGAGCATCTGCGGATGATGCACGGGGAGCTGGAGCAGCATATGCGCAAAGAGGAGCACGTGCTGTTTCCGCTGCTGCGTCAGCGCACAGGCATGGCGTTCGACGCGCCGATCAGCGTGATGATGCAGGAGCACGACGCGCACGGCGAGGAGCTGGCGCGGCTTCGGGAGCTGACGGACGACTTGGTGGCTCCGGCGGAAGCGTGTGCGACGTGGCGCGCGCTGTATGACGGGCTGGAGCGGCTGGAGCGCGAGCTGATGACGCACATCCATTTGGAGAACAACGTGCTGTTCCCGCGGGCGCTCGGTCACGCGGATGGCCGCACGAATCCCACGCCGAACGCATGAAGCGCGACGACCGGCTTCGGCCGCTGAGCGTGGACCACCACCACGGGTTGGTGCTGGCGCGTCGCACGCGATTGGCGGCGGCGGGTGAGGAGAAGTTGCGCGCGGAGGCTTGGGCTCACGTGGTGTCGGTGTTCGCGACCGAGCTGGAGCCGCATTTTGTGGCGGAGGAGCAGGCGATGTTTCCTCCGCTCGCGGCGGCGGGCGGCGGTGATGAGGTGCAGCGGGTGCGCGAGGAGCACGCCACGTTGCGCGGCTACGTAGCGTCGGAGCCGACGGATTTGTGCGCCGCCCTGCTCGCCTTCGGGACGCTGCTGGAAGCGCACATTCGATACGAAGAGCGGACGCTGTTTCCGCTGGCGGAGTCGCTGCTTTCGGACGCCGAATTGGCGAAGATTTTCGAGATCTCAGACGGCGCAACTTCGCGCTAACTCGCTGTAGTTAAAGGTATACATGAACTGGAAGAGCCCTTGGTTTGCGCTCGTTACGGTGGTCGTTCTGTCGTTCAGCGTGCTGATCTACGTCGGCACGCGAATCAACGCTGAGAAGCCGCCGATTCCCACGCAGGTGGTCACCGAAGACGGCACGCTCGTGCTCGCGCCCAGCGCGGTCGAGACCGGCCAAAACGTATGGCAGGCGATGGGCGGTATGGAGGTCGGGTCGATCTGGGGACACGGTAGCTACGTGGCGCCGGATTGGTCGGCGGACTACCTGCACCGCGAAGCCATCTTCATGCTCGACGGGTTCGCGGCGGCCGACGGCGCGGGCAGTTACGAGACGGCGTCGGTGGAGCAGCAGGCGGCGTATCGCGCGCGGCTGCAGGGCGAGCTGCGGACGGCCCACGTGGGCTCGGACGGCGCGCTCGTGATCAGCGCCCAGCGCGCGGCGGCGTTCGAGGCGCTGCTCGGGCACTACTCCGACATCTTTACGAACGGCCGCGGCGACTATGCGATCCCGGCGGATGCGCAGTCGGACCCGGACAAGCTGCGCCAGCTGACGGCGTTCTTCTTCTGGTCGAGTTGGGCCAGCGTCACGGACCGCCCGAACTCGCCCGGCGTGTCGTACACCAATAACTGGCCGCACGAGCCGCTGGTCGAGAACCGCATCACCGGCGAGGCCGTGATGTGGACCGGGGTGAGCATTATTGTGCTGCTGGCGGGCATCGCCGGGTTGGTGTGGTGGCGCGAGACGGGGCGCACGCCGCACGTGGTGGAGCCGCCAGCGGACGACCCGCTGTTGGGTGCCGTTTTGACGCCTTCGCAGCGTGTAGCGCTGGTGTTCTTTGGCGTGGCCGCGGCGCTGTTCATGGTGCAGATCGCGATGGGCGTTGTGACCGCGCACTACGGCGTGGAGGGCGACGGCCTGTACGGAATTCCGCTCGCGGACTACGCGCCCTACGTGCTCACGCGCACCTGGCATACGCAGCTCGGCGTGCTCTGGATCGCGACGGCCTGGCTCGCAGCGGGGCTGTTCGTGGCGCCCTCCATCGGCGGCATCGAGCCTCGCGGGCAGGCGATTGGCGCTTGGGCGCTGCTCGGCGCGCTGGTGCTCATCGTGGTCGGCTCCATGGGCGGGCAGTGGATGAGCGTGATGCACATGTTCGATAACGACGTGACGCGGTTCTACTTTGGGCACAGCGGCTATGAGTATGTGGACCTGGGCCGCGCGTTCCAGATTGGGCTGTTGGTGGGGCTGTTCTTGTGGGTCACGTTGGTGCTGCGCGCGGTGATGCCGGCGCTGCTTCGACGGGACAACGAGACGCGCGGTCTGCTGCTCATGTTCGTGCTGTCGGCGCTGGCCATCGCGGGCTTCTACGGCTCCGCGTTGGGCTACGGACACCAAACGCACCTGTCGATCGCCGAGTATTGGCGCTGGTGGGTGGTGCACCTGTGGGTGGAGGGCTTCTTCGAGGTGTTCGCGACGGTGGTGTTCGCGTTCCTGTTCGCGCGGCTGGGGCTGCTGGAAGCGAAGTCGACCGAGCGGGCCGTGGTGGCGGCTGCCGCGATTTTCCTGTCGGGCGGCATCATCGGCACGCTGCACCACCTGTACTACTCGGGCACGCCGCAGATGGTGGCCGCGTGGGGCTCCGTGTTCAGCGCGCTAGAGGTGGTCCCGCTGGTGCTCATTGGGCACGAGGCGTGGGAGAACCTGCAGCTGTCTCGAAGCGGTAGCTGGGTCCGTAAGTACCGGTATCCTATCTACTTCTTCTTGGCGGTGTCGTTCTGGAACGCCATCGGCGCGGGCCTGTTTGGGTTCATGATCAACCCCCCGGTGGCGCTGTATTATATGCAGGGTCTGAACACGACGCCGGTCCACGCTCACGCGGCGTTGTTCGGTGTGTACGGCATGCTCGGCTTGGCCTTGCTGCTGTTCTGCGCGCGCGCAGCGACCGCCGATCGGGAGTGGAACGAGCGGCCGCTGTTCTGGGCATTCTGGCTGCTCAACGGCGGGCTGTTCTTGATGGTGACGATCAGCCTGTTGCCAGTGGGGCTGCTGCAGACGGAGGCGTCGGTGGAGGTGGGCTACTGGTATGCGCGGAGCGCGGAGTTCCTGCAGACGCCGCTGATGATGAAGCTGCGCTGGGCGCGGGTGGTTGGCGATGTGCTGTTCGCCGGTGGCGCGCTGGCGTTCATGTGGTTCTGCGTGGGGCTGCTGCGTGGGAAGGGGAAGGTGGCGCGGTAGGGTGTGGCGCTCGGTGCGGTGCTTGGTGTGGCGGGGACGGGGCATGGCCTCGCCCGTGGTTTGCGCTTGGGCATGGGGTTGGCGGGGATGCCGGCGGGCGGCGCTCGGCGGCGCTTGTCGGAGGCCGGTAAGATGATGAAGATGGCGGCGACTCCTCGTTTGCCCCGGACCGCCGATGCGCCTTGTTAAAGTAGCCGCCGCCACGCTCAATCAGACGCCGTTCGATTGGGACGGCAATAAAGAAAACATTCTGACGGCGATGCACTTGGCGCGGGAGGCGTCGGTGGACGTGCTCTGCCTGCCGGAGCTCAGCATCACGGGCTACGGCTGCGAGGACATGTTCAACTCGCCGGCGCTGCGCCGCGAGGCCATGGAGATGGTGGCGGAGCTGGCGACGGAGAGTCACGGTTTGGTGGTCGCGGTGGGCCTTCCGGTGCTGTTCAACAACGCGCTGTTCAACACCACGTGCTTGCTGGTCGACGGCGCGATCGCGGGCTTTGTGGCCAAGCAGCACCTGGCCGGCGAGGGGCTGCACTACGAGCCGCGGTGGTTCAAACCGTGGCCGGCCGGCGTGCGCGTGCAAATCCCCGTGGGCACCGGTGATTTCCCGCTCGGCGACCTGCTGTTCGACGTGGGCGGGGTGCGCCTGGGGTTCGAGATTTGCGAAGATGCGTGGGTGGCGGGGCGGCCTGGAAACGCGCTGGCGCGGCGCGGCGTCGACATCATTCTGAACCCGAGCGCGAGCCACTTCGCGTTTGATAAGTTCCCGGTTCGTAAGGGGTTTGTGCGCGAAGGCTCACGCGCGTTCGGCGTCACGTATGTGTACACCAACCTGATGGGTAACGAGTCGGGTCGGGCGATTTACGACGGCGGCGCGCTCATCGCTTCGGCGGGCGCGCTCGAGGCGGAGGGCGAGCGGTTTTCGTACCACCGGGTGACGCTGACCTCGCGGGTCATCGACATCGATCGCACGCGGCGCATCCAGTCGTCGACGGCGAGCTTCCGGCCATTGGTGGGGCACGACGAGAACACCGTGGACGTGGCGTTTCGCACGGGCGCGCACTCGCCCGAGCCGGCTGGTCCGGTGCCCGCGTCGTGGGAGACGGGGCCGTGGCTGCGCGAGGAAGAGTTTGTGCGTTCGGTGTCGCTGGCGCTGTTCGACTACCTGCGTAAGTCGCGGTCGCGGGGCTTTGTGGTGTCGCTGTCGGGCGGCGCTGATTCCACCGCGGTGGCGTGCCTGGTGGCCATGTCCGTTCGGCTCGGCTGCCAGCAGTTGGGCGTTGACGGGTTCAAGGCGCGGCTCGGTTACATCGGGCTCAAGGGCGACACTGCCGAGGCGTTGGTCGGCGAGCTGCTCACGTGTGCGTATCAGGGCACGGAGAACAGCTCGGACACCACGCGCAACGCCGCGCGGGACGTGGCCGAGGGCATTGGCGCGCGCTTTTTGGAGTTCGACGTGGACCCGCTGGTGAAGCATTACGTGGGCATGGTCGAGGGCGCTTTGGGCCGCGATTTGACGTGGGAAAACGACGACCTGGCGTTGCAGAACATCCAGGCGCGGGTGCGCGGACCGGGCGTTTGGATGCTGGCCAATCTGTCGGGTTCGCTGCTGCTCTCGACCAGCAACCGCTCCGAGTGTTCGGTGGGCTACGCGACCATGGACGGCGACACGTGCGGGGGCATCTCGCCGATCGCGGGCATCAATAAGGCGTATCTGCGGGAGTGGCTGCGGTGGCTTGAGACGACCGGCCCCGAGGGGCTTGGGCCTATCCCGGCGGTGCGCGCGGTGAACGTGCAGCAGCCGACCGCGGAGCTGCGCCCGCCATCGGAGGGGCAGACGGACGAGGCCGACCTGATGCCGTACGACGTGCTGGACGCGATCGAGGAGCTCGCGGTGCGCGACAAACAAGCGCCCGTGGAGGTGTTTGAAAGCCTGCGGCCGCAGTATCCGGACGTGTCCGCTGCGCAGCTTCAGGCGTGGATTGAGCGGTTCTTCACCATGTGGTGTCGGTCGCAGTGGAAGCGGGAGCGGTACGCGCCGACGTTCCATGTGGACGACGAGAACGTGGATCCCAAGACGTGGTGCCGGTTCCCGATTCTGTCGGGCGGATACGCGCGAGAAATCCGAGACCTGAAGCGGGGGAATGGTCTATGACCACGGGCATGATCACACGAACAGAGCGGATTCGGGGCAGCATCTTTGGCATGGCGTACGGCGACGCGCTGGCGGCAGCGGCGGAGTTCATGTCGACGGAGGATATCCTCGCGCGGTGGCCGCCGAACGGCCCGATGACGCTCGAGGGCTCGCCGGCGCTGATCACTGACGACACGCAGATGGCGACCGCGGTGGGCGAGGCGCTCATCGCCGCCTTTGGGAGCGGCCCGACGGTGAGCGGCGTGCAGGCGGCGCTGGCGGCCAAGTTCGCGGCGTGGTTCCACAGCTCGGACAACACCCGGGCGCCAGGGCTGACGTGTCTGAGCGCCGCGGCGCGGCTGAGTCAGGGGTTTCCGTGGTTGAGCTGCACGATCACGCAGTCCAAGGGCTGCGGCGCCAATATGCGGGTAGCTCCGGTCGGGCTGCTGCCGCTTGAAGGGCTGCATCTGACGGAGGACGGCGCGCGGCTCGATATTTCGACGCTGGCGCAGATGCAGGCGGCGATGACGCACGGGCATCCGACCGCGCTGGCGGCCTCGGACCTGACGGCGCGCGTGGTGCAATACTTGGTGAATGGTGGCGCGCCCGATGGGCTGCTCGCGGACCTGCGCGCGCACGCTGAGGCGCGGCAGTTTACGTATCACGGGGTGTGGCTGAGCACGCTCTGGGAGCAGCCGGGCAGCGACAGCGCGGAGCAGTTCATCGCCCGCGGTTGGTCGGAGTGTTTGCGTTCGCTCGACCGTGTTGAAGCCGGCCTCAAGGACCCGAACCCGCCGGCTGACCCGTGCGATTTGACCGGCAGCGGTTGGATCGCCGAGGAGGCGCTGGCGACGGCGTTGTACTGCTATCTGCGGTCGCCGGAGGACGCTGTGGGCGTGCTGAATCGCGCCGCTGTGACGCGTGGCGATTCGGACTCGATCGCCGCCATCGCGGGCTCGTTTGTGGGCGCTGCGCTCGGTTTTGACGCGTTCCCGGCAGCCTGGCATGAGCAGATTGAAACGCGCGGCCGGCTCGAGTCGCTGGCGGCGTCTATCGCGCGGATGGAAGGATGAATCATCGCGAGCGCACGTTGCGCAGCTTGGACGGGTTGTCGGTGGGCGACGCCTTCGGCAAGCGGATGCAGGAGGTGGACCCTTCGGTGTTTGCGACGCGTGAGGTGCCCGCTGGACCTTGGGCGTGGACCGACGACACGCACATGGCGCTGTCGGTGGTCGAGGAGCTGTTTGAGCGCGGCGAGATCGACGGCCCTCGGCTGGCGTCGGCCTTTGCTCGGCGATACGCCGAGGGTGCGCATCGCGGATATGGGCCGAGCGCGCACAAGTTGCTGTCGGTGTTGGAGCAGGGTGCGGACCCCCAAGTGGCGGCGAGCCGGTTGTTCGATGGCGCGGGTTCGAGCGGCAACGGGGCGGCGATGCGGGCCGCTCCCATCGGCGCGTGGTTTGCGATGCACCCTGCCCGTGCGGCCGACGAGGCGCGGGCGTCCGCGGTGGTCACGCACACGCACCAAGACGCGGTCGCTGGTGCGATCGCGGTGGCGGTGGCAGCTGCGCTGCGTTTTGGCGGCGACCGTCCGACCGGCGCCAAGTTCTTGTCTGAGCTCCAGCGTTTTGTTCCGCGTGGGCCGATTCACGACGGCCTCGCGCGGGCGGCGGACGAAGAGCGGAGCGAGCTTGTGGAGGCGGTTCGGGCGCTGGGTCACGGCGCGGAGCGGTTGGCGGTGGACACCATCCCGCTGTGCATGTGGGTGGTGGCGTTTCACGGCGACAGCTTTGAGGACGCGCTGTGGTTGAGCGCGCGTGCGGGCGGCGACGCCGATACGCTGTGCGCGATCGTTGGCGGTGTGCTCGGCGCTGGCGCGGCGAAGGTGCCGAGCGCTTGGCGTGCGTCGCGGGAGCCGCTGCCGGAGGGATTCGGGTTGGGGTGAAACCTGTCCTTCGACTTCGCTCAGGAAGGGTGGATTCGGTGCAGAGATCTCAAATTGGTTAGCTCGCTAGGGTGCGGCCTGGAAGTGGGTGAAACCTGTCCTTCGACTTCGCTCAGGAAGGGTGGATTCGGTGCAGAGATCTCAAATTGGTTAGCTCGCTAGGGTGCGGCCTGGAAGTAGCGGCCCATCCAGTAGGCGAAGCGGAAGTCGCTGCCGGGGTAGAGGCCGCTGCCGTCGCCGCCGCCGTTGGGGCCGTACGGGTTGGAGCGCCACCAGTAGTTGCTGGAGGGGCGGATGCGCATGGGGACGGGCTCGGCGGCGACGATGGTGCCGTTGCGGCCGGGTGAGCTGAGGACGGTGATGGGGGTGCCGTCTACGCCGATGCAGTCGCCGGATTCGAGCTCGGTTTCGTCGCAGTTGTCGGCACCGAAGCTCCAGTACGGCATGTCGTTCCACTCACCGAGCGTTTCGAGGCCGTTGGAGATGGCGGTGAGGGCGTCGGAGGGGAGCGTGGTGGTTGCGGTGGTGAATGCGGATTCGCCAGTGAATCCGGTGGCATACGTGAAGTCGAAGAAGGTCTGTTTTTGCTCTCGGGGCTGGCGGTCTCCGCCGCGGTCGTAGATGGCGGTGCGGAAGGACTCGCGGGCGGCGTCGCGGGCTTCGGGGCTGCGTAGGTAGCGCTGGGAGAGCCAGCCGCCTTGGGTGGCCATGTTGTAGCCCGAGAAGTTGGAGCCGATGCCGAGGTCGAGGCCGTCGAGGTTGTTGACGATGATGTCGAGGTAGCCGCGCTGGTCGATGAGGTCGTCGTAGATGAAGTCCTCGATGGCTTCGTCTTGGGTGATGTACGCGAAGGCGCCCATGATCCCGAGGCCCATGATGGCGTTGAAGCCGTTGTTGAGGCCGCGGAAGTAGGCGCGGTCGACGGACTCGTGGTGAAGGATGCCGTGGAAGGTCATGCGGCCGTCGGCGTCGCGGATTTCCATGTCGAAGCCGGAGTCTTGCACCGTCATGAGCGAGGCGGCGATGGCGCGGGCGTCGTCCTGCAGGCGGGCCTTGAGCGCGTCGTCGAAGTTGGGGTCGTTGCCGATGACTTCCCAGGTGGCGGCCATGCCGATGGCCCAGCCGATGAGCATGTCGCGGCTGCAGGAGTCCTCCCAGACGTAGTCGGGGTACAGGCCGGAGTTGTCGGCGCGCCAGGTGCCGTTGGTCTTTTCTTCGGGGAGTGAGGCGCCGCCCTCGTCGAACAACGGGACTACGTCGTGGAACGAGCCGGGCTGGTCGACGCGCGCGAATCCGCGGGCGATGACGCCGGGCTCGCCGGTGATGGCCGTGGCGAGGTGCATGGCGTCGAGGTTGGTGACGATGAAGGCGCGGGCGCGCTCGATGTCGTCGCAGTCAGCGCCCTCGCGCAGCAAGGTGGCGTAGCGGAAGGCGTCCGCGGCCGCGCCCACACCGCCGTAAGCGCCGGCGACTTTGCTGTATCCGGTGATGAGGTCGCCGGGCGATCGGCCGGACCACGCCTCGAAGTCCCACTCGTCTGTGGTGGTGATGAACTCGGTGATCGTGTCGCGGTCGTCGGTGTTGGCGAGGCTCACGGAGAGCTCGCGGTTCACGCCGACGCCGAAGGTGTTGAAGTTGTGGAACTGGCGCTCGAGCTGGCGGGCCTTGAGGGCCAGGTCGGCGTCGAAGCCGTCGTCGGTGGGGCCGGGCAGCATGCCGGGCCACTCCGTTGGGGTGCCGCAGGCGGGGGGCTCGGCCCAGGTGGTCCAGGGGTCGAAGGTGCGGTCGGGGCCGGCGTCTTCGATGGTGGCGTCTTGGCCGGTGTCGGGCGCGACGTCTGCTGCGTCATCGGTGGCGTCCAGCACATCGTCCGTTGCATCGTCGGCGTCGTTATCCGTTGCGTCGTCGGTCGCGTCAGTCTGCGTGGTGTCCGATTCGGTCGTGTCTGCGACGTCCTCAGAGACATCAACGCCGGTGTCCGCGTCCTCGGGGGTATCGTCGGAGCAGGCGCTCGCGGTGAGGGCGGTCGCGAGGAGGGCGATCGGGATGGCGCGGCGTTGGAAGCGGTGCTGGAACATGGGTGCGTCGGCTGGATGAGGGTGTGTGGTGGGTTTTAGCGGGGTTGGTGGGAACGGCAAGGGGGCGGCTGCGCTCGGCGAGGGCGGCGTGGGAGGGGCGAGGCATGGCTTCCGTGTGCTCGTGCACGGCCCAGAGGCGAGGCCACG
>CBDUJZ010000178.1:0-10520 GCA_965367675.1 uncultured Myxococcales bacterium | reverse complement strand
GACGTCGAATCGCCGGACGGAGCCAAGGCGTCGATCCGCTCCGCCGCCGCCACACCGCTCGTGGACATTGCGCGGTCGAATCGCCCGACGCCCATCATTCTGTCTCCGGTTGTTGCCGCGCGCCGCCCCACGCCAAAGCAGACCCCTGCGTTGGTTGAAGAGGTGGCGGACGCCGCTCCCGAGCCGCTTCCAGCCGAATCTTCCAGCTCGACGCTCTGGATCGCGCTGACCGGAATCGGCATGTTGCTCTTGCTCGCCATTTTCCTGCTACTTCGCTGACTTGGTCGCCCCGGCGGCACTACTCGGCAACTGCTTCCTCATGCACGCAACGTTGAACTTCGCATGAGCGATCAGCCGCCACCGCCCACACGCGAACCCGCGCACAGCGTCGCGTCGACCCGCAAGCCCACGTTCGTATGTCGCTCGTGTGGGAACGCGCAGCCCGACGGGTACCGGTTCTGCCGGTCCTGCGGCAGCGCTTGCGCCAACGTGGAGTCGGCGCGGCCGTTCATGGACCCGCTCGTGGGCGCGGTCGTCGGCGGTCGGTTCCGGATTCTGGCCCGGATTGGCAGCGGCGGCATGGGCGCTGTGTATCGCGTCGAGCACGTGCAGATCGGCAAAGTCGCCGCGATGAAGCTGCTGCACGGCGAGCTTTCGCGCGACCCCGAGATGGTGCGCCGTTTCAACCAAGAGGCGCGCGCGGTCAGTCGGCTTACGTCGGCCAACACGGTCTCTGTGTTCGACTACGGTCGGTCGGACGGGCTCGTCTATCTGGTCATGGAGCTGCTCAGCGGCCGAGACCTTGGAAATGTGCTGCGCGAAGAGGGCAAGATGAGCCCCGAGCGCGTCTCGAACATCGTGCGGCAGATCGCTGGGTCGCTCTCCGAGGCGCACAGCCTGGGCATCGTGCACCGAGACCTGAAGCCGGCGAACATCTTCTTGCTCGATGACCGCAACGGCGTCGTCGAGCACGTGAAGGTGCTCGATTTTGGACTCGCCAAGCTCGCCGAGTCCCGCGACGAGACGGGAGTGAATGAGCAGACGGAAGCGGGTCTGGTGATGGGGACGCCGCACTACATGTCGCCCGAGCAGATCCGCGATATGCCCGTGGACGCGCGCTCCGACATCTACAGTTTGGGCGCGCTGGTGTTCCGTTTGCTTACGGGCCACGCGCCCTTTGTGCACACCACGGCGCTCGGTGTGTTGCACATGCACATTCATGAGCCGGTGCCGTTGCTCGCGGACCACGACCCCCGGTTGGCCCCGTTGGATCCAGTTGTTGGACGGGCGCTGGCGAAGCTGCCGCGTGACCGCTACCCGGACGTGGGGGCGTTCGCGCGTGCGTTTGCGCGGGCCGCAACGTCCGCGGACAGCTCCGGCGCAAAACCGGTCGCCCGCGCGGTGGCGGATGCGCCGTCGTTTGACCGGGCGCTGGTGGGTACGCGCGAGGAGTTTGAGGTTTACGAGCGCCGGCTTCGACTGCAGCGCGGGCTGTCGATGGCGGTGGCCGTCATGGCGGTTCTCCTGTGCCTCGGTGCGGTCTACGCGGCCATGGTTCGAGGCGGCACGGAGCGTGCGTCGGAGCGTGAGCCCAACGCGGACTTGGCGACCGCGACGCACGTTCGGTCGGGAGGCTCCGTCCGCGGTGAGTTGGTCGCCGCGAACAGCGCTGAAGACGTGGATGTGTTCCGCATCTCAAACCCGAACCCGGGCCACTACATCGGAGTTACCGTGACCCCGGCCGCGTCGGTGGATCTGTCACTCGAGGTGGTCGACACCGTGGGCAATTTGATCGCCCGCAGTGACTCGGCCGGTGCGGGCGGCGTGGAGTTTGTTCCGAACGCCCCGTCGCTCGAACAGGACGTGTACGTGTACGTTCGCGGTGGCGCGCCGGCCGGTGTAGATGCGTCGTACACGCTCACCACGCACTTCCGTCCGGCGTTTGACGACGAAGAGGTCGAGCCGAACGAGCGTGCTCCGCAAACGTTGGTGCTTGTGGACGGCGAGGTGGACGAAGTCCGCGCGGTGGTCGTGGGCGCGATCGGTTGGTCAGGCGATGTGGACCGGTTCTGGCTTCCGCGCGGTGACACTTCGGGGCGCTACCGGCTGCTGGTGAGCGGCGTGCCGGGGCTCGACCTCGCGCTTGAGGTGTCGGACCGCCAGGGCACCACGACCGAGGTCATCGACGCCAGCTCAGAGGGCGGCCGGGAAGTGGCGGTCATCGATGTGGACCTGTCGCGCTACGTGGGCGTGCCGATCGTGGCCGTGCGCGCCGCCGACCGCGTGTCCCACTCCCACTTGGTGTACAAGCTGGAGATTACGCGGCTCACAGAGCACGGCGTGCGCTAGGGGCTGACCAGCCGCCGGTTCGCCGAGGGTCGCTGCTGAGCCGAGCACCGCCGTAGCCGAGCGCCGCCGCTTAGCCGATGAGCACTTCGTTGCTGGAGCGGTGGTTGTCGACGCCCTGGACCTTGCTCTCACCGGTCACGACGAAGCCGGGCGGCTCCTGTGTGGCGACGTTGTCGTGCACGTGGCAGCGGGTGAGTTCGAGGTTGGATTGGAAGACCGCGACGCCGGCGCCCCGGATGGGCACGGCGCGTCGCGCGGCGGTGTTCCAGCCGATGTCGCACGTCTCGAGGACGACGGCGGTGTCGGCGTTGGCCCCGCCGCTCTCGTCGATCTGCACGCCGCGGCCCACGCCGAATACGCCGCTGCGTTGGGTCGAGCCGCTGGAGAAGAGGTCGATCCAGCAGCGCCGTACGGAGACCGCTTCGGAGTTGCGAATCGCGAGGCCGCTTTGTCCTTCGCAGCCGAGGATATGGACGCCTTCGATGAACACGCGGCTGCAGTTCGCGATCTCGACGCGGAAGCCGGCGCGCGGGCCTTTGGGCGGCGGGCCGAGCTGTGCGAGCGGGATCGCGGCGAGTTCGTGTTCCAAGTTGATGTCGAACCCGGGCGAGAGCGCGACACGCTCGCGGAGACCGGCGTAGGCGGAGTTCACGATCCGGAGGTCTTCGAGGTCTTTGAGGGTGATCTCTTCGCCGAGCGCAGCGCCGTCGGTTGCCTCGGCGCGCAGGTTCTCGTGCTTGGCGGGCCGGGTCCACGGGACGCTGGCGTCAAAGCTGTCGCCGTTCCACCAGGCGGCCCAGTGCTTGGCGCTGGGACCGTTGGCGAGGCCGTGGCGACTGCCGGGCAGGCGGGCGGTCGGGTCGACGCGAAGCTCAACGCTCTGGAAGGTGGGGTCGCCTGCGCGGCGGCGTAGGACCACGTGGTCCAGGGCGGCACGCAGCGATGGGAAGGGGGCGTTGCGCTGGCCGTTTGAGTTGCCTGGGTTTCCGTAGCTGGAGACGTACAGCACGGTGGAGTCGTGCGCGCGCAGTTGGGTGGGGCCGTGCACGGGTGACGTCGTCACCGGGATGGTGATCGCGCGCTGCATCTCGCCGCCTGGGATCGCCATGAAGCCGCCGTCTTCGAAGCGGATCGTGTACTCGCCGGCCTCCAGCCCGGGGACGTGCATCATGCCGGGTTCGGTCGCTCCTACCCACGCGCGAACGCTGACGCCGGGTTTTTCGACGCGGACCGTGCGCGGGGCGATCGGGGCGCCGCGCGGGGTCCGGAACATGACGAGGATGCCGTCTCCCACGAGGGGTTTGGAGGGCAGCACCGGGGCGAAGGAGTCCTTGCCGAACGTGGCGAACGAGTCGCTGATTTGGCGCGGCAGCGGCATCGCGGGGAGGGTATCCTCGGACCCGACGGGGACGCCGGGCGCGTTGAAGTCGGTCTCGTTGGCCTCGAGTTGGGACTCGGATCGGGCGGCGAAGGGATCGCGGTTGGTGCGGCCGGTGCTGTGGCTCTCAAGACGGCCCGCCGGTCGGCCGAGGTCGACTTCATCCAGCGACGGCAGCGCGTCTTCGGCTGGGAGGTTGAACCCGTCGGCGGAGGGCAGCGTGACGTTGTTGACCGATGGGAAGGTCTCGTCGGCGAGGAAGTCGTCGTGCAGTCCGTTGTTCGGCTGCGCGTGCAGCGGGCTGCTGGGCATCGGCTTGCTCGCGGCCTCGGAGGCTGCGCGATCGAACGAGGCTGCGAGGGCCGCTGATGCACCGACGGCGGTCTCGTCGAACGGGGTCGAGGTGCGCGTCTCTTGGACGGCGCTGTTGCCGGCGGAGGGCGCCGCGGGCACGGGCTTCCAGGTGCCGTCGGGCGCCTCGTTCAAGAAGCCGTCGTCGTTGACGTCCGGCAGTAGCGTCTCGTCGGACGTGTTGTTGCGCGGGGTAAATCGAGGCAGGCCGCCGAGCGGTGGCGGTGAGCCGAGCGGCGGGGCGGAGCCAAGCGGTGGTGCGGAGCCGATGGGGGGCGGCTCATCGTAAAAGGCCGGCCGCTCGGGAGCGGGCTCGGGGGCGCGGACGGGCGCTGGTTTTATCGGGTTTGCGCCGGAGACGACCGCACCGCGGGCGCTGGTCGCGAGGCCGGAGCCCGAGTTCGCCAAGGCGTCCAACCCGGCGAGGGGGTCGTCTGATGCGTCGACGATCATTCGAATCCCGGACGTGTCCTCTCGCAGGAAGCGGTTGGGCTCGATATCGGGGACGAACGGCGGCACGTGGGGGAGGGCGGGGACCTCGGGAGGTCCGTCGTCATCGGGGACCACGCTGAGTTTGTGCGCGGAGGAGCGCAGGGCGCGCTGACTGGCGGTCGCGAGGGCGGCTTCACGGCGCGCGCTGATCACCTGCATGCAGGCGAACACGGCGGTCGCGACGGCACCGACGACCGCCAGTCCGAGCAGCCACGCTGGCGACGCGAGAATGGGCGTCGCCTCGCGGCAGGTGTTCAGGATGGGCCCGAACTTACGGGTGTCGTCGGGATCGCCGAGGTCCCCGAGCACGCAGGAGACCTGCGGGAGCAGCATCGCGACGAACGCTACGCCGCTCACCGCGAGGGTGATACCGGCGAAGAGCGTCCATCGGGGACCGTTCGATTGCTCGCGTGCCATGAATCGGACGCTGGGGGCTCAAGATTCGAAGACCAAGCACCGACTCATCCTCCCGCGTACGGGCTGGCGGCGCAACGACGACGTGTGGCGCGGGCTACTTGAGCGCGTGCCGCGCGATGATGACGCGCTGGATCTGCGAGGTGCCCTCGTAGATTTGGAGGAGCTTGGCGTCACGCATGAGCTTCTCGACGGGGTACTCTTTGACGTAGCCGTTGCCGCCGAAGATCTGCACGGCGTCGGTGGCGACCTTCATGGCGTTGTCGGCGGCGAACGCCTTGGCGTACGAGCTGACGATGGTCGCCGGCGCGCCCGAGTCGAGCAAGCTGGCGGCCTTGAAGGTGAGCAGGTGACCGGCCTCGTACGCGATGGCCATGTCGGCGATCATGAACTGGATGGCCTGGTGCGACGCGATCGGCACGCCGAACGTCTTGCGCTCCTTGGCGTAGCGGACCGACTCGTCGATCGAGCGGCGCATGATGCCACAGGCGAAGGCGCCGATGTCCGGGCGGGTGCGGTCGAACGTGCGCATGGCGATCTTGAAGCCGTCGCCTTCGCGGCCGAGCAGGTTGGCGGCCGGGATGACGCAGTCTTCGAGGTGGACCTGCGCGGTGTTGGACGCGCGCTGTCCCATCTTGTTTTCCTTCTTACCGACGGCGAGCCCGGGGGAGTCGGCGTCGACGATGAACGCCGAGATGCCGCCGTGTCCCTTGGACGCGTCGCTGGTGGCGAAGATGACGAAGAAGTTGGCGTGGGACGCGTTGGTGATCCACTGCTTCGAGCCGTTGAGGACGTAGGTGTCGCCCTTCTTCTCGTACTTGCAGCGGAGGCCGGCGACGTCGCTGCCGGCGTCGGGCTCCGACGTGGCGTATGCGGCGTAGAGGCAGTCGCTGGTCAGTCGGCCGAAGTACTCCTTCTTTTGCTCGTCGGTGCCAGCGATCATGATCGGGGTGCACGCGAGCGTGTTGCCGGTGATCGTGGTGGCCACGCCGACGCAGCCGTACGCGAGCTCCTCGTTGATCAGGCAGTTCTCGAAGATTCCCAGACCGAGGCCGCCGTACTCCGGCTCCAGCTCCGCGTTCATGAGGCCCAGCTCCCATGCCTCGCGGCAGATCTCGTGGGGGAACTCCGCCTTTTCGTCCAACTCGCCGGCCACGGGGATGACCTTGTCGCGCACGAAGGCGCGGGCGGTGTCACGAATTGCGATTTCCTCTTCGCTCAGATCAAACTTGTACATGGCGCTGACGGTAAAGGGGCTAAAGGGTTGAAATCATTTTGGCGGTGCACAGTCTCGGCCGCCTGCACCCACTAGCGCGCGCGACCGAGCGCGACAACCTCAACACACGCTCGAATCGAGCGAACGGAGCGACACATGGAAGCGATGGTACTGGTCCGACATGGAGCGGCCGAGACGGCATTCGAACGCCGAACGCTTCCCGATCCCGCGGTGGGACCGACCGATGTTCGCATTGAGGTCGAGGCCTTTGGGCTCAATTTCGCCGACTGCATGGCCCGAATTGGCGTGTATCAGGACGCTCCGCCGCTGCCCGCTGTGCTCGGCTACGAGGTGGTTGGTCGCGTGGAGTCCGTGGGCGCGGAGGTGTCGCGCGTGAAGGCCGGCGACCGGGTGCTCGGCTTCACCCGATTCGGCGGATACGCGACGCTCGCGGTCACCGACCATCTGGCGGTCGCGCGCATTCCCGAAGACGCCGACGCGGCGGAATCGCTGGGCCTGCCCACGCAGTTTGGCACCGCGTACTACTGCGCCGAGGAGATGGTGCGGATCCACGAGGGCGACCGCGTGCTCATCCAGGCCGGCGCGGGCGGCGTGGGCATTGGGCTCGTGCAGTTGGCCTTGCGCCGCGGCGCGGAGATCTTCGCCACGGCCGGTTCGCCCGAGAAGATCGCGTTCCTTCGCGAGCTCGGCGTGCACCACCCGATCAACTACAACGAGAACGATTTCGCCGAGGTGATCCGCGGCCTCGTGGGCGAGAACGCGATCGACATCGCGTTCGACTCGATCGGCGGTAGCTCGGTGAGCCGCGCGTACAAGCTGCTCGGCAGCGGCGGGCGCGTGGTCTGCTACGGCGCGGCGGAACAAGCCGGCCCGCGGAAGAACATTTTTCGGACGATTAAGATGGCCGCCGGCTTCCCGTTCACGCACCCCATCCCGTTGCTGATGGCGAGCAAGTCGGTGATCGGCGTGAACATGCTGCGCATCGCGGACGACCGCCCGAAGACGATGGCACGCGTGCTCGACGCGGTGATCGATCTGACCGCCCGCGGCGACCTGAAGGTTCACGTCGGCGGTCGGTTCTCAGCCGATCAGGTCGGCGAGGCCCACGCGTTCTTGCACGGCCGCAAGTCGATCGGAAAAGTGGCCGTCCACTGGTAGCGCGCTAGCGGGATTCCCAGACCATTCGGCACAAGAACTCGGTCGCTTCGACGTGACGCTGTGCGTCGGCGACGGTGGCGCCCCAGGCGTACACGCCGTGTCCGGCGACCAGCACCGCGGGCGGGGCTGCGGGGGCGTCGGCGTTGTCCGCTTGCACGCCAAACGACGCGTTAACCACCGCCGTGGCGAGCGTCGGAATGTCGTGGTGGTTGTTCACGATCGGCATGTTCACCACGGCGTTTGGCGCCCAGAAACCGAGCGCTTTGATGAACTCCCAGCCCTCGAATCGCACAAACCCGCGCGACTGATAGTGGCGGCTCACGAGCGTCATGTAGGGCGCGTGCACGTGCACGATCGCGCCGACGTGCGCAGCGTCGGCGGCGGCGCGGTACAGTGCCACGTGCACGACCGTCTCCGCGGACGGGCGGCGTGACGTGGGGCCGATGATGTCTCCCGCCGGTGCCGTGCCGTCGGTGGAGAGCTGCAAGAAGTCGTCCGCCGTGAGCCGACCCTTGTGGCCGCCCGAGGCGCTCATGAACACGCGGCCGTCGTGCCGAGCGGACAGGTTGCCGCCGGTGGCGAGCATCCAGCCGCGCTGGTACATCTCTTGGCCGACTTGAATCAGCGCGTCGGTGGGGTGCGTTTCGGTCATGTCGGTGCCATCGGAGGGGAACGTTGGCCCTTGCTGTAGCCGCGTGTCCCGATGGTCGCAATCTCGTATCGCGCCGGTACAAAAGCCGCTGTTGAATCGCCCGTGGCGTGTTAGATCGCCCGGACCCTATTTCGACTCCGAGTCTGACGAGAGACCGATGCGTAGCCGCCGAACCGAGGGACTGGTCCAGTCCGAGATCCGCGCCATGACCCAAGCCTGCAACGCCATCGGTGGTGTGAACTTGGGACAGGGCATTTGCGACGTCCCCACGCCCGAGGTGGTCAAGCAGGCGGCCATCGACGCGGTGACCACCAACCGGTCGATCTACACGCGGTTCGACGGGCTCGTGGAGTTGCGCGAGGCGCTGTCCCACAAGGTGCGGCATTTCAACAAGATCGAGGCCGACCCGGAGTCCGAGATCGTGGTGACGCTCGGCTCGGCCGGCGCGTTTGTGTGCACGCTGAC
Organism: uncultured Myxococcales bacterium; assembly: GCA_965367675.1. Taxonomy (GTDB): domain Bacteria; phylum Myxococcota_A; class Bradymonadia; order REDH01; family REDH01; genus CBDUJZ01. Next base: position 2,024 of record CBDUJZ010000178.1, on the reverse strand, counting down.
GGCGCTGTTCGACCCCGGCGACGAGCTCATCATCTTTGAGCCGTTCTACGGGTACCACGTGAACGCGGCCGAGGTGGCGGGCATCGTGCCCAAGTTCGTGCGTCTCGAGGCGCCGGATTTCGCGGTCGATTACGACGCGCTCAAGGCGGCGATCGGGCCGCGGACCAAGGGCATCTTGGTGAACACGCCGACGAACCCGTGCGGCAAGGTGTACACCCGCGAGGAGCTGACGGCGCTGGCGGAGATTTGCATGGAGCGCGACCTGCTCTGCATCACCGACGAGGTGTACGAGTACGTGCTGTACGAGGGCCGCGAGCACGTGAGCATGGCCACGATTCCGGGCATGAAGGAGCGCACGGTCACCATGACCAGCTACTCCAAGACGTTCAGCATCACGGGGTGGCGGATTGGGTACGCGTGCGCGGCGCCGGAGCTCGCGCAGGCGATCGGTCTGGTGAACGACCTGAACTACATCTGCGCGCCGCACCCGCTCCAGTTGGCGGTGGCGCACGGCATTCGCACGCTGCCCGACACGTACTACTCCGACATGTGCACGGCGTACGAAGCCAAGCGGAATCAGTTCTGCGACGTGCTCAAGCAGGTCGGGTTGAACCCGGTCGTTCCAGACGGCGCCTACTACGTGCTGGCCGATGTGAGCTCGCTCGGCGAGCCGACCGCAAAGGCTGCAGCGATGCGCCTATTGTCCGAGGCGAAGGTCGCTGGCGTGCCCGGCAGCGCGTTCTTCTCGGGCAACGACGGGCAGGAATACGTGCGGTTCTGCTACGCCAAGCAGCCGGTGGACTTGGAGCGCGCGATGGACAACCTGCTGCGCTGGCGCGGGTAGCCGTCAGGGCAGGCCCTTATCGACTGGCCCTGTCGACTGGCCCTGTCGCTAGGCTCTTTCGGCTGGCGGGATGAGCGCTGCTTAGGCCGGCGGCTCGACGTAATCAGCGACCCAGCCGCTCGGGTCGGTGAACAGCCGGATGCACTGGATGTTCTTGTCCTCGCACAGCACGAAGTAGTGCTGGGTGCCTTCGGGGACGGCGAGCAGGTCGCCGGGGTGCAGCTCGACGTCGTACATCTCGTCGTCCTTACCGCGGATGGCGAAGATGCCGCGTCCGTCGACGACGAAGCGGACCTCGTCTTCGCTGTGCGTGTGCTCGCGGTCGAACTTGGCCTCGATGGCGTCCAGGTTCGGGGTGTCGGGCCGCAGCGCGATCACGTCGGCGGTTTCGTATCCGCGGGCCTTGCTGATGGCGGCGACCTCTTCGGCGAACGCGTCCAAGATGAACGCCTGCGGATCGACGCCTTCGGGGCGGGTCGACGCGTCATACTTGGAGATGTCCCATTGCTCGAACACCAGCCCGTGGCTCGACAGCAATGAGGTGATGGCGGCGCCGTCGCGCGTTTGCTCGCCGGTGGATTGTTTGGTGACGATCGCCATGGTTCTCCGAGAGTGGACGTGGCAGTGAACGTGGTCGCGGAAGGTACGGCCGGTCCGGTTTGGCGTCAACGCGGTTTCTCGCGTTCGCGCCTCGGCTTGTGGCAAGGTCGCCGAACGTTCACAACTGAGGAGAGATCGCGATGCAATGGCCTGAAATTCAAGTCGCTTTGTGGCAGCTTGCGGTCGCCGGGTTCGCCGCCCTCACGCTCACCTGGGTCGCGTTTGCCACCGGTCGGTGGATGGGCCGCCGGACCCGCATCGCAGCCTCGCACGAGGGCGCGCGCCGTCAGATGGCGGGTCGCGTGGCGGAGCTGTGGGCGCCGTACACGGACGGCTTCCCCGGAGAGGTCGACGAGGCGTATTTCTTGGGCGCACCGATCGACTTCGTGGTGTTCGAAGGCATGTCCGACGGCGAGATCGAGGAGATCGTGTTCGTCGAGGTCAAGTCGGGCGACGGCAAGCTCACGCGCCGCGAGCGCATGATCCGCGATGCGGTGATCGACGGCCGCGTGTCGTGGCTGGAGCACCGGCTCGACTGAGGTGCGTCGCGTGCGCCCGAACGCTACCTCAGCCCAGCCGA
>CBDUJZ010000177.1:0-10644 GCA_965367675.1 uncultured Myxococcales bacterium | reverse complement strand
CCCGCCGAGATCCGCCGGATGTACGGCTACATGTCGCAGAAGTTCAGCCTGTACAAGGACCTGAGCGTGGCGGAGAATCTGCAGTTCTTCGCCCGCATCTACGGGCTGTCGCGGACCGAGGTACGCACCTCCGTCGACGCCCAGATCGCGTCGCTCGGACTGACGCCGTATGCGGACCGTCGCGCCGGGCTACTGAGTGGCGGGTGGAAGCAGCGCTTGGCGCTCGGCGCGGCGCTCCTCCACAAGCCGCGCGTGCTGTTCTTGGACGAGCCCACCGCGGGCATCGACCCCGTGGCCCGCCGCTCGCTCTGGAACCTGCTGTTCGAGCTGTCCGACGCCGGCGTGACCATCTTCGTGACCACGCACTACATGGACGAGGCCGAGCGCTGCTCGCACCTCGCGTACATCCGCAACGCCTCGCTCCTGGTCCACGGCACGCCGGCGAGCCTCAAGGCGCTGCCCGACGTGACCCCGACCGGCAACCGGTGGCTGGAGCTGCGCTGCCAAACCCCGACCCGCCTGCTGAGCCCGGTGTCTCAGCTCCCGGGCGTCGAAGACGCGACCATCTTCGGCGACACGCTGCACCTCCGCGTCGCGCAGTCGTTCGAGGAGGCCGAAGCGAGCGACCTGCTCCGCAACAGCGGCGAGACCGACTGGGGCTTTCGCGAGGTCAGCCCAGGCCTCGAAGACGTGTTCGTCACCCTAACCCGGCGCGAGCAGGAGGCGGAGAAATATGTCTGACACCACACCGCCTGCGCCTGCGGAGCGCGCGGCCGAACCGGGCCCCAAGCCCAACTACTCCATGTTCAACGGGCTCACGGCGATCGCCTACAAGGAGTTCCTTCACGTGATCCGCGACCCCGCCACGCGCTTCGTGTTCGTGATCCCGCTGTTCCAACTGCTGCTGTTCGGCTTCGCGATCGACCTCGAGGTGACCAACATCCCCACCGCGGTGGTGGACCTCGACACGACCGCCGAGTCCCGCGAGTTGCAGCAGGTTTTCGCGAACACAGCCACGTTCGATGTGGTCTCCGTGTTCCCGTCCACCGATGGACTCGACGCAGCGCTCACGGCGGCCCAGGTCAAGGTCGGCGTGGTCATCCCCGACGGCTTCGCCCGCGAGCTCCGACGCGGCGGCGCGGCGGAGGTGCTCGTGATGGTAGACGGGTCGTACTCCACCGAGGCGAGCACGGCGCTCAGCACCGCCATGGCCATCGGCCTTTGGGCGCCCAGTCAGTACGCGAACGTGCGCGTCGAGACGCCCGACATCCACCAACGCCGCGCGGGTCCGCCCCGCGTCGATATTCGCCCGCGGCTGCTCTATAACCCCAACCTGCGGAGCGCGAACTTCTTCGTACCCGGCCTCGTCGGCATCATCCTGCAGCTCATCACGCTGCTGCTCACCTCGTTCGCCATCGTACGCGAGCGTGAGAACGGCACGTTCGAGCAGCTCATGGTCACGCCGGTCGCCGCGTGGGGGCTGCTCGTCGGCAAGCTGGTCCCGTACTTGGTCATCGGCATCATCGAGACCGTGCTCGTGCTCCTCGCCATGGTCCACGCGTTCGGCATCCCCATCGCCGGAAGCGTGCCCGCCCTACTCGTCCTGAGCGTGCTGTTCATAATCACCTCGCTTTCCCTGGGCGTCATCATCTCAACGTTCGCTCGCACGCAGACAGAGGCGATGCAGGTCAGCTTTTTGATCCTACTGCCGTCGATCCTGCTGTCCGGGTTCATGTTCCCGCTGTCGTCGGTGCCCGCGCCGGTGCAGCCGATCACGTACCTGATCCCGGTGCGCTACTTCATCGAGATTCTGCGCGGCATCATCGTCCGCGGCACACCGCTGAGCGCGCTGTGGTTCGAGGCCGGCGCGCTCGCCGTGTACACGCTCGTGCTCCTTATCATCGGGGCCATGCGCTTCCGCAAACGGCTCGATTGATGCGTACCCAACGGTCACGAAATAGGCTCTCCATGCACTTCACATCGCGCCGCCCTGCTCCGTCCGGAGTTGCCGTTGCCGCCCTCGCCTGCGCCGCACTCTTGTTCGCGTCGAACGCCGCTCAGGCGGTGGAACTCACGCTCGAACAGACCCGCGAACTCGCCCGCGCCGCCGCGTTCGACGTCGACGTCATGCAGGCCCGCGTCGACGCACTCGAGGCCACCCAGCATGAAGCCGGCGCGGCGCTACGCCCTCGGGTGCAGGTCACCGGACAGTTTGAGCAGCGGGACAGGCAGGTGGAACTCGACCTGCCCGACATCCCGGGCTTCGACATCGGCACGCCGGTCGTCATGCCGGGCAGCCAGGCCCGCGTGGTCGTGGAGTTCGACGCCCCAGTGGTGAACCTCGACGGCTGGAGACGTGTCCGCGCGGCCCGTGAGCAAGTCGCGGCGGGACAGGCCCAGCAGGACGTCGTCATCGACCAAATCGAGCTCGCTGCCATCGAGCTGCACATCGGCATCCTCTCGCTGGGCGCAGCGCTGGAGGTGGCCGAGAATCGGCAGGCGCTGGCCCAGGCGCAGAGCGACTTCATCGGACAGCGCGTCGAGGTCGGCATGGCCACGGAGTTCGCGCTGCGGCGGGCGCAAACCGAGGTCATCGCGGCGCAGATTCAGGTGGAGGAGACCGAGCGGGCGCGCGCAGAGGCGCTCCGGATGCTGGGCGCGTTGCTCGGAGGAGAGGACGTCACACAGGTGTTCGCGCCGGACGTCACGCAGGCGGTCGGGCCGGGCGGCGCGGGCGGCTCCCTCCAGGCAACCTCTCTCAACGACCACATCGCCAACGCGCTGCGCGCCCGCTCCGAGATGCTGGTGCACGACCAGACGCTGCGCGCGCTGGAGTCGGCCGAATCCGCTGAGCGGCTGGGCTTGGTGCCGGACCTGATTGTCACCGGCCAAGCGGGCACCAGCACCGCCGAAGCCATCGACGGCGAGCATGGCCAATGGGCGCTGCAAGCCAACCTCGTCTGGGTGCCCTACGACCGCGGCCAGCGCCGCGCGCGACAGTCGCGTGTGGAAGCCCAGGCGGCGGGCCAGGAAGCCGAGCTGGCGCGCACACGCACCACGATCGAGCGCGAGGTCACGGACGCCTGGTACGCGCTCGAGTCCGCGCGAGCGACGGTCGCGCTGGCCGAGGAACAAGAACGCTTGGCGAGCGAAGCCGTGCGCCTTGCCGAGGCCGCCCGTGACGCCGGCGCCGCGACCTCCCTCGACGTGCTTGAGGCGCAGGCTGTGTACGTGGGCGCGCAGACGCAGCGCGTGTCGGCGGCGCACCGGCGGGATGTCGCAGCGTGGCGCTTGGCCTGGGCGACCGGCGCGCTGTAGGCCGCCCGCAGCGATACGCAAACGCCGCGCCGAGCTCGGCGATACGCAAGCGGCTGAACCCTTTTTCGAGGGTTTGGCTCTCTCCTAGTGAACACCGTCGCCGCCCGCCCCACGAGGCGTGGTGACCCAACCACCGGAGACCCCGTGCTGCTCAAACAACTCTTCGACCAAGCAACCTGGACCTACACCTACCTGCTCGCCGACCCGGACTCCAAAGAGGCGATCATCATCGACCCCGTGGTCGAGCGTGTTGATCGGGACCTGCAGCTCATCGACGAGCTTGGCCTCACGCTGCTCTACTCCCTCGACACCCACGTGCACGCCGACCATGTCACCGGGTCTGGCGCGCTGCGCGAGAAGACCGGCGCCAAGACCGGCGTCTCGGCTGTGTCCCGCGTTGGCTGTGCCGACCGCGCGCTCAACGACGGCGATGTCCTCGGCTTTGGCCGCTACGCCCTCGAAGTTCGCAGCACACCCGGCCACACCGGTGGCTGCCTCACGTTTGTCGTCGAGGACGACGACCAGACCCTCGCGTTCACTGGCGACGCCCTCTTCGTCCGTGGTTGCGGGCGCACCGACTTCCAGCAAGGCGACGCGGCCACGCTGTACCACTCCGTGCACGACAAGATTTTCACCCTGCCCGCCAACACCGTCGTCTACCCCGGACACGACTACCGCGGGCACACTGTGAGCACGGTAGCGGAGGAGAAGGCGCACAACCCACGGCTCAAGACGAGCATCTCCGAGCAGCAGTTCGTTCAGATCATGGACGACCTCAAGCTCGCGCATCCCAAGCGGATTCATGAAGCGCTGCCAGCGAACATGGCGTGCGGCGTCCCGGCCAACAAGCCGGTGGACGACACCCCGCCGATGGCCAGCACGGAGCCGACCGTCCGCGCTCGGCCGGTGATCAAAGAAGCCCGTGTCGAAGCGCTCGACCAGTACTCCGACCACCTGATCATCGACGTGCGCAGCCCCCAGGAGTTCGCGCAGGGTCACCTGCCAAACGCCGTGCTCGCCCCGCTGCAGGCGCTCAACGCACACGCGCTGCAGTGGCAAAAGGACACGCCCATCCTCGCCGTCTGCCGCAGCGGCGCACGCTCCTACATGGCCAGCTCCGCCCTGCTGCAGATGGGCTTCACCGACGTCACCAACCTGGTCGGTGGCGTCATGGCCTGGAACGCGCTGCAACGAAAGAGCGCGTGACCCGCGGGCAGGCTCCCGCATCCGGAAGCGCAATCCATGGTATGTGTGGGGTATGACCAATTCATTCGACGCCGTCGATGCCGACACCCTCGCCGATTCCGCTGTCTCTCTCGTTCGGAGTTGGCTCACCCGCGCCGAAGAGCTGGAAACCCCCGCGGACCGCGCCACCATGAAGCAGCTTGAGGGCGTCGTCACCGACCCCGACGGCGTCGCCTTCGTCATGCAGTTCGTCGACCGCGTGGTGCGCCCCGACAACAATCGTGTGGCCGCCGTCCAGCTCGCCGCCATCGTCGAGAACACCACCCTGCCGGACTTCCTGTCGCCGGTGGACAAGCAGCTGCTCCGCGCCGGCGCCGTCATGGCCACCCGCATGCCCGCCGTCGTCATGCCCTTGGCGCGTCGCCGCATGCGGAGCATTGTCGGACACCTGGTCGCGCCGGCCGAACGAGAGAAGCTCGCGAAGCACCTCGCCGTACAACGTACCGACGGCTACGCGCTCAACGTGAACCTGCTGGGCGAGGCCGTGCTCGGCGAGCGCGAGGCACAGCGCCGGCTCGAGAGCCTGCTCAGCCTGCTGGAGCAGCCCGACATCGACTACGTGTCCGTCAAAATCTCCGCGGTGGCGTCCCAGCTGAACCACTTCGCGCACGCGGACAGCCTTCAGCGTGTGACCGAGCGTCTGCGGGTCCTCGTAGACAAAGCGTCGTCGGTGCAGCCGCCCACATTCGTGAACTTCGACATGGAGGAGTACCACGACCTGGACCTCACGCTCGAAGCGTTCATGGCCGTGCTCGGCGAAGAGCAGTACCTGCGCGTCGACGCCGGAATCGTGCTCCAGGCGTACCTGCCGGACGCCTTCCCCGCCATGCAGCGGCTCGTCGATTGGGCCAACTTGCGGCACGAGAACGGCGGCGGTCAGGTCAAGATTCGGCTCGTCAAAGGCGCGAACTTGGCCATGGAGAAGGTCGACGCCGCGATGCACGGCTGGCCACAGGCGCCCTACGGGTCCAAGGTCGAGGCCGACGCCAACTACAAGCGTTGCCTCGACTGGCTGCTGACCCCTGAGCGCATGACGGGCGTCCGGCTCGGGCTGGCCAGCCACAACCTGTTCGACGTCGCGTGGACACACCTGCTGGCCGAGCAACGCGGCGTGCCTGAGCGGGTCCAGTTCGAGATGCTCCAAGGCATGGCGCCCGCGCTCGCGGCGACCGTCGCGCAGACGACCAACAACGCGTCGCCCATGCTCATGTACACGCCCGCCGTGCGCCATCAGGACTTCGACGTCGCGATCAGCTACCTGTTCCGTCGGCTCGAAGAGAACGCCTCCGACGACAACTTCCTGCGGCACCTGTTCGACCTCACGCCCGACTCGGCGGCGTTCGACGAGCAGGAGCGCATCTTCCGCTTGGCGCTGTCCATCCGCTCCACCCTCCGCGAGGGGCCGCGGCGTCAGCAGGACCGAAACGACCCCACGCAGACCGCGCCGTACTCCGTCGGGGAGCCGTTCATGAACGACCCCGAGACCGACCCGGTCTTACCGGCGAACCGCGACTGGATCGCGGCGGTGTGCGCGCGACCGGCAGAGCCCATTGTCGCCGACGTCACGGACACCATCGAAGGCGTCGACGCGATTCTGGCGACCGCGCGGCAAGCGCAGCCGAGCTGGGCCGCCACGTCGCTCACCGACCGGCAGACGCTCCTCCACCAAGTCGCGGACGAGCTCTCTGCGCGACGCGGTCAGCTCATCTCAACCATGATGCTCGAGGCCAACAAGACGTTCGCCGAGGCCGACGGCGAGGTCGCTGAGGCCATCGACTTCGCCCGCTGGTACGGCGACCGCGCGCTGGAGTTGGAGCAGCATGGCGTCACATTCACGCCACTGGGCGTGATCGGCGTCATCCCGCCGTGGAACTTCCCCGTCGCCATCCCCGCCGGCGGCGTCTTCGCGGCGCTCGCAGCCGGAAACACGGTCATCCTCAAGCCAGCGCCAGAGACGGTCCGCTGCGCCGAGGTCGTCGCCGAAGCGTGCTGGAAGGCCGGCGTGCCGCGCGACGCCATGCAGTTTGTGCGCACGCCCGAGAACGCGGTCGGCAAGCACCTGATCACCTCCGTCGACGGCGTGATCCTGACCGGCGCCGGCGAGACCGCCGACCTGTTCCGCTCGTGGAAACCCGACCTCAAGCTCTTCGCGGAGACCTCGGGCAAGAACGTGCTCATCATCACCCCCAACGCCGACATCGACTTGGCGGTCGCCGACCTGGCCAAGTCCGCGTTTGGGCACAGCGGCCAGAAATGCTCCGCAGCCAGCATCGCGATTCTGGTGGGCGACGTGTACGCCTCCGACCGCTTCCGCCGACAGCTCATCGACGCCGTAGAGAGCATCGCCGTGGGTCATGCGACCGACCTCGCGACGACCATGGGGCCGCTCATCGGGCCTGCCAATCAACGCCTCACCCGCGGTCTCACCAACCTCGATTACGGCGAAGACTGGCTCGTCAAACCGCGCGCCCTGAACGACGACAACAGCCTGTGGACCCCCGGCGTTCGGCTCGGCGTCAAGCAAGGCTCGTGGTTCCACACCACCGAGTGTTTCGGCCCCGTGCTCGGCCTGATGGCCGCCAAGAGCCTGGACCACGCGATCGCGATCGCCAACTCGAGCGACTTTGGCCTCACCGGCGGAATTCACACCCTCGACCCGTCCGAAATCTCCGAGTGGATGGACCGCATCGAGGTTGGAAACGGATACGTGAACCGCGGAATCACCGGCGCGATCGTGCAGCGCCAACCGTTCGGCGGCTGGAAACAATCCGCGGTGGGCGGCGGCGCCAAGGCCGGTGGCCCCAACTACGTTGCGCAGCTCGGCACCTGGACCGCGAACGACGCTGCCCTCGACCCCGAAACCGAGTCTGCGGGCAACGACTTCGGCTTCGAGTGGAACACCCACTTCTCGGTGGAGCACGACCCCACGGGCCTGTTCTGCGAATCCAACGTCTTCCGCTACCGCCCGCTCGCGCGAATCGCCCTGCGAATTGGCGCAAACGCCACCGAGAACGCCGTCTCCCTCGCGCGAATCGCCGCCGAAACCTGCGGTGTGGAGGTCATCGAGAGCCACCAAGCCGAGGAGTCCCAAACCCAGTTCGCAGCCCGGCTCAACCAACTCGGCGTCACCCGCGTGCGGGTGATCGGAGAGACCCCCGAACTCGGACTCCACGCCGCCGCGAACGCAGCCCACGTGCACCTCGCCACCGCCCCCGTGCTCCCGGCTGGGCGCATCGAGTTGCAGCACTACGTGCGCGAACAAGCGATGACGCGAACGCTGCATCGCTTCGGAAACCTGATCGGCGCGCCTGCTCCGAACGAGCGCTAACCCGCAGCGTGACTGAGTGCGCGGGAAGAGCGCCGAGGAACAAGCCACACGAACAGATCGCCCGAATGAGCACCCCATCCGAAACTCCGCGCCCCAGACGCACCGGACACGAGCCGTTCGTGGAGGACGCCGTGCCCACGGGCATCACGCTCTCCCAGTTCTGGTCGTGGACGGCGTCAGACCTGCTCTCCAACACCCTGCGTGGACACCTCGCAGAATTCTTGGTCGCCACGGCCCTGGGTTGCGCACAAGGCGTGCGCACCGAGTGGGACGACGTCGACCTGCGCCTCCCGGACGGCACGGCGATAGAGGTAAAAAGCTCGGCGTACGCGCAATCATGGAAGCAGAGCCGACCCAGCATCATCCGGTTTGCCATCGCCCCGACCCAAGGCTGGGACGCCGAGACGAACGACTACACCACCCACGTCGCCCGCCGCGCCGACGTCTACGTCTTCTGTCTGCTGGGAGCCCCTTCGGAGACGGAAGCGGACCCGCTCGATCTCTCCCAATGGACCTTCTACGTGCTGTCGAAAGCAATCCTCGACGCGCGCGTCCCAACCCAGCGAACGATCGGACTCGGCCCGCTAGTCGCCCTCGGCGCAGCGCGGTGCGGGTACTCGGAGCTGGCCGGCACGGTACAGCGAGTAGCGGCTCAGCAGCCTTAGGGTCCTACGCCGGTGACGGCGCAGGTGTCGCGGGCGCGCGTCATGCCTACGTACAGAAGGCAGCTTTCCTTACGCAGCCACACTTTACGCTCCGTCTCGTCGCCCCCTGGAAAGCGCGCGGGGAGCTGTTGCCGACCGGCGACGATCACGCGGGGGGCTTCGAGGCCTTTGGAGCGGTGCAACGTGCACAGCACGACAGGCGCGTCGTCGGGGATGCGGTCGCCTGTCTCGATCACCAGCGCTGGACAGCCGCGCGCCGCGAGTTGGTCGCGGAGCTGGTCGCGGTACTTCGCGGTGCGCGTGAGCACGAGTGTGAGTCCCGACCCGGCGACCCCGATCTCCTGCGCGATCCAGTCGGCCTCTGCAGCCGGCGTGCCGAATGACTTTTGGACAGGCACAGGGCCTCCGCGCAGCGAGCGATAGCCGTCGAGCGGCGCCGTCCCTTCGTCCAAGTCGTCGAGCTCCAACCCCTGCACGATCGCGACCGCGGCGCGGCGGATACCCTCGGTGGTCCGATAGTTGAGCTTCAGCGTTTGCGAGCGGCCCACGATGGGCACACCGCACGACGCGAAGCTGACCGGACTCGAGTACAGACGTTGATATCCGTCGCCGACCATGAACAGCGCATTGGGACGGATTCCGCCCTCCCCGTCGCTGGTGAGCGCGCTGAGCAACCGGAGCTGCGACGCGCTGACATCTTGAATCTCGTCGCAGATCACGGCGGCGTACGGTTGCGCGCCCAATCCAGCGTTCGGCCCGGTGCGCAGCGCATTCGCGGCCTCGCGCGCTAGAGCAATCGCGTCCCCTCCACCCGCCGCCGCCAAGCAGTGCTCAAACGTCTCAAGCACCCGCCACACTTGCCGACGCGAACGGCGGTCTATCGCTTTCCCGCGGCCCACGCGGTTCGCAAGCGAGTACGCCTCTTCGGTCCACGCGCCCTGGCGCTCCAACACATGCACGCGCTCGCTCTCGTAGAACCGACGCCCAAGACCTAGCGAGTCGTGCGCGAGCGCCTGCTCCCACGCGGCGTCGATCGCGGCTTTGGAGAGAAAGCTCGCGGGTACACCGTGCTGCTCCGCCAAGTCCCGAGACAACGCCACCAGACTGGTCACATGAATGCGCTCCAACAGCTGCGGTGCGTCGTGACACAACTGCTGGAGCAGCGCGCGCAGCGACGCCGCCAATGTGGCCGAGAATGTCGTCATCAAAACGGGGCGTTCGTCAGACGCGAAGAGTTCCTCGGCAAGCAGGCGAGCGCGATGCAGCGCGACGATCGTCTTGCCCGTTCCAGGCCCGCCCGTGACCTTTGTCGCGCCCGATGCCTTCGCCTGAACCACACGCTGCTGCGACGGGTGGAGAAACACCCGCCAAGACGCCAGCGAGCCGTCCAACGCGGCCGCGAGCGCGGCCTCGCTCGGCGGCACCAACCACGTCGTCCCCGCGTTACGCGTGTCGGCGACAGCGTCCGCCAAGCTCACCGGGTCCACCGCCTCCTCTCCCGCCAACACAAACGCGTTCACACACTCGGCGAGCGCGTTCGGGTCCGAAGCGAAGCCCAACAACGCCTCGCCCAGCGCTGGCGGGAAGCAACAAGCGACCTCTACCAGGGTGTCCTCATCCGGCACCGTGCGCAGGTGTCCGGCGGCACGCGGCTCGACCTCGAGTTTACGGAACCACTTGTCCGCCACGTGCGCCAGCGGCCCCGGCGGCTGTTCTTCGTCGCTGGTCGCCGACGCTTGCCCGGCCACGACCTCAGTCTCGACGATACGAATCGTACTCCCGACGCGACGCACCTTGTTCCGATTCGCCCAGTCATACGCCGCGTCATGAGGCCCCACGTGTAGCAACAGGAGCAAGTCCCCCTCCTGCTCGCAGATGATCCGATACGCGTCGCTGTTGACGCCGAACGAGCGGAGCCCCGAGCCCTCCAGCTTGTACAGATGCACGCTCGCCAAGCCATCTCGAAGCTTGCCGATCGCCTTCCACACCTCCTGACTCTTGGGCGGGTCCAACGACAAAAACGCCTTATAGAACGTCTCCGTTAGCGCGATATTCCACTTCTTCATGGCGACTCCTCATCGTTCCCGT
>CBDUJZ010000176.1:0-10644 GCA_965367675.1 uncultured Myxococcales bacterium | reverse complement strand
GCCGGCGTCGGTCGTGCCGGCGTCGGTTGTGCCGGTGTCGGGGGTGCCGGAGTCGAAGCCCGCGCCTGTGTCTGTGGCGCCGGCGTCGGTCGCGCCTGCATCGGTCACGCCTGCGTCCTGGCCCACTCCGCTGTCGGTGCTGCCGGCGTCGAGGGAGGGCAGGGCGTCGGTGCCCGCGTCCATGATCGCAGCGTCGGGGATGTCGCGGCCGCCCGAGGTGGAGTCTTCACCGCGTGATCCGGCGTCCGAGGAGCCCGTGGATTCTTCGGGCACCTCATCGCACGCAACGAGGCTGAGGGTCGCAAGAGCGACGAGCGGAATGGGGCGACGAATCGGGTTCATAGCTACTTTGGGAGTGCGCGTGTGTTGGGCTTACCGGTACCAGCGCCCACGCGTCAAACCCCAATGACGCGATGCGTCGTGATTTCCGCGGGCTTGCTGCGACGTTTTCCGCGAACGATGCGTTTCCGAAACCCGTCGGTTGACCGCTTGCGATCGCGCTCCACAGGCCCAAGATTTACCGTTCACGACGGAGAAGGCATGAGCGAGCACGGAAACCGAGAGTGGCGGTTGGCAACCCGCCGAGAGATGTTGAGCACAGCGCTTCACGCCTTCGGCGGCGCGGCGATTCTCGGCGTGGGCGTGAGCGCGGTCGGCGGATGTCAGGCCACGGCTCCCGACCGCGCGCGGTCTGCGGTTGCGCCCGGTGCGCCGGTGCCGGTCGAGGTGCCCGAGATGAGCCGCGCGGTGCAGCGCGTGGTGCAGGGCGTTCGGCGTCGCGAGGGCGGTGGGTTTATTGTCCGCCGCCCGTTCCCGACGGTCGAGGTCAACCTCATCGACCCGTTTCTCCTGCTCGATGAGATGGGCCCCACGATGTACGGTCCTGGCGAAGCGCTCGGCGCGCCGTCGCACCCACACCGGGGTTTTGAGACGGTCACGTACGTGCTCGACGGCGAGATCCACCACCGTGATTCCATGGGGCACCAAGGCAGCATGGGGCCTGGCGGCGTGCAGTGGATGACGGCGGGCTCGGGCGTGGTGCACTCGGAGCTGCCGAGCGATGAGATGCTGGCGAGCGGCGGTCGCATGCACGGCTTTCAGTTGTGGGTGAACCTGCCGGCGGACCTGAAGATGATGACGCCGAGCTACCAGGAGCTGCTGCCGGAGGCGGTGCCGGTGTTGGTGACCGAGGATCAGCTGGCGGTGGGGCGGATCGTGGCGGGCGAGGCGCTGGGCGTCACCGGCTCGATCCAGACCACGCTGCCCACGAGCTACCACCACTGGACGCTCAAAGCGGGGGCGGTGGTGACGCTCCCGATCGCGCCGGCGCAGCGGGTGGCGGCGTACGTCTTCAAGGGCGTGGCGCGGCTGGGCGATGATGCGCTCGCGGTGGCAGAAGGTGGTTTGGCGGTGTTCGGCGAGGGCGAGGTGGTTCGTCTGGGTGCTGGCGCGGACAGCGGAGACGCCGAGCTCTTGCTGATGGCGGCAGCCCCGCTGAACGAGCCGGTCGCTCGCCGCGGGCCGTTTGTGATGAACACCGAGGCGGAGATTCAGCAGGCGTATTACGACTATCGGAACGGTCGAATGGGGCAGATTCCGCCGGGGTAGGCAGCGGCGCTGTGACGCGCGTGTCGCGGTCTTCGGTGGACCGCGCGTGCTCCATAACTGGAGTGTTTGTACTCCACATTGAAGGCCGGTCGGGCTTCAACAAATTTAGTTGTTTCGCATACTTGCATCGGTTCGGCCCCTCGGTATCTTGCGGGTATGAATGCCAAGCAACTCCGACTTATCGTGGCGCTCCTCGCCCTTACGCTGACCGCGATCGCCTGCTCCGCGCCGCCGGTAGCCGTACGCCGCACCGCGCTCGCGCCCCTCGCCAACGGCGTGATTCGCACGGGACGCCCTATGGAAGCCGGCGAGCTCCGTGTGGGCGGTCACGTGTCCCACACGCTCAGCGGTCCAGAAGCCGACGTCGGGACCATTGGGTTCTTCGACGAGGAGTTCCGCCTCGGCGTTCCGAACGAAGAGGACCCGGCCGTTTGGATCCCGCGCACGGTGGGCGGCGGCTTCATTTACTTCGCGCCCATCGACGAGCTGGAGTTCGGCCTCTCGGCGACCGTCGGCAGCATGGCCACGGCGGAGTCGAACTTCCCGGAGCACGTGCTGGAGTTCGAGGCCGACCCGATGATCGAGATCGCCACCGGCGTGCGCGGCAACATCCCCATCGCCGACACGTTCACGCTGTCGATCACCGGCCAAGTGGGCGTGGTGAACATCAGCCAGGCCACGTGGCTGTGCCAGAACACGTCGCGCATCAACACCATCGAGTTCCGCGACGAAGAGCCCCTCACCGGCTGGTGCAGCACAAACGAGGAGTTTGACCTCAAGGAGATCGACTCGCACACCACGCTGCGCGGCTCGCTCATGGTGGAGCCCGTGTTCCTGATCAACGACATGTTCTCGGCGCTGTTGCACTTCGGCGTGAGCCAGAGCGTGCGCAACATCGGCTTCGATCCCATCCGGGCGCGGGCGATGGAGCACACGCTGGAGCACTACGCGGTCGGCGTGGTCGGCGGCGGTGTCGAGGCCACGTTCCGGTACGGATTCGTGGGCATGAACTTCGACTATTTGATCTCGAGCGACGAGGCGATTGGCGACATGGCGTCGTTCACGCTCAACACGGGTTTCCGTTTGCCGAGCCGCCGCGAGCGTACGGTCAAGCTGCCTGCGGTGGAGCCTGTTGACTACGGCCCGGCTCCGCCGAGCATGC
This sequence comes from uncultured Myxococcales bacterium, assembly GCA_965367675.1. Classification (GTDB taxonomy): domain Bacteria; phylum Myxococcota_A; class Bradymonadia; order REDH01; family REDH01; genus CBDUJZ01. The sequence continues at coordinate 7,874 of CBDUJZ010000176.1, read as the reverse complement.
AAAACAATCGCACGCCGCAGCCGGCTCCGGACGGCTACTTCGAGCCGCGCAAACCGTAATTCGGAGGGTGTCGCTGGCGTATTCGTTTGCGCCGATTGCGTCCGACTCCTTGCAATCGACCGGGCTCGGGGTATCGTGCAGTTATGGATGGGAAGCCGCTACGTTTGGTCTTTGCACTTGTCGCCGTCGCGTTGTTTGCGCTCGCGTGTAGCGCGCCGCCGGTCGCTGTGCGGCGAACCGCGCTGGTACCGATGGCCAATGGCGTGGTGCGTACCGGTCGCCCGATGGAAGCGGGCGAGATACGGGTGGGTGGTGACCTGACCCATACAGTCCGCGGGCCAGAGGTGTTTGCGGTGCCATCGTACGAAGCCCCCGGTATCTGGATGCCCCGGACGACCGGCGGTGGGTTCGTCTATTATGCCCCGATCGACATGCTGGAGTTTGGGCTCTCGGCCACCGTCGGGGGCATGGGCACTGCGGAGTCGAACTTCACGGAACACGTGGCAGAGTTCGAGGCGGACCCCATGGTCGAGCTCACGCTCGGCGTCCGCTTGAACCTGCCCGTCAACGAGCACTTTACGATCTCCCTCATCGGACAGGCGGGGCGCGTGGGAATCAGCCAGGCGACGTGGGAGTGTATCCACGAGCCCGGCTCCGACCGGCCGCCTGATCCGTTCGATCCGTTCGAGCCGCCGCTCGATGATGACCCGCTGGGGGGCGGCTTCGATGAGCCGTACGAACCAGACTCGCCCAGGTACTGCACGACGAACGAGGATTTCGTCCGGGTCAGGACCGAAAAGTTCGGTCGATTCAGCGGGTCGTTCATGGTGGAGCCGGTGGTTCTCATCGACGAGGTTTTCTCCGTGCTGATGCACTTTGGCATCGACCAGAGCGTGCGCAACATCGGCTTCGATCCCTACGCGGGGCGCGCCTCCCAACACACCCTTGAGCACTTCGCCGTAGGTATCATCGGGGGCGGAGTGGAGGCGCGATTTCGGTACGGGTTCATCGGCGCGAACTTCGACTTCATGGTGTCGGGCCAAGACACGATCGCGGACACCGCCGCGCTGACGCTCACGGCTGGGATTCGGAGGCCAAGCGACCGCGAGCGCGCGGAGCTGATGCCGCCGGTCGCGGCGATCGAGGATGGGCCTGCGCCGCCGAGCATGCACGATGAGCGCACGCCGGATGGCGACGCTGCGTTGCGTGAGCCGTAGCGCTCGTCGACGCCGTGTGCGCCACTATCCGCTGGTGGCCTTGAGGCCCACGATCGAGACGACGAGTAGCGCGAGGAACACCATTCGCGGCACCGCGACGCTCTCGTTGAACGCCAGGATTCCGACGATGGCGACGCCGACGGTGCCGATGCCGACCCACACGCCGTAGGCGGTACCGAGCGGGATCTCACGCATCGCGCGGGCGAGCAGAAACACGCTGCCGCCCATGGCGACGACGGTGCCGACGGACGGCCACAACCGTGTGAATCCGTCGCTGAGCTTGAGGCCCACGGCCCACGCGACTTCTAAGAGACCTGCGGACAACAAGATGATCCACGCCATAGTTCTCGTGGCGTCGTCTTGTCCTCACCCGGTACGTCGCGCTCGTCGGGGGCCGCCAAATACGACCGTGTGAGCCGAGAGGTTAGTGCTGAAGGGTGGCGAGTCCAGGGCTTGCAGCGCTAACCGAGCCCGCGCTCGAACTTTTCTTCGGTGATCGGCACCGGGTACTCGCCGGTGAAGCACGCGTGGCAGAACTGGCCGGTGTCGCCGACGGCCAGGGCGAGCTCGCCGGCGGTCAGGTACTCGAGGGAGTCGGCTTCGATGTGCGCGCAGATGGCGGCGACGTCGAGGCGCGCGCCGATGAGCTCGTCGCTGGACGGGGTGTCGACGCCGTAGAAGCAGCTGAACTTGGTGATTGGGCTGCCGATGCGCACGTGCACCTCGGCGGCGCCGGCGTTGCGGACCATACGCACGAGCTTGCGGAGCGTGGTGCCGCGCACGATGGAGTCGTCGACCAACGCCACGCGCTTGTCCTTGAACACGCTACGGATGGGGTTGAACTTCTGTCGGACGCCTTCGTCGCGTCGCGCCTGCGTGGAGCTGATGAACGTGCGGCCCACGTAGTGGTTGCGGATCAGGCCCATCTCGTAGGGCACGTTGGCGGCCTGGCCGTAGCCCATCGCGATGGCGTTGGAGGAGTCCGGGATGGGCACGACGACGTCGATTTCGCGCTTCTCGCGGCCCGCCAGCGCCTTGCCGATGCGCTTGCGCACGTCGTACACGCGCTGGCCGTAGGTGATGGAGTCGGGGCGTGAGAAGTACACGTACTCGAACACGCAGTGGGCCGGTTTTGTACGGCCGTTGCGGGCTTCGTTGAGGGCGGGGTGGGCGTGCCGCGTGATGCCGTCGCGGGTGAACTCGATCACCTCGCCGGGCTGCACGTCGTCCACGTGGTCCACGAAGTTGGTGTCGAGCGCGTTGGTCTCGCTGGCCACAACCCAGAAGCCGTTTTCGCCGCCAAAGCACAGCGGGCGGATGCCGTTGGGGTCGCGGAGCGCGTACATGCGCTCGGGGGTAATCAGCACGGTGCTGTAGGCGCCTTTGACCTGGGCCTGCATGGAGCGGATGCCCTCCAGCACGGTCTGGCCTTCGCGGATCACGTGGTACGCGATGGAGTTGAGCAGCAGCTCGGCGTCGTTGCTGCCCACGAAGGCGACGTCGCGCTGTTCAAGCCAGGCGCGGGCCTCGGCGTAGTTGGTGATGTCGCCGTTGGAGGACAGCGCGAAGCGGGTGCCGCTGAGGGTGGTCAGCAGGTGAGGCTGCGCGTTCTGCGCGCGGTTCGCGCCGGCGGTGGGGTAGCGCACGTGGCCGCAGGCGTTCCAACCGGAGAACGGCTCGAAGTCCTCGTGGAACACTTGGCGCACGTAGCCCACGCCCTTTTCGAGGCGGATGTTGTCGCCGTCGGAAACGGCGATGCCACACGCGTCTTGGCCGCGGTGCTGCATTTGAAACAAACCCTCGAGCACGTTCGTAAAAACGTCCGCGCCCTCAGCCGAATAAACTCCGATGACTCCACACATGCGGGGCGCGATATCTCTAGTTTGTGTGGGGCGCAAGTGTGTGGGGCGGCGGGGCGCGCCACACCAAAAACTGAACAAGGCGCGACCGGGGTCGCGCCTTGTTCAGTCGTTAAGACCGTGAGGTCTTAGTACATGTCGTCGTGGTCGTGTCCGCCACCGGCGCCGTCGTCCTTCTTGGGCTTGTCGACGATCGCGCACTCGGTCGTGATCAGAAGGCCGGCCACGGAGGCGGCGTTCTGCAGGGCGGTGCGGACCACCTTGGCGGGGTCGATGACGCCCATCTCGATGAGGTCGCCGTACTCGTTCGTCGCGGCGTTGTAGCCGAACGCGCCGGTACCGGCGGCAACCTTGTCGATGACGATGGAGCCGTCGATTCCGGCGTTGTCCGAGATCTGACGCAGGGGCGCTTGCACGGCCTGGCGGAGGATCTGGACACCGAAGTCACGCTCGTCACCGAAGTTGAGCGCGTCGAGGGCCTTGGAGATGCGGATGAGGGCGACGCCACCACCGGCGACGATGCCTTCTTCGGCCGCGGCGCGGGTTGCGGCGAGCGCATCCTCAACGCGGTCCTTCTTCTCCTTCATCTCGGTCTCGGTCGCGGCGCCCACCTTGAGCACAGCAACGCCGCCGGACAACTTGGCGAGACGCTCCTGGAGCTTCTCCTTGTCGTAGTCCGACTTGGTCTCTTCGACCTGCGCGCGGATTTGACCGACGCGACCTTCGATGGCGGACTTCTCACCAGCGCCGTCGACGATGGTGGTGTTGTCCTTCGTGATGCGGACACGCTTGGCGGTACCAAGCTGGTCGACGGTCACGTTCTCGAGCTTCATGCCGAGGTCCTCGGACACGACGGTACCACCGGTCAGCACGGCGATGTCGCCGAGCATGGCCTTGCGGCGGTCGCCGAAGCCGGGCGCCTTGACGGCGGCCACGTTGAGCGTGCCACGCAGACGGTTCACGACGAGCGTCGCGAGCGCCTCACCGTCGATGTCCTCGGCGATGATGAGCAGCGGGCGGCCGGAGCGGGCCACGGCCTCAAGCACGGGGAGCATATCGCGCATGGTCGAGATCTTCTTCTCGAACAGCAGGATGTACGGGTCCTCGAGCTCCGCCGTCATCTTCTCGGCGTTGGTCACGAAGTAGGGCGACAGGTAGCCGCGGTCGAACTGCATGCCTTCGACGACTTCGAGCTCCGTCTCCATGCCCTTGGCTTCTTCGACCGTGATGACACCGTCAGCGCCAACCTTCTTCATCGCTTCCGCGATGTGGTTGCCGATGGTGGAGTCGCCGTTGGCGGAGATGGTGCCGACCTTGCCGATCTCGGTGGGGTCGTTGGTGGGCTTCGCCAGGCCCTTGAGCTCGGCGATCATGGCCTCAACGCCGGCGTCGATGCCGCGCTTGAGGGACATGGGGTTGTGTCCCGCGGAGACGAACTTCACGCCTTCGCGGAAGATGGCCTCGGAGAGCACGGTCGCGGTGGTGGTGCCATCGCCGGCCACGTCGGCCGTCTTCTTGGCGGCCTCGCGCACCATCTGCGCGCCGAGATTCTCGAAGGGATCTTGGAGCTCAATTTCTTTGGCGACGCTGACGCCGTCCTTGGTGACCTTGGGGCCGCCGAAGGACTTCTCGAGCATCACGTTGCGGCCCTTGGGTCCAAGGGTCACCTTCACGCTCTTGGCGAGCGTGGTGACGCCGCGGAGCATGCGGCGTCGGGCATCTTCGTTGAAGATGATTTCTTTAGCACTCATGGTATTTTACCTCGGATTGCGTTGAATCGGTCTTCGCTGAATTAGTCTTCGATGACCGCAAAGATCTCGTCTTCGCGGAGCAGCGTGTGGTCGGTGCCGCCGACGGTGACGTCGGTTCCGGCGTACTTGCCGAAGAGCACTTTCTCGCCCACGGCGACGGAGACCGGCGTACGCTCGCCCTTGTCCAGCTTGCCCGGGCCCACGGCGACGACGATGCCCTCTTGGGGCTTCTCCTTCGCGGTGTCAGGGATGATGATTCCGCCGGCGCTCATTTCTTCGCCTTCGGTGCGCTTGACGAGGATTCGGTCGTTGAGGGGCTTCACCTTCATGAGGATCTCCTTTTGTTTTTCTTGTTTGGGAAAAGTGTGGCGGGCGGCCGCCAAGAGTTAAGCGGGGCGGACATTAGGCACCCGTGCATGGGTGTCAAACCGCGCGGAAATGATTTTGACGGTGGATCGTCCGCCCGGTCGCGTAATCGACGCTTCGAGGCGCGCAACGCCAGCGTTCCGGAGCGCCAAGTGAGCGCCGGACAGATGCGGGCGGTCGCGTGTAAGCGGCTGTTATGATTCCAGAATCTTCGGAATCACTTGGGCGGACAGCGCGATCGCCGGCACGTGGGACAGCGGATTGAACACCACCCCGTCGAGCGGCATCGCCGACAGGGCTTGGAACAGATCTTCGCCGGACATCCGCTCCATGTGCAGCTTTCCGCCCATCGAGGGGCCGACCATGCCCACAAACTCCTCGAGCGTGTCCTCAGCGGTGAACACGGCGGCGAGCATGCGGTCGCCGCCGGGGTCGGGCGCCATCACAAAGTCTCGCTCGTCGTCCTCCACGCGAATCACCACGTTGAAGCCGTCGAAGCGGCGCAGCACCGCGAACGGGTTCGCCAGCCGCTCGGGCATCGCCAACGCCAGCTCCACGGTCACGACCTCGGCCCACGCTCGCAGCAGCGGAATCTGCTGTTCAAAGAAGTGCGTCGCGTGCGGCGAATGCAGGTCCAGGTTGATGCGCTGCACGGACTCGTCGGCGAGCGTCGCGAACAGGTGGAAGCCCGGCATCTGCAGCATGCGCCCGCGCTCGGCGTCGGCCTCGCGCTCGTGGAACGTTTGGAGCGCGGTCTCGTCGGAGAACAGCTCGAGCACGCGCATGCCCTGGGGGTTGGCGAGCACGCCGAGCCGCGTGGCGCCGTCGGGTCCGGGCTCGGCGCGCACGTGCCAAGACGGCCACGCCATGAGCATGCGGTAGAGGTCCGCGTCGGAGAGCTGCTTGGCACGGAACGCGGCGACGGTTTGAGCGAAGGTTTTCATGGGGGCGGGTGTAGTCGGTGGGGGCGGTGGGTGTCCATTGCGGGGTGTGGGTTTGAGGGTAGTTTGTGGGGGCTCGGCCGCAGCGCTAGGCGGGTGGCGACCGTTGGCACCGCGCCGCGGGCGACGTAGGTTCTTCGCATGACGACGGCATCTACTGAATCTACAGCGGCGCCCGACTACGATGTGCTCATCGTGGGGGCGGGACTTTCGGGTATCAGCGCGGCGGTGCATTTGCAGCGCGACTGCCCGGACACGACGTTCGCGATTGTGGAGCGGCGGGCGGCGCTGGGCGGGACGTGGGATTTGTTTCGGTATCCGGGCATTCGTTCGGACTCGGACATGCACACGCTGGGGTTTTCTTTTGAGCCTTGGGTGGGCGCGTCGGCGATCGCGGATGGCGGCGAGATTCTGACGTACCTGCGGGAGACTGCGCGGAAGTACGGGGTGGACCGGGCGATCACCTATGAGACGTCGGTGCTGCGAGCGTCGTGGTCGAGCACGGATGCGCTTTGGACGGTGGAGTTACGGGACGAGCGAACGAACGACGCGCAAACAAGCGCCGAGAAAACAAACGCCGAGCAAACAAGCGCCGAGCAAACAAACAGACGGCGGGTGACGTGTCGTGTGTTGTGGTCTTGCGCTGGTTATTACGATTACGACGCCGGATACACGCCGGATTTTGCGGGGCGTGAGGCGTTCAAGGGGCTGGTTGTGCATCCGCAGCACTGGCCCGAGGACTTGGACGTAACGGGCAAGCGGGTGGCGGTGATCGGCAGCGGGGCGACGGCGGTGACGTTGTTGCCTAGTCTGGCGAAGACGGCGGCGCATGTGACGATGGTGCAGCGATCGCCGAGCTATGTGGTGTCGCGTCCGCGGCAAAGTGTGTGGTCTCGGGTGCTTCGTGGGCGGGTTCCCGACGGCGTTTTCCACCGGGTGTTGCGGACCAAGATGGTGAGCGAGAGTATGTTTACGTTTGCTTTCGCGCGGCGGTTTCCTGGTGTGGCGCGGCGTGTGCTGGAGCGTGGGGTTCAGCGGCGGTTGGGGCCGGACTTTGACGTGGGTGAACACTTTAGTCCGCGTTACGACCCGTGGGACCAGCGGGTGTGTTTGACGCCGGACAATGCGTTGTTCAACGCGTTGGCGTCAGGGCAGGCGTCTGTGCGCACGGGGGAGATTGAGGGGTTTACGGAGGACGGGATTCGCATGCGTTCGGGCGACCTTGTGGACGCGGATGTGATCGTGACGGCGACCGGGCTCACGTTGCGGTTCTTGGGCGGAATCGAGGTAGCGGTGGACGGCGCTCCGGTGCGGTTCTCGGAGCGCATGGTCTACAAGGGCATGATGTGTAACGGCGTGCCGAATTTGGTGATGACGGCCGGGTATACGAACGCCTCGTGGACGCTGAAGGCCGACCTGACGAGCGCGTTTGTGTGTCGGGTGATCAACCACTGCGCGCGGCAGGGGGCGCGTTCGTTCTGCCCGCGGTTGCCGCGCGACCGGCCGGAGGAGACGCCGCTGTTGGACTTCACGTCTGGCTACGTGGCGCGGGCCAAGGACGTGTTGCCGAAGCAGGGAGACCGGGCGCCGTGGCGGCTGTATCAGAACTACGTGTTTGACCTGATGAGCCTGCGGTACGGCTCGCTTGATGACCATACGTTGGAGTTTGAATTGTGATTGAGCGATTGATGATGGGTATTCTTATGGCAGCGATCGGCAGTGGTTGCGGTTCGGCTTCGG
>CBDUJZ010000175.1:0-10692 GCA_965367675.1 uncultured Myxococcales bacterium | reverse complement strand
CTAGCGCGCCCGACGCTTGGCCGCGAACCGCTTGACCGGGTTGAGCATGAGCCCCGGGTGCCGGAGCAGGAACGCCGCTTTGCCCACCGCGCTTATCTCGACCCACCGGCGCGCCGCAGCGGCCGCGTTCGGGTCGATCGGGCGTGCATCCAACGGGCCGTTTCGCTGTGCGATCAGGCACACCGACAGCCCTTGGTGCCCTTGCGCGTGAATCGTCGGCGCGGTCCAAACACGCTTTGTGTCGAGCCCCGCCTTGGCCACCAGCACCGCCAGCGACGACTCGGCGAAGAAGTTGATGTGGGTCACCGGATCGCGGCGGCTGGGCGCAGCGCCGAGCAGCTCGAACGGTACCTCGACGTACAAGTAGCCGCCCTCGGAGAGCACGCCGGCGAGCGAGCGGACGGTCTCAAGCGGCTCCGGCACGTGCTCGATCACGTGGCTGGCCACGATCAGGTCGAACCGACGCGACGGGTTGAGTTCGTCGATGGTTTTGGCCGCGCGCTCGACGCCCGGGATGGCCTCCGGCGCGTAGTCGACAACGGAGCACGCGTAGCCGCGCCGGACGAACTCACACATGAGGCTGCCGGTACCGCCGCCGAAGTCCAACACGGTGCCGCCGGCCTTGGCGAAGTCCGACACGTGGCCGTAGATCTCGTCCGAACGCACGGTGTCGATCGGCACGACCACCGGGCTGGTGACGGTGGACGACGACGCGCCACCCAGGTCCGCATACTTGGCAGAGACCTCGTCGGATGTCGGTCGCGGGGTGTAAACGCCGAGCCCGCACCCGTCGCAGAGCTGGTAGGTCGCGGTGAAGGTGTCCTTCCCGACGGCCCACAGGTCGAACAGAATCTCGTAGCGCTTGCGCGTGTACGCGTTCAATCCGGAGTCGGTCTTCCGGTAGGTCTGCGAACCGATGGTTCTCCAGTCCTTTCCGGCACATACGGGGCAGTTCGGCTGTTCATTCATCGGGCCCGATTACCATTCGGCTGGCGCCCGCGCTACTTCAGAATTTTAAGCCGCATCCAATCTCGGACGAACTGCCAGTCGTCGCGATCGATCAGGCCCACCGCGCTGCCGATCACGCTGAACGCGACGCCAACGATGAGCAGGAGCAGCGGCAGCATGGCCGCGTCGGGGAGTGTGACGGTCGACCGCACGCCCCACGCGATCGCCGCTGCCACCGCGCCCACGCTCACCACCTTGAGATAGGCCAGCAGCGGGAAGGTGCGCGTGAACGGAACGCCGGACGCCTTGGCGATGAACACGCAGTAGATCATGACCGACGGGATGAACGCGACCGCCGTTCCCATGGCCGGCCCCGCGAGGCCGAACTTCATGGTGAACGGGATGCTGATCACCAGGTTCGAGCCCAGCGTGACCACCGACGCCCACAGGATGTCGCGCGTGCGCCCAGCGGCGAGAATGGGCCCAGCGAACTGCGTGACGCGGCCGAGCGTGAGCAGCAAATACCAGCGCAGAACGGGAACCGCCGTCATGTACTCGTCCGTGAACGCGAGGCGGATCAGCTCCTCGGCTGCCACCATGAAACCCAGCGTCACGGGGACCACGATCAGGGACACCTTGCTCACCGAATCGCGCCAAATCTGTATCGCCTCCGCGTGACGGTTCTCAAGGTAGAGTTCCTTGAACCGCGGCAGGTACACGTTGCCCACGGCGTACGCGACGGTCGAGATGACGGGGATCCTCCACGCACCGACTTGGTACTCCGCCAGCGCCGCGGCGGCGAAGAAGAACATGACCAAGTAGCGGTCCAGCGTGTGGTTCAGGATGTTGACCACGTCCGTCATTCCGAGCGGAATCGACAGGCGCAACATCTCGAGGCTCGTCACGTCGGTGTCGCCGGCGTCGGTCGCCGGATACAGGCGCCGGAGGTAGCCGATGAACAGCAGCAAGTACGCAAATGAGAAGGCGGTAATCGCGCCCACGACGACCCCGATATCGGCCCCCAAGGCCGCCGGGATGAGCGTCGCCAGGCTCACGCCGATCGACTTGATCAGCGCCGTTCCCGCCGCCGCCTTGGCGCGCGACTCGACGATCAGCAGGTTCGTAAACATGCGCGTCGGCATCTCTGCGAACACGTAGAGCGCCACAATCCACAGGTACTTGCCGGTGTCGGCGGCTTCGTCCACCGGCGGCGGATGCGTGTCGCCAGCGCCGCCGAACGCCGAGGCCACCCAGTGCGACAGCGCCTCTGACAGCGGCTGCAGGACCGCCTCGGCGCCCAGAATAGACAGGCCCGCGAGCACGCCAATGCCCGTCAGAATCCACGCCGACTTTCGCGCGATCGCCCCCCGCTCGGCGCGCTCTCGCCCCGGCAGGTAGTACAGCAGCAACCGCGAGAAGCCCGACGCCCCCATCATGGCGGCGGTGTTGAAAATCACCAGCAGCGCCGAGAGCACGCCCAGGTCGGTCTTGCTCATCACGCGGACGAGCAAGAGCGGCGCGATCACGTTGGCGAGCGTTGAGATGGTTTGGCCGAGCACCAGAATGCCAGCCTGCTCAGACCGCGTTTTACTCATCCGCGAACGCTCATCCGTCCTCTTTTCGAGACGTCAGGTAGCCCTTGATGGCGTCTGCGAGCGCCTCGCGCCCGGGCGCCCACTTCCAGCAGCCGTTCTCGTCGGACACCAGGTCGGCCTGCGGGTCGAACGCGTACTTCTCAAGAATCTCGTGGCGCACTTCGTACGAGCGGTTCGCCGGGTCGCCGTGCCACAGGTGGTGAATCGCGCCGTCGATCCCGCCGAGCCGGCCGTTGACGTCGGCGAAGAAGGCGTCGTGCCACGGCGCGATGTCGGCGCGGAGGCCGGCGTTGTGAATCCGCCACAGCTTGTCGGGGACCTTGGCGGTCGGCAGCACGCAGGCCAGCGCGATCTCACGGTCGCCGCCACCCACGATGCACCGGTCGTAGAAGCCATGCCGGTCGAGCACGCCGCGCTGCGCGCACCACGCAAACCCGGTCGTCCCCGAGTAGCGACGAATCGGCGACTTGAGGCGCGACGCGAACGATGGCGTGTACTGCCCGTTCTGCTTCCCACGCCGAATCCGCGACCGCCCTCCTCCGAGCAGCCCGATGCGGGTGCTCGGGAACTCGGCCGGCGTGCGCCCCTGCGGCAGCTTGATCACGTTCGCGAACGGCTGAATCACCACGTTGTCCTGCAGCGCGGCGATGGACGCAGCCACCCAATCGTTGCGCTCGAACACCACGTCGGCGTCGATCCAGCACACGTACTCGCACTCCGGCGGCAGCGCTTCGAGGGCCGCGTTCAGCAACCGCTCCTTGTGCCACAACACCTCGGACGACTTCTTGGTGACGAGAATCTCAGCGTCGACGCCCGCCTCGAGCCCCGGCTGACCGTCGACCGTCATCTCGACGGTCACCATCGGCAGGCCCTGGGCCGCGCTCGCCGCGCGAAACGCTCGGTAGTTCGCCAGCCGCGACGCGTAACGCGCGGGGTTGAAGTACGTCGTGATTCCCCACATCGCGCTCTGTTTACCGGTCGTCCGCAACACTGGCTCCGAGTCGGATCGAATCAAGGGTTCGAACACCCGATGAGGTCCGGTCGAAGACGCCGGCCCACGAGAGCGTGCACCCGGCGATGGCCGGGCGGTGTGCTCGTAAATCGCGTGCAGTCCCTACTACCGACCCCGTCGCGATTCAACCGACGATCGCCCAGCCCCAATCGTGCCGCGGTAGCGCCGCATTAGCGCCGCATTAGCGCCGCATTAGCGCCGGGGTCCTGCCGGAGTGGCGCCGGGGTCCTGCCGGAGTAGCGCGGCTGAACACCGCGCGTTACACTCCGAACTTCGCTGCCGACCGCCCTGAGCCGTCGCTTTCGCTGACACCCGCCATCACTGTCGCATGTCCGCTACGTCGCGCCTGATCGCCCCCCTCCCGGACGGCCCGCTCGACTTGATCGGCGACATTCACGGCGAGCTCGATGCCCTGGTTCGGCTGCTACGCAAACTCGGCTGCGACCCCGACGCGGCCACGGTGCAGCGGCCTATCGTGTTCCTCGGCGACCTCATCGATCGCGGGCCCAACAGCCCCGGCGTGCTCCGCCTGGTTCGACGCCTGTGCGAAGCTGGCAACGCCTTCATGGTCCTCGGCAACCACGAGATCAACCTGCTGCTCGGCGAACGCCGCGACGGCAACGGGTGGTTCTTTCAGCAGGCGGACGGTGGCCACTTCCGAGGGCAGATCCGCAGGTTCGACAGCCAAATGTTGGAGCGCGGTGAGACCGAGTCGATACGGGGGTGGCTGGCCGAGCAGCCGCTCGTTCGGGAGCGCCCGGACCTGCGCGCGGCCCACGCGTTCTGCTCCGACGCGCTGGTGGCTCAGCTGCCTGACCAACCGGCGGCCGAGGCCTGCAATCACTTCGACAGGACGCTCCGCGACCACCTCCGCGACAGCGGGTTGCGAGAACGTGCCAACGCGGAGCGCGCCGCCTTCGCCAACCTCAAGCGCCCCGATGTGCGTCCGAACGTGGCCCTGCCGAGCTACACGGCGGCGGTGGTGAGCAAGCAGACGCACAACCCCGTGCGGGCGATCACCAGCGGCCCAGAATACGGCGTCCCGGTCGACGAGTATGCCTTCTACGGAGGCCAGTGGCGGACCAGCATGCGCAAGCCGTGGTGGGAATCGTACGACAATCCTAAGAATATCGTAGTGGGCCACTACTGGCGCACGCGGATTCACAAGGACAAGAACCGCGCGAACGCCTGGCGCAACGTGTCCCGCTACGGCTGGACCGGTGGCCACGAGACCGCGTTCTGCCTCGACTACTCCGTGGGACGCCGGTACTTTGAGCGCTGGAACGGACGCACGCTCGAGACGGGGTTCAGCGGCGCGCTGGCCGCCATGCGCTGGCCCGAGCGCGTGCTGGTCTTTGACGACCGCAATGCCCCCGTCCCGACCGATCGCCCAGCGTCCGAGCCGGCGAACTCGGACCCAGCGGCGACAGACGAGACCGTGCCATAGCGTCGGCAGCCGCCTCGCGCAGCGCGGTGGCGTTGCACTACGAGAAAGTGACGCCGTCATCGCCCGAACGCTTGACGCTTCCTTCGCGCGCAACGAACTTCGCGCCGTGGATGACGACCAACAGACTATCGCCCGCCTAGAGCGCTTCCTTGGGGACGCCGAGACCCCGGTCAGCGAGGCGGACATCGCCGCAGGGACGGGCATCGGCGTGGATACCGTGCACCGGCTGCTGTACGGGATCATGCTGCGCTACACCTGCACGCTGCAGGTCCGCGAAGACGGCACCATCGTGTACGACTTCGGCGGCCGGCTGGAGCGCATCGGTACGCCCACCTGGCGCGAGCGGGCGCGGGGGTGGGGAGCCACGTTGTGGCGCTGGTTCTCTAAGGGTTATCGCGCCGCGCTGGCGGTCATGCTGGTGCTGTATGCGGTCACCTTCGTGGTGCTGCTCATCGCCGCAGCGGTCGCCGCATCGGCAGCTTCCAAGGACGACGGTCCCACCAAGGGCTCGGCGCAGCTCGTGGGCGCCATCTTCCGCGGCATCTTCGAGTTCACCACCCACACGGCGCTCATCTATCCGCACACGGACCCGTTCGGGTATCGCCACAAGCAGTTTCAATCCAAGCAGCCCGTGCTCGGGAAGAAGGACAAGCCGAAGGCCAAATCGTTTGTGGCCAGCGTGTACGACTTCGTGCTTGGGCCGGCGCGCGTGTCGCTGCCGCAAGGCGCGCAAGAGCGGGAGGTCGCCGCGTTCGTCCGCACCCACGACGGCGTGCTGACGGTGTCGGACATCCAGGCGCTGTCGGGCATGAGTCGCGCTGACGCGGAGCGCTACTTTGCCCGGTTCACCGCCCAGTTCGACGGCGACGCGATCATCACCGAGCAAGGCGCGCTGGTGAGCCGCTTCCCCGGGTTGCTGCAAAGCGCGAGCACGGCGCAAGACGGCCATATCCAGTTCTTCTGGGATGAATACGAGCCACCTTTCGAGCTCACGGGGAACACGTCTGGCCGCAACCTCGCCATCGGCCTGCTCGCGGCGTTCAACCTGTTCGGCGCAGCCGGCGTGCTGACCAACACAGCGCTGCAAGGAGCTGGCCACCTGTTGCTCGGATACGTTCCCCTGGCGCTGTTCACGCTGTTCTTCGCCATCCCGCTCGCGCGCATGGTGTTTGTGTATCGACAGAACAAACAACAGCACGAAACAAACATCCGGAAGCGGCTCTACAAAGAGGTGTTTCGCGGCGACGAAGACGCCCTCCGCTTCGAGGATGTCATCAGCTGGGCGAACCACAATAAGACCACCGAAGAGCAGCTCTCCGCCACCGCCGCTCGCCCCCTGCTCGAAGCGACCTCGTACGAGCTCGGCGGCACGTTTGATATGGACGAGAGCGACCAACTTGTGATGGATACCAGCCTGTTGCGACGAGAGCGTCGAGCGCGGGCCGAAGCGGCCGCCGTCGCAGCCACGCAACTCCAACATCAGCAGGAGGTGGCCGAGCAGGTCGTCTTCAGCACCCTCGATTAGCGCACAACCCCACCGCGAGCCCCAACGGCCCGCGCCCAACATCAGACTCCGGACATGATTCACCCCTACAACAACGCCAACCTGAACCGCTGGGCTCGAAACGAGTTCCAAGTGCAACTCGACCTGCCCGGCCACTCCGAGCCCATGGGCTATTGCGACGGCACCGAAGAAGACGAGAACGAGATCCGTACCCAAGCGGAGGACGAGGGTGTTGAGGACCTCAAGATCACCAAGAAGCAGCTCAAGAGCGGGCGGCAGATCTGGACGCTCGGCGAGCTCGTACAGGGCGACACCGAAGAGTGGTAGCGGCGCGACGGGCGCTCGTTCTGCTCAAGCTCACGTTCGACGGCGTCTAACCAAGGCTTCTAGACGCCGGCCACGTAGCGCTAGGCGCACAGGCTAGAGACCGGCCGAGTTCACCCAGTCGACCACGCGGTCGGACACCGTTGGCATCGACGCGGCGAGGTCGAAGGTGTCGAAAGCGCCGGCGGCGACTTGTGTTAGAAACAAGTGCACGTCGTCGGCGCACACATTCGCAAGCGCGCGCCCGTCGCCGAGCTTGGCCGCGTCCAACATGTGCACATTTAAACGCTGTTCAAAGTCTTGTCGCCCGTACACACAAAAGATGGGCTTACCCAAGTAGACAGCCTCTCCGATCAGGTTGCTTCCGCCGGTCGCGATAACGGCGGAGCACCGCGCGAGGTCAGCCGCGAAGCCTTCTTCGCTCGCGGGCAAAAAGGTCACATTCGGGTGTGTTGACGGCGGCCGCGCACCGTAGACACGCACCGACAAGCCTGCGGTGGCGGCGGCATCGACAGCGCCCCCGTCTTGCCCGTCGCGAAAGTAACTCAACACGAATCCGTCGTCGCGAACGGCCGGTGGCGTGTGCCAGCGGGGATCCGGCCGACCGATGGTCGTGCGGGCATCCTTTGGCGTGAGAGGCACAAAATTGGCACCGACGGCCCAGCGCGCGGGCTGCGTCGAGAGCGCGGCGTTCAGTCGCTCCGCAGCCAGCACAGCGCGCGGCGCTCCGGGAATCCGGGCGCGTGTGAACACCACGTTGTGACCTACGGCGATCGACGGGATACCCTTAGACTTGGCAGCGATGAGCCCGATCGGGTCTCCATCGGCGATGACCAACTCGGCGCGCGCCTTGGTGAGCAGAAGAGCATCCTCGCGCGCGCCCACCAGCATGGCGGCCAGCGACTTTGCGCCGCGCGGTACCGGTCGTAGCGGCTCAATCGCGTAGGTGTGCTGGAGCATCTCCGCGGCGGTGTCCCTGGCGTGCACAACGACGTCATGTCCCAACGCCTGAAGGCGCGGGATGATGGCCAGAGTGCGAACGACGTGTCCGCGCCCGCGCCCGTGAACGTAGTAATGAATCCGCAACAGGGGTCCGATTCACGTAAGCCGGAGAACACCGGACGAAGCCGGTGGGCTACGGTTAACCCCACGCGAACGGACACGCAATCGTCGGGTCCATCGCACACGTGCAACGGACCCGCGATGCTAGCTGAGCTTGATGTTGTTCTCGGCGTCGGCCAGCGAGAAGCGGGCCAGCGCGAGGTTGGCCTTGGCGCGGTCGAGCGCGACGTAGAAGAACACGGACGGGCGCGACTTGAGCGGCCGAATGATGTGGTACTGCGTGCTCAGGGTGATGAGGATGTCCTCGATCGTATCGCCGAGTTTGAGCGCCTTCATCGCGCGGCCCTTGGCCTTGACGACCTCGGTGTTCGCGGCGACGGCCATATCGACGTTGAAATCGCTGCCACCACCGGCGGTGCCGAGTGCCATGCCGCTGTCGCTGTCGGCCACGGCGGCGGCGATGAATCCGTCTACGGACTGAAGCTCGTCGAGTAGTTCCTTGATATTGTTCGCCATCGGAGTTTCTCCAGGAGGAATGGGCAGAGATTCTGCCGGGGGTTGGGGGCCGCCGCTGGATGCGGAGGACCCGAGAGGGTCAGGGTTGGAAGTCAGTTGTGCCGTAGCCTGCGGCTCGGACGCGGCGCGCACGGGCGTGGAGTCCATCTGGGCTGCGGCGAGCGACGCGCTGTCCTCTGAGGAGGACGTATCCACGATGTCGACCTCGACGGTCGCGATGTCGTCGCGGGAGCGCTCGTTCTCGCGCGGGGGCACGTCGAGAATGGTGGAGACGCTCAGGGCGGTGGTCTCGCGGGGCTCGTAGCCGAGCGGCGCGGACCGTGCGGGCTCTTCTTCGGGGAGGCGCGACCACCCGCCGCTCACGGTGTGCGGCCGAGCGCGTGGCGGCTCTTGCACGTCCATGCGGCAGCTGGCGCAGAGGCCTTCGACAGTGACACCGCGGGTGCCGCAACGGCAGCAAACAGAGGCCGGCCGGGCTGCTGGTGTCGGCGCCGGAGGCTCGCCAAGCGCTGCGACCGATTGGACGGTCGACACACTCGGGTGCGACGGCGACGTCTCGGAGCGCATGGTGCCGGCACGCTCTGTTCTTGTGGGTGGAGGCGACGGCGGCGGCGGCGGCGGCGTGACGCTGCGGCGACTACTCGTCGACGAGCGGGGGATCCGTCGCGCCAGTGGCACTGCGGCGTCCGGCGCCACTCCACGCGGTCCGGTGGGCGTCTCAGAGATGGAGCTCGCGCTTCGGTCCGAGGCTGTGTTGGGCGCCGTCTTGGGCGCCGACGGCGGCCCCGACGTCCGGCCGTGCTTCGATTTTGTCATGCGATGCGCCTCCCGTACGCCACGCTGCAGTCGCTTGGAGCGAAAGAGACGGAGCCATCGCGCAGTGAAACAGACGAGCGCAATGACAGTCGCAATTGCGAATAGGCCGTACCAAGCCGACGAGAGCCAACCGAAATCAAAGTTGTACAAGTCAATGGCACGATGAGACCAACCCAAAGTGAGCGATTCGAGAAGTCGTCCGCCCTCAAATCGGAGCGAACAAACGCAAGTGGCGACTGCCCCCTGCCACCGCATGGGTGGGGTAACCCTGCCGGATAAAATCCTGCGGTGATGCGGAGCTTATGGAGGGACTCAGACCGGCTGTCAACCCGATTCCCGCCTCCGCAACAAACGCATAACACACTGACATGTATGCACTTTCACCCAACCCACCACCATTCACAAGGGCCCAGACAGGGTGCTCCGTTTCCACACACACCCGGATCTCGCCCTCCTCCAGCGCCCTGTACGCGTGCCGAATGAAAACCGTAACAACCCGCAAGTGTATGTCGTGACTATATATGCGCCCGAACCATGGCCGAGATCCGGCCGTGGACACATCCGCATGCGTGCACACACCACCCAACAAACACATACATTGTCGCACACCGTGTAGTGAAACGTGTTGGTTCGTAACACCTGTCCCAACGAGGATCCCTCGCGACGCGATCGGCCAACCTCGCGAGCGGCGCGGGCGGGCAGGATCGCGCGGCGCGCTCGCCGACGATCTCACGGGCGTGTCAGGTTTGCGGTTTCTCCGGAGCCCAACACGTCGTAACGTCAATCCGCGCGCGCCTCGGTGCGCAGCCCCGTCCATCTATCGGCCAGGAACCGCGCCCATGACCCGTACCCCCATTCACACGTCGTACCCACCCCTGCAGCCCCGGGCCGTGCGCGCTCTCGCGTGCGGCCGCGCGCGGGCGGTGTTCATCGTCACCGTAGCCGCTCTCTTCTGCGTGCTGTCGGTCCCCGCGTCCGCGCAGCTTACGCCCGCGGGCTCGGACAACGGCGACGGCTACTTCCCCGCGCCGTCAGGAACCCCCGCTGGCAAGCCCGACGGCTACCTGCCAGACAACCCGAGCACACAGCCCGCCTTCAACCCCATGGTTGCCCCCCGCAGCCCGATTCAGGGCGGCCTGGCGCTCGGGATCGCCGTTCAGGTCCCCACCGGTGGAGATCTTCGGCTGCCCGGCGAGCCACGCGAGATGCGCCCCAGCGTGAACCTCGCCTTCAGCGGCATGGTCCGGTTCGGCGAGTATTTCGACCTGGAAGCCGGCATCGTGGGTGGCGTCGGCGGTCTCAACAGCCAGCTGTACGAAGATGTCTTCGGCCTCAACAACATGAACTCCGTGCACCTGTGGATGGGCTTCCGTGCCCGCGCGTACCTCTTGGACCGCGGCCCGGTCCGGCCGTTCGTCAGCGGCCAGTTTGGCGGAGACCGGCTCGCGGCCATCTACTCCGAGGGCAC
>CBDUJZ010000174.1:0-10948 GCA_965367675.1 uncultured Myxococcales bacterium | reverse complement strand
GTGAGCTCGATTCTCGGATAGCGCGCCAGAAACGAGTCAAACACGTCCTGAAAGATGGTGTAGCTCCAGTCGATGATCGACACGCGCAGCGGCCCACTCAGCTGCGCGTCGCCCGCGAACACACGGCTCTCGGCGGCCAGGATTTCCGTCTCCAGGCGTTCAGCGACGACCACGAGTTCTTGTCCGGCCAACGTCGGAAACAGCCCTTCGGGTGTGCGATCGAAGAGGCGAACACCCAGCGCGTCCTCGCACTTCGAGATCCTCCGCCCGACGGTGGTGTGCGTGACGGCGAGTGCGCGCGCGGCGCCCTTCAGCGTGCGTTCGCGGTGCACAGCCAAGATGTATCGAAGCGTTTCCCAGTTCATGGGTGCGTTTTTGCACTCAAGGGGTGCGAAGTAAATCATTACTGATGCGTTTTCGCACACGTAAACTCAGTCTTCACCTTGCCAATGGAGACCCGTGCGAACCTTGAGAACCTTGCAGACAATACTCGTAGCGATCCCGATTGTCGTCGTCATGATGCCATCACAACTACAGGCGCAGCCTTACGTGGATCCGGAGGGCAGCCCGGAGTTCTTCGTCGGCACTTCGGCGTTCCTGATCGCGAACTTGATTCCGGACGACGAGCCGCCGGCCTTCGGGCAGCTCAACTTTGGCGCTCGCCTGACGCCGACGGACACGCTCTCATTGGAGGCCATTACGTGGCAGGTGTTTCGGCCGGTCGGGATCCAGCACTGGCAGTCCGGCGACCGATTTCCTGGGAAAGTTCGCAGTATCGGGGTCGCTGTCGCGTACCAGCGCTACCTGTGGCGCGGCATGTACACGGCGCTTCACGTGGCGCACTTCGCGCAACGATATAGCGACGAAGGTGGGAACCACATCCAGACCGGCTTTCAGCTCTTCATGACGCTGCGGTTTGGATACCACTTCAGCTTTTTTGACGACGTCTTCTTCATCGAACCGAACATCGCGTTCACCGCGTGGCCGATCAACACGAACATGCCGGAGTCCTTTCAGGAGCAAGAAGACCGGTGGACCGCTTACGATTTGCTGGAACCGGGGCTTCACTTTGGTTTCAACTTTTGATGCGCGTGGCGATGGCGGAGCTGCTCGTCGAGATGACCGGCGATGACTCTCCGCGAACGCAACGTGCACAGCAGAATCGAGCGCTTGCCTCGTCAATCCACTTCGGGAGGCAGTGGCGTGAACCCGCTGCAGGTAACGAATGCGTCGGTGTGCACGTGGGGCGCGAGGCAATCGTAACATCGCTCGGTTTGCCAGAACGCGTCGCATTCTCCGCGCTCGCGGCAGTCGAGGGCAGCATGGGCCACGAGCGCTTCACAGCTCGCGCATGTCAGGGGCTCGCCAAGCGGCTCGGCGACGCAGGCATCCAACGCGCTCTCAAAGTCGTCGGGTACGTCGTCGTGTTGGAGACAGAAGTCGAGGTTACGCAGGTCGTTTAGCCAGTGCGCTCCCGAGCCGCAGCGGCCCTCGGGCAGCACCGGAACGCCGACGCAGGTCCGTGCGTCTTTCCAGCAACCGGTGTTCCAGCTGCAGGTGTCGCAGGCACGGCCGTAACGCCCTCCGTAGTATCCATTGTACGCTTCACAGGTTTCGAAGCAGCTGGGGTCCGCTTCGAGCACGCAAGCCGCGTAAGCGCCGAAGCAGCTTCCGCACTCTCGACTCACCTCGAAGTCGTGCACGCTCCGGAGCCTAGCGGCAATACACCCCGGAAGGTTGTCGGGTTCGCCGCGCGCGCAAGAGGGCAGATCGGAGAACGCCCGGTTGGCCATTGCGTGGGTGGATGCGAAGGCGTCCTCGTCGAACATGTCACACAGCTGTGTGTGGGGCTCCGCAACGTCCGGTGGATCCGACGTGTCCTCAGCCACGTCGGCGGGGTCTGGCGTGTCAGCCATCGCGTCGTCGCCCGCGTCTGGCGCGGTGTCCGGAACGGCGTCATGCGGGGGCTCGGGCGCGTCCTCACCGAAGGTATCGTCGAAGACATCGTTGTCGGCAGTTTCGTTAGCTGCGTCCGTGGGGACATCTGCGGCGGCGTCGGGCGCGCACGGGTTCCCGCGGCGGATTGGTGAACAGTCCGGGCTGATTCAAACCCCGGCCGAACACCTGTCGAACGTTACCCGGACGTGCCGCCATGCAAGACGCGAGTCCTGCGCAACCCATCGCTCGGCTGAGTGCGTGGTGAGCCGCGGTGCCTGTGGCCGGCCGGCACAGAGCGCACGAAAGTGACGCTGCCGGACGAAAGTTAGACCGGAAACAATCACCCTGCGTTTGGTCCCGGACCTCCCCCTCACTTCGGACCCCAAATGACCCTTCGCATCACAACCGTCTCGCTCGCTTTCGCCGCACTCGCCGCGCTCGTTCCTTCCACTGCGCAGGCCGGCGCGATCGATACCTTCGAGCTGCCCTCTTTCCCACTTTTTGTGGAGAAGCCGGCGGCGGTCGCGGTGACCCCGGCGCCGATTCCGGGCGGTGATCAGCCGATCGAGACGCTCGCGGTGACGGCATACCGAGACGTCGATCCGACGTTCTCGTCGTACGGTGTCGACACCGGAGACCAGGCTGCGGATGTGCCGCTCGTGGGCCTGGACGGTGTGGCGACCTCGTCCACGGCTGCCGTCGGTGACAAGCCCACGCTCTTCGTGGCGGTGAGCCTCACGTGCCCGATCGCGCGGGCGTCGATGCCGCAAGCCGAGGCGCTGGCCGCGCGCTTTGCCGACGACGTCGACCTCGTGTTTGTATACGTCGTCGAGGCGCATCCTGTGTACGATCCGTCGCCGTACGTAGGCGCCGCGTGGCCGTCGGAGCTGAACGACGCGCTCGGCATTCACTACCGGCAGCCGACGACGCTCGGCGAGCGCGTGGCGATGGCGGAGCAGCTCGTCGCGATGACTGGCGTGAGCTCGCCGCTGTTGGTGGACGGCGCCTCGAACGCGTGGTGGAACACGTTCGGACCGGCGCCGAACAACGCCGTGCTCGTTTCCCCAGACGGCGTGGTGTTGGCCAGCGAGGGGTGGTTTAACGGAGACGGCCGGAGCGTCGAGGGTGCGCTGACCACACTCTACGGTCGGCGCGGCTGAGCGAGGCGCGGGCACGACCGGCGACGCGTGTCCGCGTAGCGACGGACCGCCTCAGCGCTCAGCGTTGACGCGCCCACCGCGAGAGCCCACAACAGACGCGCCCACGACAACTCAACTCAGACTGCAAAGGACTCTCCATGAGCGACGATCGGACGCCCGGCTTCTCCACTCAACAGCTTCACGCGGGTTACACGCCCGACCCCACGACGGGCAGCCGAGCCGTGCCCATCTATCAGACGACGAGCTATGTGTTCCGCGACACGGAGCACGCGGCCGCGTTGTTCGCGCTCGCCGAGATGGGGAACATTTACACGCGCATCATGAACCCGACCAACGGCGTGTTCGAGGAGCGGGTGGCGGCGCTTGAGGGCGGCGTCGGTGCGCTCGCGGCGGCCAGCGGCCACAGCGCCCAAACCATGGCCATCCTGACGCTGTGCGAGCAGGGCGACCACATCATCGCCAGCTCCCGCCTGTACGGCGGCACATACAGCCAGTTCAAGTACACGTTCCCGCGCATGGGCATCGACGTCACCTTCGTCGACCCCCGCGACCCCGCCGCGTTCGAGGCCGCGATCCAGCCCAACACCAAGATCATCTACGGCGAGACGCTCGGCAACCCGGACATCACCGTCTTCCCGTTCGAAGAGGTGTCGGCGATCGCCAAGAAACACAACGTGCCGCTGATGATCGACAATACGTTTGCGACGCCGTACCTGTGCCGACCGCTCGAGCACGGCGCGAACATCGTCGTCCAGAGCGCGACCAAGTTCCTCGGTGGCCACGGCACCACGATTGGCGGCGTGATCGTTGACGGCGGCAACTTCGACTGGACCTCGGGGCGCTTCCCCAACTTCACCACGCCCGACCCGAGCTATAACGGCCTCAAGTACGCCGACCTGGGCGCGCCGGCGATGATTCTCAAGGCCCGCGTGCAAGTCCTGCGCGACATTGGCGCCTGCCAAGCGCCGTTGAACAGCTGGCTGCTCCTGCAGGGCATCGAGACCCTGAGCCTGCGCATGGCTGCCCATGTGAAGAACGCCGAGACGGTCGCACAGTTCCTCGCGGACCACGGCAAGGTGAAGTGGGTCACGCACCCGTCCCTCGCTGATCACCCGGACCACGAGCGGGCCAAGAAGTACCTGCCCAAGGGCGCCGGTGCCATCCTCGGCTTTGGCATCGAGGGCGGACGCGCGGCGGGCGAGAAGTTCATCAACAGCCTGCAGCTGTTCAGTCACCTGGCCAACGTGGGCGACGCGCGCAGCCTGGCGATTCACCCGGCCAGCACGACGCACTCTCAGCTGTCCGAGGCCGACTTGGAGAACGCCGGCGTGACCCCCGACTTTGTTCGGTTGAGCGTCGGATACGAGGACATTGAGGACATCCTCTGGGACCTCGGTCAGGCGCTCGATCAGGCGTAATCGGTCGATGGGCTCGGCCTCCCGCGTGGAGGTCGAGCCCGTGTCGTCGGGCGCGACGAAGCCCGGCGCGCTAGGCTGCCGTGTGCTGCCACAGCGTGAAGCGGAGCGCGCGATGATACCGCGGGGGGGCGAGCGTGTTCGTGCGCTCCAAACACCCTGCGGCAGAGGTACCTCAAGGCTTCGGCACCGACTAACGCTTCGAGAAGTGTCCTTTGACGGCGAACGGGAGCCACACGATGCCGATCGCGAGGAAGGCGTACGCGACGTAGTCGGTCGAGATCCCGAGCCATACCCACTGGTCGCCCGTAAAGTACGGAACGGCCAGCATGCCGGCGCCCGCGGCGATCAAACCGACGACTCCGGAGAGTGACGACTCGTCGTCCTCGTCTTCCGCGGTGTGTTGAATGGCCGATGCCTCGGCGGGTTCCGGGTCGCTGTTCGCGTCTTGCGTCATGTTCCTCAGTCGTTCGGTTGGATTACAGGCGAGTTCCGTCGAGAGCTCCTGCTGGCGACGGGGGGCGGACGATACGCGGCTCGGATGTGTAGTCAACGCCGGCCGCGCTGCGGGCATCATGTGTGGGGCGAGCCCGACCCGACGGCCGGTGTTCGCGACGTACCGACCGGCGGCTGCGGGTGCATACGGCGCTGAGCGATCGCTCGGCGCTTACGCTCCCGTGTGACGCCGCAGCGTGAACCCAACGTCCGCTGCGGGCGGCAGAATACCCAGACCGGCCCGTGTTTGGTCTAGCGCCGGCACCGCGGTGTCCGTGAGCTCAAGGTCGAACGCGCTGAGCAGAAACGCGACGGTGAGCTTGATTTCGTTGCGCGCGAAATGGCGGCCAGGGCACATGCTCACGCCGCCGCCGAAGGGCATCAGGTAGTGCCGGACCCGTTCGCCGCGTCGCTCGAAGTTGCGCTTGGGTTTTCCGTTCTCGACGAACCGATCGAACCGATACTCGGCCGGGTTCTCGAACAGCTCCGCGTCGTGGTGGGTCAGGTAGGGGTAGAGCGCGACCTGGTCGCCGGCACGCAGCGCGAGCTCGCGGCCGTCTTTGAGTGTGAGCGTCATCGCTTCGCGCGCGACGCGAATCACGAGGGAGCCGCTGGTGATGCGAAACGCTTCGTCGATCGCGCTGTCTAGCAGCACCATCTGGGACAGCGCTGCTCGGTCGAGGCGCGGGGTTCCGCTCGGCCCGGTGTCGGCGTCCGCCGAGACTTGGCGAATCTCCTCGACGATCCGCGCGCGCACGGTCGGGTCGCGGGCGATATAGAAGAGCGCCCAGAAGGTGGCAGGAATGGTGTTCGCGACGGCCGCCCAAAGCAGCGCTGTTTCGTAGCCGCGGCGCTCGTGCTCTGCGACCGGATGGAACAGCTCACCGCGGGCATGTACCAGCGCGGAGGCGTTGGCGAAGGCCGTTGCCTGTCGCCGATGCAGGGCCTCGCGGGCGGCCTGGACGCCGGGCAGATATCGGGCCGCCACGCCTGCGACGAGGAGCGGGAAACGGCGGTCGAGCACATTGAACTCGTCGAAGACACGCTGCGTCGAAAAGCCGTCGCCAAAGATAGCGTCGGTGCTGGCGCTGAAGATGACTTTCCCGATGAACTCGTAAAGGCCGTCGGTTTGCGGCGGCTCGGAATGCAGCAGCACATCTTCGAGCTTTTCGGCCATCCGCTCTGTCATCTCGACCAGCGCGTCGCCACGCATATTGTCGATCGACGAACGGATTACCGCGGGCTCATCGAGCAGTTCCAGCGACTCCAGCGAGTGGCCGAAAGCTTTGGACGAGATCTCGTTGGCCAGCTCGTGGAAGTCGAGCCGCTTGTCCAGCAGCACCGTCGGAACCTCTTGCGGGTCGCACAGGAAGGTCATCCGCGTGCCCGCCATGAACACCGTGAACACGTCGCCATGCTGGCGTCGCTGCGCGCCAAGAAACTCCGCCGCGTTCTGGCCGTACGCCAGCGCGCTGCCCAGGTACGGCACCGCGCTGCGAACACGCGGTGCTTCGTTCGGGCGAGGGCGGCTGAACTGAGTTCGGAGCGCGGAGGCGAGTTTGCGAAGCACAGAAGTTTGCATGAAGACCGTCGGGGGCGAGCGAGGCGGGCACGCTATCGTGAACGCGCCGCGACTTCACGGTCGATGTGGGAGCGGGCGTTGCGCTCAACTGGTGGACTACGCCGGACGTTGGTTTCGCGATTTCCGACCACGCGGCAGGTGACGGCCAGCGGCTCCTCTGCCACATACCGAGATACCCCACCCGAACACCCCAAACACCCCAACTCAATGCTGCTGGAGGACGAGACCCTCAACCGGACGATCGAGCGAACTTGGCCTCGTCCGCTGGCTCTTGCGTGGGCCCGCACCCGCGCTGCCGCGGAGCCGTACGAGCTTCGAGTTCGCCTCGTTGCGTTCGGTGAGATCCTCTTTCGCGTACTGCTTTCGTACGGCGCCGCAGACTACCTCACGAGCCCTCGCAGTCGACGGAAGGGCAAGCGGCGTACGAACCCTGAGTATCTGCTCCAAGAGCTTGCGAAGAAGCCGGGCGACTCCTTGCTGAAGGACAGCGGGGTCCAGCTGGTGCTCGCGGCGGCGGAGACCACCGAGGGCACGTTCTTTCCCGAGTTCGCCGCGTGGATCACCGAGCGTGGGCTCGAAGGGAAGACGCGCGACGAGCAGCTGGGTTGGCTCGTCAGCTTACGCAATCAGGCCGCGCATGGCGCGCGCTCCCCGTCCGCAGAGGTCGAGCTGCAGCGTGCAGACGAATACTATGCGCTGCTGAGCGAGGTGGTGCGGTCTATGGACTGGATGGCGCGTTATCGCCTGGTTCACGTGAGCGAGGCGACGGCGACCGGTGACGGCATCTTTGATGGCAGACTGGATGATTTAATGGGCGACGCCAGCGTTGCCGGCATCGTGAAGGCGCGGTGGAGAGGCTGGCTGAATCAGGGCGCGGTCTACGTGGTGAACCCCGATGGAGATGGCGCGCTGCTCGTGTCTCCTCTCGTGTGTTTTGAGGACCCGAGCGGTGCCGGCCAGCCCAGTGTTTGGCTGTTTCGCCAGGTTGGTAGCCGCACCGGCGAGATGAAACTGGTCGATGACTTTCGGGCCGAGGAGCGGTTCGTTGAGCTCTCGGTGGGGGACCAACCGGTGCATTGGACGGACTGGGTAGAGCGCCGGGCGGAGCATCGCCGCCGCGTGGTGGTCGAGGACCTGCTGAACACGCTGGCGATGCCGCGGTCTCGACTGACTTTCGTTTCGAAGACTTCGACGGCGAACGCCCGGACGGTGGTGTCGATTCCGCGCTCTGTGTCGGGGCCGACCGCCGCCGCGAGGCCTGTTAACCGCGGGCTGGGCATCGGCTGGCGATTGCCTGCGCTCGTGTTGTTCGCGCTGGTGGTCGGGTTGGCCTTTGTGCTGCTGGCTCGCATGGATGGTGCTGGCGACGACGCTGTGACCGAGCACGACGAACCTCCCGCGAGCGATCACGGAGCCGCTGCGGCGGTGGCACTGGCGACTCAGGACGCTCCAAGCGGCGGTGATGATGATCATGGGCAGCCGGACGCGCCGACCACGCCGAGCGCAACGGGACCTGTCGCGCCAGCAGCGGATGTGGTGGAGCCGAGCGTGAATGGGGCGGAGCCGAGCGTGAATGGGGGGCACCCAGGTAACAGAGTCCGCGCGGCCCTTCCGGGTTGGAAGCAGGACGTTGAGCCGCCATCGGACATCCGAAACGCATCTGCGACGTGTGTCGCGGACGAGCAGTGTCCCATTTCCGAGCGCTGTCAAACGCGTCGCTGCGTGAACATTGAGGAGTCAGCCCAGTCCTTTCTCGCGGCCCACGTCGAAAGGGTCCGCGACCGGGACCCACGCCAGTTCGACGACTACGCCGAAACGATTGCCTATTGGTACAACCGAAGCGGTAAAACACGAGAAGAACTGCGAGCGCAGCGCGGGAGCGGGCAGGGGTTTGAGGGCCGGTATGAGAACCACAACACCGTTGTGTTGGAAGCGACTCGGGAGCGGGCGATCGTTCAAACGGATGTCACGCGCGAGTATGCAAACAACACGTGCCGAGCGCTCACACGATTCTTCGTGCTGGGTGCCACCGGCACCGGTTTGTCGATCATTGGCGAGATGGACGGCCCAGACCACAATGCGTACCCGCTAGACGCTGCGCGACCGCCTTCGTTCCACACGACCCATTGCGGCGCGGTGTTTGATTTCGACGACGGCCTTGAATGGTACGTGTCGGCCGCGCAACGGGCGAACATCGGCGAAGTCGACTCGTACGCGACCACAACGACCACTTGCTGCGGCGTGGTGAGCAGCGGCAACGACGCGTGGTTGTGGCGGGTTCCAACCGAGGTCGAAGCGGCCAGCCTCTTCGACGGCACGCGCGGCAACCCTGTGGCGGCAGAGCTCGGGAGTTCGCCGTTCTGGGCGAGAGCGGAGGGCGGGCTACGCCTCTTCGGCGTCTCCGACTACCGGCTGTCACCTGCGCGGGGCCGCGTCGGGACTGTGCTGCTCGTTCGTTGGGAGTTGGACGCGGATTGAACGTGTCGCTGCGAAACTCGGCTCCCGCGGAACACCCAATGGCGTGTGCCTGGATTGCACCGCGCACCGCCACCGCTCAGTACCCGGTGTATCGACCCGGCTTGTGGTTCGCCGCCAGCATCAAGTTCAGCGCGGCCGCGGCGAGTATCGAGATTCCGATGCGCGTCGGCTCCAATAGGGTCAGGCCGACCGCCATGATCACTCCGTCGACGATCATCTGGAAGCGGCCGGCCGATACGATACCGCGCTCTTGCACCCAGGACGCGACGATGCCCACACCGCCGAGGCTGGCGCCGTGCCGAAAGAGAATGAGGATGCCGATGCCGGCGAACAGGCCTGCCATGACCGCGGCATAGACGGGGTGGATCGATTCGATGGTGATCCAGTGGGGGATGAGCTCGGAGTAGACCGAGAGCAATCCTACCGAAATGAAGGTTTTGATCGTGAACGATCTACCCATTCGACGCCACGCGAACCAGTAGAACGGCAGGTTCAGCACGAAGAAGACGGCGCCGAAGGGCCAACCGGTCGCGTAGTGCACCAAGAACGCCGTGCCGGCGACGCCGCCCATCACCAGCGACGCCTGCTGAAAGAGAATGACAGCGAACGAAACCAGTAATGTCGCGGAGACGGACGCCTGTATGTCTTCGGGGATGGAGTGCTGCACGGCGGATTCGAGGGGGCGTGTGGCGGGAGCGGCTGCGGAGGAGAGGGCAGCCGTGGTTGCTTCGCGGCAGGAGCGCGTTGCGGAGAGGAGGGTGTCTAACGCGGTGCGTCACGGATGGCGAGCGAATCTACATTTTTGTAAGGAGATGCCCGGCTGCCTGAGTGTGCCGAGCCTCGCCCGCTGGCCGTTCCTGCCTAGCGCGTGACAGCTGCGCTAGGCGCTAGAGCACGCGGGGCGACGACGCGAGGCGCGGGCGCGCTGTCGGCAATTCGTGCGGTTCGGCTGGCCTTCTGGCTTCGGTCGCGACGGCTAGCTCGATTGACGAACACAGTCGGGACACGCGCCGCGCAGCTGCACCACAGCCTTCCGAATCGAGGCCGCCCAGGGGCCGTCCATCGACATCGACGCGGTGAGCTCGGCTGGCAAGCAGGCGACCTGACCACAGTCCTCGCAGACGAAGTGCGGGTGGCGGTGGCCGTCGTCCTTTGCGCGAGCCAGCGCGTAGCGGTCGATACCGCCTGCGCGATTCACCACCGGTGCGACACCCGCGTCCCGGAGCTTTACGAGATTCCGATAGATGGTGGCGGGATCCCAGTCCGTCTCGCCCAGCCGTTCCAGTACCTCCGTGTGGGAGAGCGGGTTCACGGCTTCCGCGAGCACGCGGAGCACCGCAAGTCTCGGCGACGTCACGCGGAGCGCGCTGTCGTGAAGCAGCTTTCGCGCCTCGTCTTTGGTGATGCTCATACCGGATCTCCTACGCGGGAAGTGTCGACATGAAGGTCTAGATACACCGGCTTGCACTTGCAAATGGATTGCGATACCAGCTTGCGCAAATGACTTGCAGAAGCACGTTACTTGCTGGAGTTTGTCACTTGCATACCGTTCCACCGGAGCCACTCATGTACCGTAACCGACCCTCTCACCTGGTTGGCGTTCGAATCCGCCACGACGCTGCATTGCTCGCCGGGCTCGTGCTCGGCACGGGCTGCGCCGACGGTGACACGCCTCCCACCGCTGAGTGCGGCGGTCACGGCGAACTGCACGAGGACCACTGTGATTGCGATTCTGCGCTCTGCATTCCCGAGTAGGGGGAGGATTCTGATGATGAACCAACAAGAAGCCGCTTCGCCCCGACTTCCGGTGACTGTCCTGTCGGGCTTTCTCGGAGCTGGAAAAACCACGCTGCTGCATCATCTTTTAAAGAATCTCGATG
>CBDUJZ010000173.1:0-10960 GCA_965367675.1 uncultured Myxococcales bacterium | reverse complement strand
AACCGGCTCGCACCCGTCATCACCGGGCCCCCCAACACGAGCAGGTGGCCCCGCGCGAACTTGAAGCCCTCGGGCTGCGGCCACGGATAGTCGTCCCGCCAAAGCTGCGGGTCGTTTTCCCACGTCATCGCGGCGTCTTCGGGGCGGCAGCTCGCGGGGATGCCGATGTCCGCGAGGATCACGTCGCCGCCCAGCTGGCGGCCGGGATAGAGCCGATGTCCGGGCTTCTTGCGAAAGAACGTGACGGTGAGGTCAGCGGGTGCGGCGGCGCCCCAAACCACCCCGGTTGATCCGTTGACGCCGCTCGGGACGTCGACGGCGCAGACGGGCGCCGCGGCCGCCTGCAGCGCCTCGACCAGGCGGAGCGCGTCCCCTTCGACCGGGCGGCTCAGGCCTGCGCCGAAGAGCGCGTCGATCACCACCTCGGCTCCCTCCAGACAGCTCGGCGTTAGCGGCTCGACGGGGGCGTTCCAAAGCGCGGCCGCCTGGGCTGCGTCTTTGGAGAGGGCGCCGAGCGTGCCGAGCAGCGCGACGCGGACCGGCCAGCCCGTTGAGCGCAGCGCGCACGCGGCGACAAAGCCGTCGCCGCCGTTGTTTCCCGGGCCGCACAGGACGGTGATGGGCCGAGCGGACCAGCGTGCTTCAACGGCTGCGGCGACCGCAGCGCCGGCGGCTTGCATGAGGCCAAAGCCGTCGAGCCCACGGTCGATCGCGCGCTGGTCGGCTGCGTTCATTTCCGAAGCCGTCAGGAGCCTCGTCGGCCTCGGTTGATCCTTCGAATCGGGTGGAATCGTGGTCATGTCCGCGCTCACTCGGCGTGGGGTGGTGTGTTCGGAGGAGCGTCGCGCATGCGTATCGGGGGCGCCAAACGCAGGCGAGCCGCGGGTCCGCGGGCGCATGGTAGCTGGCGTTGACGCGGTAGACCACGGAAACGCGTGACGCGCCGTTGCTGGGTTGATATCGCGTGCTCCTCGATTCCCCTCCATCCCAGAAAAGATCATGAAAGCAACTAACGTTGTCCTTGGAACCCTCCTCATCTCCTGCCTCGCCGGCTGCACCAAGTCCGAGGAAGAAGAGCCCACCACGACCAACACCGAGGCCGTAGAGGGCGAAGAAGCCGCACCCGCGGCCGCTGCTGGCGGTGCAGTGGTCGACACGTCCGGCACGCTCGAAGAGGGCGACTTGGTCTACCCCGAGGACAACTCGTACTACGACGAGTACAAGTTCGAGGCGAAGTCGGGCGACACCATCGTCGTGAGCATGGATAGCGAGGCGTTCGACACGTACCTCCACCTGCTCGGCCCTGGCGACCTGCAAGAGATGAACGACGACCACGGCGACGACGAGAGCACGAACTCGCGCATCACGTACGTGGCGACGCAGGACGGCGAGTACACCGTCTTCGCGAACTCGCTGTGGGCCCCCGAGGAGTGCGCGCCGGCGACCCCGGGCGACGAGGCTTCCTGCGCGTTCGGCGGCGCGTACAACATCACGGTGACGGTCGGCCAGTAGCCGATTCGCCGAGCGCATGGCTGGCCGGTGACCTTGGGTCGCGGTCGGCTGCGCAGGTTTGAACGACCGGCATCTCCCTCGGGAGGTGCCGTTCGTCGTTTTGGGGGCTGGTGCTGGGTTGGGGGAAGACCGGCCGCGAAACGTATCGCCTGAGAGTGTGGTTCGTGTAAGCCTGTGGCTTCCTGCCTCTCAACCGCTCCACGTATGTCACGTCGGTCCCTCCAGCCCACTCGTCCCGACGTCGCCGCGGCGGTTGTCTTTCTCGCATGCGCGTCCTCGATGGGTGGCTGCGGGAACGACGTACCCTTCTTCGGACCGTGGCCCGTGGTGGACGCGGGCCTGGACGCTGGTGACACGTCAGACTTCCGCGACGGCGCGCATCCGGCTGACGCATTCTCGGAGCCCGACACCACCCCGCCGCCCGCTGGCATCGACGCGGACCAAGACGGGGTGGATGTGAACTTTGATCCGGACGACAACGACCCGCTCACCTGCGGTGACTCGGACGCGGACAGCTGCGACGACTGCGCCATTCGCGGCACATTTTCGCCGAACGACGACGGCTACGACCGCGACGGAGACGGGCGCTGCGAGTTGCCCCTCGACTACGACTGCATGAACGGCGCTAACGCCGCCTCTGACCCCAACCGGACCGCCGCGTGCGCGATGATGACCTTGGTGAACCAAGACCGCGCGCGCTTCGTCGAGGAGTCCGGGAACGCGGGGCCTGTGGCGTGGAACGAGGACATCTGGGAGGTGGCGATCCGGCACTCCATCGACATGTGCGAGCGCGGGTACTTCGAGCACGATAACCCCGACGGGCTCGGCCCCAGTGACCGCGCACGGGCGGGTGGCCTGAGCTACGGCCTCTCCGAGAACATCTCGCTCAACTTCGAACCCGAAGCTGCGCAGTACGGCTTTATGGAAGAGCCGACCTGCATCGGCCACCGCCGCGGTGTCCTCGACCCCACGGCCGTCGAAGTCGGGATCGGCTACCACATTTGCAACAACCCCGCGTACGCCGAGTGGGGGCAGCACCACCACGTCACGCAGAACTATCGCTCGGACTTCAGCATTCGGGACACGTCGTTCTGCAGCGATCCCAGCGCGGCGTGCCAGGTGCCGCCGACCCCACCCACGACGGCGCTCTGCGGAGAGCCGTATGTGGGGTGGGGATTTTGCCCGCCGCCGAGCGCCGAGACGCTGGTGGGTTGGGACTGCGAGTGACGGGGAGCTACTCGCGGTGGGTGCTGACCAAGATGACCGAGAGGAGGGACCGGAAGTCCGCTTCGTCGTCGGCCAACGAATCGGCGTCGATGATGGGCGCGCCAACCGCAGCGTCATAGATTGCTTGGAGCTCGTGCGGGAGGTTCTCGTTTTGAATGACGCGTACCGATTCGAGTGTGATCACCACCGCTGAAACGACGACGATGGTGACCACAGCCATCGACGACAAGGACGCGACCGCAGTTTTGGCGAAGGGCATCAGCAGTTTGACCACGGCGATGAGTGCGGTGCCGCCGCTGGCAGCTTGGGTCACGCCCGCGGGCACGGCGAAGGCGAGCGCTGCCACGATCGCGGCTCCTCCGGATTCTGCGGTGTTGGCGAGTCCCACTGCCGGTCCGGAGAGCGCCAGCTGGATGAGGTCTGGTGGGTTTGGGGTTCCGAACAGCCACGAGAGCGAGTTCGGACCGGGCTCGACCTGCGGGTAGTCGACGGTGTCGGGCGGATCATAACTCCACGGGTCCTCGGCCCAGAGCTCGTACTCGTCGAGTGCCGCCTGTGTGGCGTCGACCTTTAAGTCGTGCGTGCGTTGCGCCAACCAGTCGAGAGCGAGGGCCTCTTCGGCGGTGCGCATCCCCGGACTGGTTCCGAGCAAGGCCAAGAACTCCAGCATGAGACCGATGCGCAGTCGGGTTCTTTCATCGTCGAGGCTCGGGATGAGCACGGCGAGGACTTCGGTCGCTTCGGCCGGGGTGAGATCTTCGAAAGACTCCACCCCCTCACGGAGCATCGCGACGGTGAGCGTCTCCGCGCGCGCTTCTGCGCGGGCTTCCATCATGAAGAGCGCGCTCCGGTACGTCGGGTCCCAGTCTTGGATGAGGAAACCATCGGGGCCCGTGATCCGCAGGACTTGCGGCGGTCGAGACGGGGTAGAGGAGCCCGCGAAGTCGGCGGGGTCGAGAATCACGGTCGGGAACGTCCAGAGCCTCGGTCGCAGATACATCGCCGTCGTTGCGCTGGCGTCGCCGTAGCTGAACGTGACGTCGAACGTTCCCATCATGTCGACGGGGGCGTCGAACCGTCGCACCGCGATGGGATCGAACGGGCCTTCGGTGGGGGCGAGCGTCGGGTATCCAATCGGGTCGTCGAGGAACCCTGGGTCGATGGCGGTGAGCTCCCAGAACGGGCTCTCGACCACCGTACCCGGCGTCGAAACGGGTGTCGGACTTCCGCCCAATACGACCGAGTCTTGCGGTGTGACCGTCACCTGAAGCGCTCTCGCGGTCACGTCGACGACCGGCCCGGAATGGTAGTGCGCGAACACCTGGAAGTACTGATTCGCGACGAGGCCGTCGTTGTCGGGGCGCTCCGATGGGTTCGGCGGGTTGATGCTCAGTGATTCGACAAAGTCGCGCTCCGTGACGAGCGTGTATTCGGCCCGGAGTGTCACGCCACTGGCGAGCGTTTTTTGCGCGACAATGGTCGTGTTGATGGCGCGGTTGATGCTGAAGAGCCCCGGCGCGATCTGCGAGATCACACGGAATTCGCCTTCGTCATCGGTCACCGTCGGGATGTCCCAACCGAACCCATCGAGGGGGAGGTCTACAACACGGCCGCTGAGCAGCGTCGCGTGGGCGGCGAATCGAAACCGGGTGCCGGTGTAGAGAATGCCGGTGATGGGCGCACCCGTTTCGGCATGCAGCGGTTCGAGCGCGATGGACGCGATGCCGTCGACGACGGTGGCGGATGCGCTGCTCGAAAGGGCCCGGAACGACGCGGTCAGGGTGGTGTCACCCTCGCCGATGCCGGTGAGCTCGCCGGCGGTGCCTCGGACACCCGTGTGGGCCGCGATCTCGCTCTCCGACACCGCCCACGACGCCTGCGCGCTGACGTCGCGAACGGCGCCGTCTTCAAAGGTGGCCATCGCGCGAAATTGGGTGGTGCCCCGGACGGGGAGGGCCACGTCGCCGGGAACGACCTGCAATCCGACAACCTGCGGTGCACGCGCTGCGAACACGCGCTCGACGGTGATGCTCTCCTCTGGCCCCGTGGCGAAGTTCGCGCGGAAAACGACCGTGCCGGCGGCGATGGTGCGGAGGACCCAGGCGTTCGCGAACGCGCCTCCGAACACGGCTGTACCGGCCCTCGGCTCTTCTTCGACCGCGACGATCGTCGAGTCGAACGCCTCCCACGTGACGTAGCCGGTCACATCGATCTCGAGACCATCTGCGTAGCGTGCGACCGCCTTCAAACGAATCGCCGTACCGACGATCATGTCGGGCTTGTCCGAGAGGATAACAACTTCGGACAGGACCCGCGCGTTCACTTCGAACGTCATCGTGGTACACACCGCGCCGACGCAGGCCTGCAGAGTCGCGGAGCCGGGGCCGTTGGCGCGGGCATACGAGACACCGTTTTCGTCGACCTCGATCGAGATCGTGGCGTCGTCCGATGAGGTCCAAAAGACCGCCTCTGTCACTGGCCGCGTCACGCCGGAGTCATACGCGCCAAGCGCTTCTAACGGAGTCCGCTCATTCAAGAGAATCGGCGCCGCATAGCGGATCGACAGGGTCTCCAGGGTATCGTCTCGCACGACGATGGTGGCCGCCGCTACGCGTGAGTCGAGGCTTGCCGTGATCGTCGCGGTTCCCGCGATGAGCGGAACGAACGGGACCACGGAATAGTCGAAATCTCCCATAAAGAAGTAGCCCTTGGGGTCGTATTGGATCGGCACGCCCCCACCCGTCTCGGACTCCAGCCATTCCTCGTAGGACACGTCGCCGACGCGGCCGATGCGCGTGTCGGAGCTCGTCCAATCGGCCAACTCGGTCACGTCGACGTTCGCGCCATCGGAGTACGACGCCCAAGCGCGAAATTCGACGCCTGAGATGCCCAACAAGACGTCCGTCAGGCTCGGCGTTACAACGAGCGCACGCAATTCGGCCTCGGTGACTTGCGCGTCGACGGTCGCCGCGAGGTCCAGGTATGTCGCCGTGATGGTGGCATCTCCGAGGCCGATCGCCGTCACGGTCCCGGCGGCGGCTCGGCCGGAGCCGACCATCGCGATGGTGTCGTCGCTGCTCGTCCACTCCGCCACCGCTGACAGGTCCATCCGGAGCCCGCTGGCGGAGATGCCTTCTAGTGTGAGTTGCGTTGCTGTTCCGAGCGGGAGCGACACCGACTCGGCGGAGAGCTCGAGGGCCTCCACGTCATCCGGGAGTGCCGTGTAGCCGTCGGGCTGCTCGCATGCTTGGACGGAGTTGGTGGGGTCGCCGAAGCCGTCGCCGTCTGGGTCGGCGTACCACGTGGGGATGGGATCGCAGGCGTCGGCGTCCGGCGTGGCGTCGGCGTCAGGCGTGGCGTCGGTGCCAGGCGTCGCGTCGATGTCAGGCGTTGCGTCGGTGCCAGGCGTCGCGTCGGTGCCAGGCGTCGCGTCGGTGCCAGGCGTCGCGTCGGTGCCAGGCGTGGCATCCGCTGTGCTCCCGTCGGGTGCGGCATCTGCAGCGTCGCTATGGGGTCCCGCGTCACCATCGGTCGCGATGTCGGCGCTAGCGTCCTCGCCGTTTCCGCTGCCGCTCTGCGATCCGCACCCCGCGAGCGTGAGGGCGAACACGCAAAGCGCGAGCAAAAAAGGGCGACGAATCTCGCACGAATCTAGAATTGACATCGTGACCTCCACGGTCGTTGTCGTTTTACACCACGTCGACCCCATGTAGGCGAGTCTCCGACACTCTCGCACACTTAACAGGTGGGCGATACACATCTGGACACCCGCTGGATCCGCCGGCGCGAGTGCGGAACGACGTGCTTCCTGAAGCGGTGGCATGAGTGGAGGAGGTGCGCGTTGGAAACCCTTCCGGCGTCGTTCTGCAGCGACCCCAGCACAGCGTGCTAGGTGCCGCCGACCCCGCAGTCTACGGCGCTCTGCGGATAGCCGTATTTGGGGTGGGGGTTTGCCCCGCCTGCTGAGAGTCAACGACGTGGTGCCCGACAACGTAGACCGTAACATCGAGGTTTGGCCGTCGGGCCTCTTCCGTTTCCCGGCCATCCGCGACGACGATCTCAACGTACGTCCGGATGGGTCAGAACGGGGCATCGTCCGCCAGAGCTTTACCGAAGGGCATACCGCAGTCGACGACGGCGGAAGCGCGGCCATGGACTACGTGATCGAGCAGACCCGGGCGCACTACCCCGAACCGTGAGCGCCCCCGCGCGTTGAACACTCCCGCAGGCCGTTCGACCTGCCCTCCCGTGCAATACGCTCTCCACTCCCCGCCGAGCGTGGTATCCTCTCGCCCCTCACCGCCTGCGTCCACCCGGCCGATGGCGGTGATCGCTCGCGGGGGACAGTCCCACGGGCCGAACGGCATTCGCCGACCCACCCAGTCTCTTCGGAGCTCGAGTGACCTTCACTCTCTGCAGCACCGCGCTTCCGGTACTCGGCGGCGCCATCTCGGCGAAGTCGTTGATGGACGACGCCCAGCTCGCGGCCATCGCGCACGAGCTGGTCACAGCATCCGCAAGTCGGTGACGATCGATTGGACCAAGAAGAAGTCCGTGCGCGCCGACATGCGCCGCAAGGTGAAGAAACTACTGAGGAAGCACGGCTATCCGCCGGACAAGCAGAAGGACGCGGTGGTGACGGTGATCGAGCAAGCCGAGCTGGTGTGTCGCGATTGGTCGCAAGCGCCGCCGCCCGTCGTGCATGCGGGAGCGACCCAGTCGACCTCGCCGCAGGCGTCCGCGAAGGTGGTCCCCTTCCGTCGGCTCTCAGCGGAAGATGTGCCCTACGAGAACGCCATCCCGTTGTATGCACTCGCCGCCGCCGCGGGCGTGTTCGGCGGTGTGCAGGCCGCGGCCGAGCCGCAGGACTGGGTGTTGTACGAAGGCCGCAGGACACCCGCCGAGGGGCTGTTTGTGGCGCAAGTGGTAGGCGAATCGATGAACCGGCGAATTCCCAACGGCGCGTGGTGCGTTTGGAAGGCGAATCCGGGGGGCACGCGCCAAGGCAAGGTGGTGTTGGCGCAGCTGCGAGACGACACAGACCCGGAGACCGGCGGCCGGTTCACGGTGAAGGTGTACGCGTCGGAGAAGGTTGTGGATGGGGAGGGTGGCGTGCGAAATGAGGTGGTGCGGTTGAAGCCGGACTCGACGGACGTGCGGTTCGAGGCGCTGGAGTTTCGGGGGTTGGACGCGATGGAGCTGCGGGTGGTTGCGGAGTTGGTGGAGGTGTTGGGATGAGTGGGACCGATCTTGTTCGAATTGGCGAATCGACAAGTGTCGATGCGGAGAACCCTTGGGCAGACGATCGTTTGAGGCGTGAACCGTACGCGAAGTTCCTGACGGGGTTGTTGCGAACGCAAAACGCGGGCTACGTGCTCAACCTGGATGGAGCCTGGGGCTGCGGAAAGACGTTCTTCCTGAAGCGGTGGCACGAGTCGCTCAAGAGCGGGCGATTCGACGAGACTCAACATGCGTCGATCTACTTTAGCGCGTGGGAGGTCGACTACATGCCGGACGCGCAGGCGGCGTTGGTGGCGGCGATTGGCAGCGCTCTCGATGAGATTGCTACCGCAGACTCCCCGAAAGCGGTTCTTGAGAAGTGGCGCGAGAAGGCCGGAACCCTACTTGGCCTGGCTGGACCGACCATCGCGAAAGCGGCAGCGAAGTACTTGGTAGGCGAGCACGGCGGCGAGGAGCTCGCAGAGCTAGCGGCGAAAGGCGCTGGCGGAACGGTGAACTTGGTGGTCACTCGCCACAATGCAGAGAAGCAGGCCGTCCGTGCGATGCGCGAGCACCTGACAGGGTTTGTCGAGAGCATCTGCAGTGCGGGTCCCAAAGGCAACGCAGGCAGCGCACACCCCCTCGAGAGACCGTTGTTCGTCTTTATCGACGAGCTGGACCGCTGCCGACCGACGTTCGCGATCGCGGTGCTGGAGACGATCAAGCATTGGTTCGATGCGCCAGGGGTGGTGTTCGTTGTGGGGACGAACGGTGATCAACTGAGCAAGTCGATTTGCGCGGCGTACGGCGAGCAGTTTGATTCGGCCGCCTATCTCCGGCGCTTCTTCGACCAACGGTGCTCGTTGCCGGCGGTCTCTGGAGAACCGCTTTGGGGCGCTTGGCTGGGGCAGTCGGGGCTCGCTAGCGTGTTGCCCTATCAATGGCTCGCTGAGTTCATCGATCTGCTTCAAGTGAAGTTGGGTTTGACCCTGAGAGACGTACGTCAGTTGATCGAGCGAACTCGGGCGGTCGTTCCCCATCAAGGTTACGGTTTCGAGGCAGGCCTCCTAGCGCTCTACCTGCTGGCGCTCGACATGCGTTACTCGGCGGATGATCCAAGTGAGAGCATTCGGCAGATGGGATTTCCAACTTCTCCGATTCCAGAGAAGTACCGGGGTTGGTTTGCGCCCTCTGCCCAAGATTCGCGAGAAGATGTTTTCCCAGAACTCATCACGCTCGCTTTGCTGACAAAGGAGTACGCCGACGACACCGCACGCTCTGTATTCGCGGCCTACGAAGTTGGACCGGATGGCGAGCGAGCGTTGAAGCGGCTCCGACAGCAAATACGGGGACAGAATTGGACGAGACTCCTTGAAGCGGTGCGCATGGCGGGCACCCTCGGCTAATGAGTGGGCCTGCTGTAACGCGGCATGTCTTGGTGCCTGAGTAACGATTACCCATTCGGGTAACAGCGGCGATCTGATAGTCCTGGCAGTGTTCTTCCATCGCTCAACGCAATGGAGAACGCGATGACAGGAGCAGTTGGAAAACTCGATTTCTACACCGACCACGGACGCGACCGGGCGCGAATGCGTGCCATTCCTGACGACGCGGTCACTGCGGCGCTGGATTGGGGGGACGAGGTGAAGTCCCGTGCGAAGTACTCGCGGAGAGAGCGCCGAGGGCTCGTGTGGGGCTACCGTGTGACGCGCCGCTCCGTGAAACGAGCGCGCCGCGCTGGGATGGATATCCGGCGCTACCTGGGCTGCTTTGTGGCGGCCACGCTGGAAGGTTGGGTTGTCACCACGTACCGCCGGAGGGCGTCATGATGGATACGGCGAAGCGTAGGGAGCGTCTTGGGGTTTGGGAGAGTGACCTCACACGCCTGCGCGAAGCGGCGGGCTTCGCGAATGACGCAGCGCTGACGCAGCGCGTGGTGAGGCTGGGGTTTGACTACGGGCTGCTGGTGGCGGACGCGTCGGATCCGAAGGGGACTGCCGCGAAGGAGAAGCGCACGGGCACGCTGAAGAAGGACTGGTCGAACATCCGCAAGGGCGATGAAAAGACGCTGAGTCGCTGGCTTCCGGTGGATGCCCCGCAGGCGGATTGGCTGGCGATTTTCGCCGAGTGTCTGGGGACGACCGCTCATGGATTGCGGAGCCTGTGGTCGGGCGGATTCGTGGAGTCACACTGGCACCCCGCGTGGCCGGAAGTGCCGAGCGGCAGCGTGGTGATCGATGCGCCGGCGCGGCTTACCGAGCGGTGGGACCTGAGTACCGGCCGCATGAGCGATATCGCTCTCGCGCTCGCCAAGCATGTACGGCCGAAACTTGAGCCCAAGCCAGGCGTGCCGATTCGGGTGCTTGTGGTGGGCGCCGAAGGCTCTGGCCGGAGGACAGCGGCAGCGCGACTCATCGCACTGCTCGGCGAACCGCAGCGGGAAGATCTAGGCTACGAAGTCCAAGAGATTCCCGGGGTTCGCGCCGCGTTGCACGGGACGGAGACGGCGGAGACTCAGCTCATCGTCGAGGTCATCGAGTCATCCACAGTGCAGCAGCGGGATGTGCTGCGAGTGGAGTTGGAGGGTTGGGGCGTCGACGAAATCGTCCTCGCCTTGGATGCACTCTTAGAGGTCGGCGATCACGTGGAAGGGGTGAAGCGCGCGGCTGATTCGTTGCGGCGTGCAGGTGTGGGTGTTCCCCCGCTGCGCGCTCACGACGCCCTTGCGCTTGCGCGGGTCCTTTGTGAGCGGGAAGCGCCCGACGCGAGTCCGGCCGCGATCGCAGACGCGTTGGTTGATATGTGGGTGCCAGACGGGCTCGTGGCGGCGGCGCTCGGCTCGGCTTGGTTCAATGGTCTTGAGCGTGATTCGGCAGGGTACGATTGGGTGGTCGACCCCACTCAGAACGAGCCTCCGGCGGCGGTTCCACGGGCGGCGAAGAGCATCGTTCATGACGCGATGGCAGTGATAGCCAAGTATCAGCCGCGTAAGCAGACGCTG
>CBDUJZ010000172.1:0-11250 GCA_965367675.1 uncultured Myxococcales bacterium | reverse complement strand
GCACGTGCAGGTTGGTGATGCCGCGGTCGGAGTCGACCATGGCCAGCGCGGGGCCAGCGGCGTAGGCGGCGGCGATGTCGGCCTCGATGGCGGTGCGCTCATCGGCGGACAGCTCGGCGAGCTTGCCGACGAGGTCGCCGAAGCCGTTCTGCACGTCGACGCCGATGCGCTCGAACGTCGCGGCGTGCTTGGCGAACAGGTCGGCAAAGAACACGCGGACGGCGTGGCCGAAGATGATCGGGTCGGAGACCTTCATCATCGTGGCCTTCATGTGCAGCGAGAACAGCACGCCCTTATCGCGGGCGTCGGCGATCTGCTCACCCAAGAAGGCGATGAGCGCGCTCTTGCTCATGAACGTGCCGTCGATGATCTCGCCGGCGAGCAGCTTGAGGCCGTCCTTGAGCACGGTGGTGCCGTTGGCGGTCACGAGCTCGATGCGCGCGGTGGTCGCGTCGGCGACGGTGACGGACTTCTCGTTGGCGAAGAAGTCGCCGGACGCCATGGTGGACACGTGCGACTTGGAGTCGCCGCTCCACTTGCCCATGCGGTGCGGGTTGGCCTTGGCGAACTGCTTGACGGCCTTGGGCGCGCGGCGGTCGGAGTTGCCTTCACGGAGCACGGGGTTCACCGCGCTACCCTTTACCTTGTTGTATCGCGCGGCGGCGTCGCGCTCGGCGTCCGTGCTCGGCTCTTCGGGGTAATCGGGGAGGGCGATGCCCTGGGCCTGAAGCTCCTTAATGGCGGCCTTCAGCTGCGGCACGGAGGCGCTGATGTTGGGCAGCTTGATGATGTTCGCTTCGGGCGTCTTGGCCAGCGCGCCGAGCTCGGCGAGGGCGTCAGCGGTACGCTGGTTCTCGGGGAGCAGGTCGGAGAACACGGCGACGATGCGGCCGGCCAACGAGATGTCGCGGGTTTCCACGCCAATGTCCGTCACG
Organism: uncultured Myxococcales bacterium; assembly: GCA_965367675.1. Classification (GTDB taxonomy): domain Bacteria; phylum Myxococcota_A; class Bradymonadia; order REDH01; family REDH01; genus CBDUJZ01. The sequence continues at coordinate 10,315 of CBDUJZ010000172.1, read as the reverse complement.
CCGGTGAACGCCTGAACGATCGGCAGGAAGGAGTAAGTGGCGAGGGCGGGCGCCTCGTCGGTGTGCGTGTAGATGATCGTCGGCTTGTTGCTCATCGTGAACTCTGCTGGGGGGATGTGACAGTTGTGCGCCGGATAGGCAGTCAGGAGGACTGGCGCAATGGCGCGTTTGTGGGGGAGGGCGTCGGACTAGCCGAGCCGCGCGGCGAGCATGGACTCCAACGCGACCTGCGCGTCGGCGAAGCTCTCGATGCCTTGCGCCAGCTTGTCGTTGGCCATGCGGTCGGCGACGTGGGCGGCGGTGAACGCGGCGAGGTCCATGGGGATGCGTTCGATGTCGAGCGTGGCCGCGGTGTCGGGGCTCAGCTTGCGTGGCAGATCGCCGGTGGTCGAGCGCAGCTCGTCGAGCAGCTTGGGCGCGATGGTGAGCAGGTCGCATCCGGCGAGCTCAGTGATCTCGCCGATGTTGCGGAAGCTGGCGCCCATGACCTCGGTCTGGTGTCCGAACTTCTTGTAGTACTTGTAGATTTTGGTGACCGAGAGCACGCCCGGGTCCTCGTGCGACGGGTAGCTATCGCGGCCGGTGTCGGCCTTGTACCAGTCGAGGATCCGGCCGACGAAGGGCGAGATCAGCGTGACGTTCGCCTCGGCGCAGGCGACGGCTTGGTGCATGCCGAACAGCAGCGTGAGGTTGCAGTGGATGCCTTCCTTTTCGAGGAGCTCCGCCGCGCGGATGCCCTCCCAGGTGGAGGCGATCTTGATGAGGATGCGGTCGGTCCCGATGCCGTGGTCGGCGTACAGTTTGACGATGCGCCGGGCCTTCGCGACGGTGGCGTCGGTGTCGAAGGACAGCCGTGCGTCGACCTCGGTGGAGACGCGTCCGGGGATGATCGCGAGGATGCGCTTGCCGAATTCGACGGCGAGGCGGTCCATGGCGGCGTCGACGACGGCGGTGGTGTCGGCGGCGGCTCCGACCTCTTCGCGCGCGGCGGCGAGCGCGGCGTCGACGACGGCGCTGTAGGCTGGCATGCCAGCGGCGGCCTTGATCAACGAGGGGTTGGTCGTGGCGTCGCGGGGCGTGAACGCCTCGATGGAGTTGATGTCGCCGGTGTCCGCGACGACGACCGTCATGGTCTTCAGTTGGTCGAGAAAGTTCATGCTGGGTCTCCGATTCGGAAGGGGCGTGCGCGCGTGCCACTAGCATGCTGAGGGACGGCTGCGAAGGGGAGCGAAATGCGGCTGGGATCTCGGCGGCGCGATCGGCGGTGGCCGAGAAAGCGCTTGCGCTCGCGAACCCAGAAACGGACAGTTGCGCGGGGTGCGACCTGTAGGGGAGCCGCGCCTATCGTCGGCGAATTCGCTTCGCCGAGAACAAACATCGGTGCAGCATGAAGAACCAGTCGACTCAATCAGCGCGTCTCATGGCCGCGTTTATCTTCGCTCTCTGTGGGCTTTTGTCCGCAGCGGTGAGCGCGCAGACGTTGACCGCGTGGCCGGTTCCGCTGCAGCCGCGCGCGGATGTCGACGGCTCGCTGTCGTTCGACATTGTGGTCGCGAATACGGGTCTGGCCGTCGCGCGCGACGTCTCCGTGTCCGAGGAGTTGCTCGGCGGCGTGTTGGTTTCCTCCGTGCCAAACGGCACCCAGTCTGGAAGCGAGTGGACGTGGGCGCTAGGCGACGTTGCGCCCGGCGAGACGGCACGCGTTTCTGTGACCATCGATGGCGGCACCACCCGCGGTGCGGTGGTCGAGATGCATGCGGGGACGTTCCGCACGACGTCTGCGCCCGGTGTGGTGGCGCGTACGTCGGCGGTCGAACTGGACGCCTTCCTCAACACGTCCAACGGGGCTGCCGACGGCGAAGTTCTGGCCATTGTTGCCGCACATGGTGGAGACGCGGATGCGCTTCGCAGCGTGGTTCGAGACGACGTTGGATATGAGGCCTATCGGGGAAGTCTGCGAGGCGCGCGGGGCGCGTGGTGGAGCCGCGCTGGCAATGGCTACGACCAGGCGACCTTGGCGGTGTCGCTGATGCGCGCCGCGGGTGTGCCGTCGCGATACGCGATGGGTGAGTTGTCGAATGACGAGGCGGCGGCGCGGTTGGCGGGCATGTTCCCGAGCGTGACGCGCATGAACTCTCCTCGCCGAACGCCGGCCGAGCTGCTCGAGGACATTATCGGGCTCGAAGGGGCGGTAGATGCGTTGCGAAGCGTCTCTGCGATCCCGTTGGCGGGGGACCCGGCCGAGGCGTTGTCCGCGATTCTGTTCCACGACCCGACGGAAGACCCTGCGCTGCTCGCTGCCGGGCGAGACCACGCTTGGACGGAGTATCACGACGGAACGGGGTGGGTGCCGTTCGACCCGACGGGCGTCTCCACCGCGACGGCGGACAGCTTGGTCGCGGAGTTGCCGGAGTCGGTGCAACACTCGGTAGAGTTGTCGATGGAGGCCGAGATCTACAACCCGGCGTTCGGCGCTGGGCTCGCCAGTTCGCAGGAGGTCTTCCGCCACCGCGTCCCGACGGCTCGTCTAGAGGGAGCACCGATGACGGTGCTGCTCGATACGGAGTTCTCGTCGAGTGGGGGCTTGGTGTTTTCGACGTCTGAGCATCGTTACACGCCGCAGCTGTATGTGGGTGATGCGTTGGCCGCCGAGGGTGACGAGTTTGTGGAAATCGCCACGAGTTTTCCGGCTGCGACGCAGCTGATTTTGGGCGTGACTTTGACCGCGACCGTCCGTGGCCCGGGCGTGACCGAAGAGGTGTACGTGCACCGCGTGGCCGATCGGCTAGGGGCAGCGGCTCGAAGCGGCCTCGTGACCACCGGGGCGACGTTCAACGCGAGCGCCGCGGTGGAGGGGCTCGGCGCGGTCGATATCGTCGCACTGACGGTTGGGGCATCGGACCCGGCTCCGTACGCCGAGTCGCGCTACTTGGCGCAGTTTGACCGGCTTCAGCGTGCGCTCGAGGTGGAGATGCCGCTGCTCGATGAGATCAACGCGTCGTCGGAGACCGGGCGTTTCCGGGATGCGACGGACCGCGCTGCCGGCGCCCGTGTCGAAGCGCTGGGGCGTGACATCAACCAGGCGCTCGGCGCGTTCTTGGGCGCCCGCTACATGCTCAATTCGGAGATGATGTCCGAGGCCGCCTCCGCCGAGCGGGGCGTGCTCGCGTACGCCGCAGAGCCGCGGATGGCGATCGTTGGTGTGACCGCCCAAGAGGGTGGGCCGGCGCCGCGCTTTGACTTGGCGCGGAACGACGTGCGAGTGGTGGTCCCCGCCGACGTGCCCCAGACCGCCGGGCGCCAGTATTTGATGGCGCGCGGCCTGATCGAAGCGGAGCTGGAGGGTTGGACGCTCGAGGTGTGGGGCGGCGATGTGCGCATCATCTCGGCGGCGACGGTCGTGCAGGCCGCGTTTGAGCAGGGCATCGCGATGCGGACGCTCACGATGAACAACGTTGACGACGTTCGGGCGTTTGACATGTCCGAGGATGCGCGCGTGTCGATTCAAGCGGCGGTCGCGAATGGCCGCAGCGTGTTGGTTCCGGAGTCGAGCCCGCTCATCGCGGGTGTGCCACAGATGGTGTGGTACGAGTTCGACCCGCTGACCGGCGTGCTCGAGTCCCTGGACGAAAATGGGCACCACATGGCCGCGCTGATGTACGCGCTGCTGCCCAACAAAGTCCTCAGCAAGGGGTACGGAGTTGCGCTCGGCGCGATGCACGGATTCAGCGCGGGCACGCTCGCGGGTATCGCTCAGGTGCTCGGGAACAGCTTGTCAAAGTTCTCCGCAGTGGGCTCCGCGATCTCGGTCGGAAAGTGTCTGCTCGGCGACATCGACCCCGCGATTGGGTTCACGATTGGACTCGAGGACGGGGACGTAGCGAGCATGCTGAACGCCATTATCGAGAAGGCCGCGGGCGTGCTCAAGCTCGGCGTCGCTGAGTTCATCGGCGGCTTCAATACGGGTGTCTGCTTGGGCGCGGTCGCCGGCCATGATCGCGTGAGAATGCTCGCGGGTGGTGTGACCGCCGCGGACCCGCCGCTTCCGGCGTACGACTCCGGGGGCTTCGGCCCGCTGCGACGTCCCATGTCGGCCGACCGTGTAGACGTGGCGTCCACCACGGCCGCGATGCCGATGGTGCCGACCGTCGCGTCAGAGCCGTGGAGGGTGTCCGGAAACATCGTGACCACCGCCACGTTCGCACACCTTCAGGGGGCGATGACCATCGTCGGCGAGGGCACTGTGGTCAACGCCGCGGGCGAGACGGTTTCCACCGGAGACTTTGAGGGCAAGGCGACGTCACTGTCGGTGAACGGAGCGGTTTCCATGACCTTCACGGGTGGCGCGCAGCCGACTGCGAACGAGATGTCGCTGAGCGCTCTGGTCTTGTCGTCGCAGGTCACCGGCGCGGTGACGTTTGTGGGCGAAGTGAGCGGCACGCCGGGCGTGTACACCGTTGCTGGAGCCGTTGCGGACGTGCTCGGAAGTGGCATCGGGATCGAAGCCGACCCGGCCGCGTTGGTTGTCACGGATGGCGCGTTTACCCACGGCGGGACCGGGTGGAACGGAGTGAACGGGAGCGTGCAGATTGCTCCCATCGTCGCCTTCGCGCTCACGGCGACGGAGCATGTGTCGGTCGTCGGAGTGCCTTCCAACGCCACCGTAGGCGTTGGCGGCGTGCTGCGCCTCCCGGTCTCGGTGGCTACGTCGGGCGCCACGGAAGCGCGCCTGTTCGTTGAAGGCCCAGAAGGTTGGGACGTGAGCTTGCAGGACGGCGAGCTCGTCATCATCGCCAGTCGTCCGTCGTTGGAGACATTGGTCCACGTCTGGGCCGTCGCCGAAGGCGGTAGCGCGATCGCGGGTAGCACGATTGACCTCGCCGTCACCGCGGGTGGGCCAGGCCTTGAGGTGTTTGCCGAGTATCTGCCGATATACACGACGGACATTCTGGGCATGCACGCCGCGACCGTCGCCGGAATTGAGGTGCGCAATACGGGCTCCGAGGCGGCAACGATCGCCTTGGGCGCGACCGTGAACGCCGGCTTCGAAGGCGTCGTGGGATTGGAGACGCTGACGCTCGCGCCCGGAGAAACGGGCTCGACGATGATCGCCGTCCACAGCATCGGCGCGACGCTGCCTGCGGTCGGTACGGACGTGGTGGTCGACGTGACGGCAACGTCTGCCGATGCGGCGGCCGTGACCTCGGTGACGTTCGACTTCCCGGAGGTTGTGGGAGTAGAGGCGCGCTTCGAGCCGTATGCCTTCACCGCCGTCCGCGGCGAAGCACTGGAGACGACGCTCACGTTGTCTGCCACCGGCAATACGCCGGTCGATTTGCCGTTGGCCTATTCGCTGTCGCAGTACATGGACGTCACCGGTATCCCCACCGAGATCACGATGGATCCGGGCGAGTCTGAGACGTTCGATATCGATGTGACGGTCGGGGACGATGCGTTGCTTGGCTTCACCCACGGCGTCTCGGCGTACGTGGAGCAAGCGGACATCCTCTACCGGTCCGTTCCGTTGGCCGTGTTCGTGTCCTCTCCGGAGGCGACAAAGGTCCTGGACACCGCCATCGTCGCCGAGTCGCTCGGCGAATCCACAACGTCGGACGCCCTGCTCGAACTGGCCGATACGGTGGACCGCGTGGTCAGTCGTGGTTGCACCGAGAACCTCGCGCGCGAGATGGAGTTCCGACTCCGCACCCTGTCGAACACGCTCACGGGCGACGACTTCGCGCTCATCGCCGGCGACCTGTGGGAAGAGGCCGACGAGATCGCGGACTCGGCGTACAGCTGCAGCGCCGTCGACTTGGTGTGGCTGTGTGACACGATCGTCCAGATTCAGGACGTGCTGAACGCGCGTGACGAAGAGCTCGGTCCGCGCGTGTTCGTGTCGCGTATCGAGGTCCCGGCGACGGCGCAGAACGGCGACATGGTCAACGTGGACGTGGTGATGGAGAACCGTGGAGACGCGCCGAGCGAGGCGGTGGAGTTGAACGTCACGCTGCGCCAGGCGGGCAACCCTTGGGTGCTCGGGACGGTGACGACTTCGGGCATCGCCGCCGGCGCGGAGCAGACGTTCACGTTCCCGTGGGATACGTCGTTGGCGCTCGGTACGCATGCGATTGCCGCCGCCGTGACCCGCAACCGCGCGTACGCGACGCTCGTGGTCGCGCCGGCCGATGCGCCGCCTGCGAGCAACCAGCCTCCGGTGATCGGCAACGTTCCGCCGCGCAACCTGATGCCGCGCGAGGACGTCGCGTTCACCGTGGATGTGACCGACCCCGATGGCGACCCCGTGTTCCTGTCCGCGCCGGTGTTGCCGCGTGGATTGCGTCTGCAGGGCAACGACCTGGTGGGCAGCATCAACCGTGAAGGCAGCTACGCCGGCGTGCTCATCGCGCAGGACCGCTACGGCGCCGCGACCACGCTGGAGTTCGTGATCGACGTGGCGTTCGTGCTGAGCAACGAGCAGCCGACGGTGTCGTCGCGTCCGCCTCGCGCGGTCGTGGTCGGCGATACGCTGACGTACCTCCCGCTGGCGGTGGACGCTGACGGGGATACGCTGACGTGGCGGATGGATGAAGGCCCCGCCGGGGCGACGTTCGTGGCCGGCGTGCTCGAGTGGACGCCCACCGCGGCGGACGTTGGCCGGCACTGGATTGTGCTGGTGGTCAGCGACGGCAGCGGCGGTGAGACGCAGCAGCGGTTTACCGTCGATGTACGCGCGTCCGCCCTCGGACCCGACTTGGTCGTGGTCGCGGTCGATGTATCCAACGCGGACCTGTCTGCGGTCGAGCGCTCCGGCATGGTGACCGTAACCGTGCAGAACGTGGGCGACTCCGCGGCGGCCGACACGGACGTGGTGCTGTTCGAGGACGTGGACCGGGCCCCTGGATATGGAGGCTCCGACACGCTGATCGCCACCGTCGCGCTCGGCGGCCTCGCGGCGGGCGCGTCCGCAGAAGTGGAAGCGGAAGTCAGCGGCGCGCAGGCGTTCCCAGGCAATCTGATCTACGCGTTTGCGGATGCGACCGAGCTCGTCGCGGAGACGAACGAAGACAACAATATCGCGTCTCAGATCGCGGTCGACAACGGGCCGTACGCCTACGCTGGATACCGCCCGACGGCGTCCGACGTGACGCTGCTGGCGCCGGTTGAGGACACCGCGTTCCGCATCATCGACCCGGCGACGGGCGACATCGTAGAAGAGGGCGCGCTGACGGCGCTGACGCCGATCACGCTGCCGGTGAATCTGCTCGGTGGCGCGGTACACTTGGACCACTTTGTGGTCGAGGCCGAGCGCCCGATTCAGACGTATCTCAACCACGAAATCTTTGCGCCGAACTTTGGTGCGGATTTGATTCACCCGGCGCTGGATGGCAGCCGCGTGGGCCGTGACTTTGTGGTGTACCTGCCCACGCTCACGTCCAACAACGCGTTCATTGTGACCGCGCTTGAGCCCGCGTCGATCACGCTACACGACGCCAGCGGCGCGGAGCTTGTGGCGCTCGACCTGGCGGCCGGCCAGTGGTGGGAGCCCACAGAAGTAGCGCAGGGCGAAGTGTTCGCGCTGCACGCGACGGGCGACCTGATGCTGCAGTCGGTCTCGGTGACCGGCGCCTCTGTGATTCCGCCCGCCAGCGCGGCAGCGTCTTCGCAAGGGGACGTCGGACGCGAGTTCCGATTCTCGACGCGCTCGCGTGGCGCCGGTGGTGGCGCGGTGGGTGTCATGGCCTACGAGGACGCCACGTATTCCATTGTGACCAACGACGGCTTTACCTTGGTGGCGGGTCAGTTGGCCGCCGGCGAGGTTGGTTTCCACCCCGGGCTTGGCGAGCGCCGCGGTGCGCTGCTGGTTTCGACGGGTGATGTGGCGCTGCTCGCGGGCGACATCGCACGTCCCGGCGCGGACGCGATCGGCCTGCTTGGCGAGGACCTCGCTCAGTGGGTGGGCGTCGCTGCGCAGGATTTCGTGGTGCACTCTCAGGAGCAGGACGTGGGCCGCAGCTTGGTGCTCGCCGGCCAGAACGGCGCGTCGGTGAACGTGAACGGCGTGGTCAGCGCGATCGGACCGTTCGGTGCGCTTGAGTTGCCCGAGAATCAGGTGCTGCAGATCGGCTCGAACGCTCCGGTCGTCGTGCAGACGATGGGCGGCGGCGACCGGTACTTTGACTATGGCGTGGTGCTTCGTCGCGTCGGCGTGGTGAACCCCGTCGCGGCGCCGGTGTTGTCAGGCGCGAGCATTGATTTGGCGCAGTGCGCCGCCAACGTGTCGGCCCAAGTGCGGGTCGGAAACGCGGGTGGGGCGGCCATTCCTGGCACGGCGAGCGTGGAGCTCGTTGCGGTATCGCCGAGCGGTGAGACGGTGGTCGCGCGTCGCGCGTTGGGCGATGCCCTGGCGCCGGGCTGGTGGGTCGACCTTGAGCTTGAAGGGGCTGGCATCGCGTCGCACCTCGGGTCGTCGTGGCTCATCCGATTGGTCGGTGCTGGCCAGGGAACGTCCGACGTGATCGCGCATGGCACGGCCACGGTTGCGGATGTGACCTGCGCGAACCGGCCTCCCGTGTTCATCTCGACCGCCCCCGCGACGGTCGTGGAGCAGACGGAGTACGTGTACTTGGCGCAGGCGCAGGACCCGGATGGCGAGACGCTGCGTTACGGGCTGCTCGGAGGTCCTCCGGGCACGAGCCTGCGGCCCGATACGGGGCTGATCCGCTGGCGCGCTGGTGGTCCGGCGACGGTGTCGTTCGCGATATCGGCGGTGGATCCGCAGGGCGAGATGGCGCTGCAGACGTTCACCGTCGAGGTCGTCCCCGCGGAGCCCTGTACGCCGGCGCGTGACACGGACTCGGACGGCTTCTGCCCGCCCGAGGATTGCGACGATACGAACCCCGATGTGAACCCCGACGCGGTCGAGGTCACCGGCGACGGCGTCGACAACGACTGCGACCCGAACACCTCTGATGCGGTGTCGGCGGGCGGCCTCTCGCTCGCGGTGTCGACCGACCGCGCGGTGTACGGCCCGGGTCAGTCTGTGCTCATCTCGGCGCAGCTGACCAACCTGAGCGCGACGGTGGGCCTCAGCAGCTTCGAGGCGACGGTCACGGCCGGCTGCCCGACGGCGGCTTCGGCGCTGTTCGAGCGGACGGTGACGGTGCCCGCGCTCGATGCGGGTGGCAACACGACCGTGACGGCGTCGTGGGAAGATACGGATTCGCTGTCCGGCCCTTGTCTGGCCAGCGTGAGTATCGACCGAGACGGCACGCTGCTGCAGGCGGTCGCGCCGTTCATGGTCTCCTCCGAGGTGACGGGCACGCTGGTCGTGTCGCCGTCGAGCACCCGCCGTGGCGGAGACCTGGACGTGAGCTGGACGCTTACGAACGACGGCGCCGCTGCGATCGCGGAGACGGTGACTGTTGGCGCCGACGGTTGGTCGCAAGTGTTTGCAGAAGAAGAGGTCGTGCTTGAGCCGGGGCAAACCGCTGACGGCGCGTTCGTGCTCTCCACGGACACCCTCGCGCCCGCCGCGTACCGCTTCACGCTCAGCGCGGGCGGCATCGAGCGGGCGGAAGCCAATGCGGCGGTTACCGTGGAGGCGGAGCTCGCCGTTCCTGGCGTGTCCACGCAAGCGGACATGAACGCCGCGCTCGGCTCCGCGCCCACCCAAGCGATCGTCTTCCGGCCCCTCGGCCCGAAGCCGGGCGGCGCGGGCATGGGCGGTCGCCTGCAGGGCGTGTGGACCGAAGGCGTGTTGCGCGTTCGGGTGCTCGTGACCGACCTGACCGAAGAGGACGACGACACGGTGACGCTCGCGTTGTCTGCGGATGGCGCGTCGGTTGCGCGCGTCGAGTGGACCCGCGCGGATGGGGCGCTGGACGGCGATGGCGAACTCGAGGTGGTGGAGTCGGACGAAGGCGTGCTCTTTGACTGGATCATCGAGGACGCTGGGGATTTGGCGCTGGCCGCTGACCGCACCCTTGGACTGCGCGTGAGCACCGTCGACGGTGACTCGGCTGCGCCGAACGACGCGTGGCTGTGGGCGAACGACCCCGACCCGGCGGCGACCTCGGACGGCGTGTTGGTGTTGGGCGCCATCGGCGACACGCCGGGCGGCGACGTGGGACCGGACGTTTCGCCCGGCGAAGGACATGTGAGCGGCGGCGGATTGATCGGCGGATGTGAGTGCTCTTCGGCGCGCTCCGGACGCGGCGGAATGCTGGGCGCCTTCTTGCTGCTGGCGCTGTTGCGATTGCCGCGTCCGCGCCGTCCGGTTCTGCGCCGGTCGGTTCTGCGCCTGTCAGTTCTGCGC
>CBDUJZ010000171.1:0-11252 GCA_965367675.1 uncultured Myxococcales bacterium | reverse complement strand
GACGGTCCTTCGACTTCGCTCAGGATGGGGTGGGGGGCTCAGGATGGGGTGGTGGGCTCAAGGTGGGTTCGGGACGGTCCTTCGACTTCGCTCAGGATGGGGTGGTGGGCTCAGGATGGGATCCTTCGACCGCGCTCCGGTGGGCTCCTTCAACCGCGCTTCCGATGGAGGTCCTCGACGGCGTTCATGACTGATGGACCTTCCGCCGGGTGTTGCGCAGGAGTAGTATCGGCCACGTTCGCGTCCCCTGTTGCTCGAGGTCCCATGGACTACCGCCCGCTGTCGCTCGAATCATTCCCGGAGAAACTGCGTCGCAACGTGGACCCGGCGTCGCCGCCTCCGATGCGCTTGATGGCGGCCCGCGGACTGTTGCCCGCCGCTCCGGGCGAGATGCTGATGGTGCTGTATCAGCTCACGTTCGACGTGGATGCGGCGGTCGGCAACCAGGCCAAGAAGACGGTCGCGGACTCGCCGCAGTCGCTGATGCTCACCGCCGCTGCCGCCGACGTGCCCGGTGTGGTGCTCGATTTCCTGGTGACGCACCGACCCAAGGACACCAAGATCATCGAGGCTGTGCTCACCAACCGCGCCGCGCTCGACGGCACGTACGAGCGGCTGGCCAAGACGGTCGGCGAGCGCCTCACCGAGATCATCGCGGTCAACGAGGTCCGGCTGCTGCGCACGCCGAAGATCATCGAGAACCTGTACATGAACCCGGCCGCGCGCATGTCGACGGTCGACCGGCTGATCGACCTGGGCGCGCGCAACGGCGTTCGGTTCGAGAACCCGGCCCTGCAGGGGCTCATCGACGACCCCGGCTACAACACCACCGAGGCCGCCGCCAACGCGATCGCCCGCGAGTTCGACGAGGAAGGCGACGACGCGTTCAAGTCGCTGCTCAACGCCGCCACCGCCGAAGAAGGCGAGCCGCCGGAAGAGTCGGACGAAGACGTTGAAAAAGCCGACCTGGACGGGGCGGACGAAGCGGAGGAAGAGCCCGAAAAGAAGACCACCAACCTCGCCGCCGCGATCCTCAACATGAGCATCTCCGAGAAGATGCGGATGGCGATGCTCGGCTCCTCGTCGGAGCGCGAGTTCCTCATCAAGGACAACAACCGCTTGGTGCACATGGCCGCGGTCACCTCGCCCAAGGTCCGGCTCAAGGACGTGCAGGCGTGGTCCGGCAACCGCATGATGCCCGACGGCGTGCTCACCTACATCGCCGGCCACCGCCGCTACCGCCGCGTGTATAAGATCGTCGTCAACTTGGTGAACAACCCCAAGACGCCGGTCAAAGAGTCCATGCGCCTGTTCCCGCAGTTGGTCGCCAAGGACCTGGCCGCGCTGCTCAAGAATCGTAACATTCCCCACCAGGTTCGCCGCGCCGCCAAGGCCATGTCCGACGAACGCTACCGGAAGTCTCGCGGAGGAAAATAGTGTCTCAGCCGAACCCCAAGCCGATCATCCCCAAACAGTGCACCTTCGTGGTCATCGACTCCGTCGGCATCGGCGAGCTGCCCGACGCAGCGGACTACGGCGACGTGGGCTCCGACACGCTCGGCCATATCGCCGAGTCCCAAGGCGGGCTCGCCCTCCCCAACCTGCAACAGCTCGGGCTCGGCAATATCCAGCGCGCCAACTCGCTGCTCGGCTGTGAGCCCATCAGCGCGCCCACCGGCGCCTACGGAAAGATGGTCGAGACCGCCTTCGGCAAGGACACCGCCACCGGCCACTGGGAGTTCATGGGCCTGGTGCTCGACGCGCCGTTCAAGACCTTCCCCAACGGGTTCCCCGACGACATCCTGCGGCCGTTTCTCGAGAAAATCGGCCGCGCGGGCGTGCTCGGAAACAAGGCCATCTCCGGCACCGTGGTCATCGAAGAGCTCGGTGCGGAGCACGTACGGACCGGCCTGCCGATCGTGTACACCTCCGCCGACCCGGTGTTTCAGATCGCCGCGCACGAGGACGTGGTCCCCATCGAACAGCTCTACGAGTGGTGCGAGATCGCCTACGAGATCTGCATCCCCGCCGGCATGTCCCGCGTGATCGCGCGCCCGTTCGTCGGCGAGCCGGGCGCGTACAAGCGCACCTACAATCGCAAGGACTTCGCCCTCGCGCCGCCTCACCGCACGTTCCTACGCGACCTCGAAGACGCCGGCGTCGCGACGGTCGGCGTGGGCAAAATCCCCAGCATTTACGCCGAGGATGGCGTCGCGCGCGGCGTGCACACAGCGGGCAACGAAGACGGCATCGACGCCACGCTCACCTGCATGCGCGAGCGCACCGAGCCCTTCGTGTTCACCAACCTCGTCGACTTCGACATGCTCTACGGGCACCGCCGCAACCCGGCCGGCTACGCCCAGTGCCTGCGCGACTTCGACAAACGCCTGCCCGAGCTCATGGCCGCCATGCAGCCCGACGACCTGCTCATCATCGCCGCCGACCACGGCAACGACCCCACCTACCGCGGCACCGACCACACCCGCGAGTACGTGCCGGTGCTGGCCTACACGCCGGGCATGCAGAGCGTCGACCTGGGCGTGCGAAGCACCTTCGCGGACATCGGCCGCACCATCGTCGACTACTTTGGAGCGCCGACGAGCAACCCGCTGGGCACGAGCTTTCTACCCAAGCTGCGGTAGAGCTCCGCGCGGTGGCTTCTTGCCTAGAAGCCGACGTTCCAGCTGGTCATGAACGTGCCCATCGCCCACATGGCCGCGGCGGCGAGCACCCACGGGATCGTGGAGCCGGCGACCTCGGAGATCGCGGTCACGGCGTGGTCCTCGCGGCGCTTCTTCACGTCCGGCGCGGGGCAGAAGATGTGGCGCCATTGGCGAATAAAGTCGTTACGTGTGGCGGTCATGCGGGATCCTCCTCAGCGGGGGCGTGTTGCCGTTGGTATTGCTCGTCAGAGATGAACTCGGGCGTGTCGTCTTCGGGGCAGAACCACGCGCGTTCGCCGGGTTTGAGCTCCTCGCCCGACTCCGCGCACGTGACCGCCTGCTGCAGCGTGATCGACACCCAAACGCGCTGCTTGCGGCCGAGCAGCTCGTCGAGCGCAGCGGGCGCCACGAGCACGGACGCGCGGCCGGACGCGCGGATGCCGAGCAGCGCCGGGTCGCCCACGGCGATGTCGATGCCGGTGATCGGGCAGCGGGTGTCGCGGTTGGAGCGGATCTCCTGCCAGCCGAGCACCGAGCGGCCGATCTCCTTGGCGAGCGCGGCCCGCCGAGCGGTCTCGGGGGCGCCAGCGTTCCGAAAGCCACCGACGTCGTCGACGATGCCGTTCACCAGGTGCTCCACGTTTCCGGAGATGTTCCCGACGAGGTCGACGGTCTGATGTAACACATCGCGGACGAACTGTGAGACAGACACATCCAACCGCTCGGCTTGCTCGCGAATCTCGCGGTCGAGCTCTTCAGGGATACGTGTATTGAGGACGCGGTCCTTTCTTCGTGTCATAGCGCGGGCCGTCTCGTGGGGCGGTCTGGTCTGGAGGCCCCGGAAAGGTAACACGGTTGTGTTACATTGCAACTACGTCGTCACACTTTGTGTTCTCGCGGGCCTCTCAGACGGGGTTTTCGACGCTTGGCCGATCACCGCGCGACAGCCCGACGGGCGTAACCACCTGAATTCACGCGGCAAACCGCACGAATGACGCAGCGCGCCAACGCTCTTGACTCGGCTTCGCGATCTCTCTACAGTCCGCCGAGTCGTGTCCTCGCACCTTCTAACGAGAGACCCGTGACCGACTTGATCCGCAACGCGTCCAATGGCCTCACCCACTCCTCGGAGATGGGCACGCGTGTTGTTACGGTTGCAGGTTCCTCGGTCGGCAAGAGCGTCGGACTGATCCTAGTTGGCCTCGGGGTTCTAGTACCCCGTTGCGGCCCTTGGGATTAAGCTAGCGCAGCATTGATCCTGACCTCCTGGGCCGACCGCAGACCGCGCGTCGGCTTTTTCGTTTCGTGAATCCCTCCACCCCCAGCGGCTCCGGTGAAAGTCCTTACTGACGCAGAAACCACCCTCGGCGCTCTCAAACGCGTGCCGAGCGCTGTCATTGGTGACGGCGCACAGGGCCGCGCGCAGGCGCGCTGCTTCCACGACTCCGGTCTCGACGTGACCGGCACGTTCACCCACGAATGGATGGCCGCTGCGAAGGCCGAGGCCTAGCCCAAGTCCGCTTCCGAATTTCGGCGCGGATCGCGCGCCGAACGGTTCCCAAACCCTGCTCGGCGCGTCACAAGCCCGCCGAATTTCGAGAGTTTCCATGAGTACTGACGGCGACTACGTCCGCATCTTCGACACCACCCTGCGCGACGGCGAGCAATCGCCCGGCGCCACCATGACGCTGGCAGAAAAGCTACGCATCGCGCAGGCACTCGAAGGACTACGGGTGGACGCCATCGAGGCCGGATTCCCGGCTGCCTCGCTCGGTGAGATCGAGGCTGTCCGAGCCATCTCGGAAGTCGTGGAACATGCCGAAATCGTTGCGCTTTGCCGCACCAGGGACGGCGACATCGAGGCCGCTTGGAAGGCCATCGGTCAGGCCAAGAAGCCCCGCATTCACGTGTTCATCGCCACCAGCGCGCTGCACATGGAGCACAAGCTCCGCATGACCCCGGAGCAGGTGCTCAAGGAGATCGAGCGCGGCGTGTCCGCGTGCCGCTCCCTGTGCCCCCGGGTAGAATTCTCAGCCGAAGACGCGACCCGCAGCGACATGGGATTCCTCAAGGAGGCTATGTCCGCCGCGCTCGACGCCGGCGCCACCGTGCTCAACGTGCCCGACACCGTCGGCTACGCCATGCCGGACGAGTACGCTGCCCGCATCGCCGAGATCGTCGCCCTCGCCGGCGACCGCGCCATCATCTCGGCGCACTGCCACGATGACCTCGGCCTCGCCGTAGCGAACTCCATCGCCGCCGTGCAAGCGGGCGCGCGACAGGTCGAGGTGTGCGTCAACGGCATCGGCGAACGGGCCGGCAACGCCGCGCTCGAAGAGGTCGTCATGGCCCTCCGAACGCGGCGCAGCCACATCGGCATCGCCACCAACATCAACACCCCGCGGCTGCTCAGCGCCAGCCGCCTAGTGTCCGATATTACGGGCTTCTCGATGCAGCCCAACAAGGCGGTCGTGGGCCGCAACGCGTTCGCGCACGAGTCCGGCATCCACCAGCAGGGCATGCTCCGCGAGCGCAACACGTACGAGATCATGAACCCGACCGACGTGGGGTTCGCCGAGACCAGCCTGGTGCTCGGAAAGCACAGCGGGCGCGCCGCGTTGGCCAAGCGTTTCGAGACGCTCGGCTACTCGCTCACGCCCGACGCGCTGGCCGATATGCTGGTCAAGTTCAAGGCCTTGGCCGACCGCAAGAAGAACATCTACGACGATGACCTGCGGTCGCTCTGGGCCAGCCGCAAAGGCGCCACCGAGGCGCCGGAGCCGGCGATCACGCTGGAACACATCACCTTCCGCGGCGGCAGCGACGGCAAGCCGACCGCCGACGTGAAGCTCATCGTCGACGGCGTCCCGGTCGAAGCGCACGGCGTAGGCGACGGGCCGGTCGACGCGGTCATCACCGCCCTCCGCGACTGCGTGGGCGCCGAAGACCTGCTGCTCGAGGATTACGCCATCTCGTCCGTCACCGGCGGCACGGACGCCCAAGGCCGCGTGTACATGACCGTGTCGAACGGCACGACCAAGACGCGCGGCAACGCCATTCACACCGACGTGGTCGTCGCGAGCGCCATGGCGTTCGTCGACGCCCTCAACCGACATCGGAACGGCGGCGGGTGGTCGCCGCGCGCCAACGGAGTATCCACAGTATGAAGTCTGCACGCATTGTATCCCTCCCCGGCGATGGCGTCGGACCGGAAGTCATGACCGAAGCGCGCCGCGTCCTCGACGTGGTCGCCGACGCCGCTGGCATCGGCCTTGAGGTCGCAGAGTTCGCCTTCGGTGGCGCCTCGATCGACGCCCACGGCGTGCCGTTCACCGACGAAGTCGCCGCCGCCTTGTCCGGCGCCGACGCCGTGCTGCTCGGCGCCGTCGGCGGCCCCAAGTGGGACGCCGTAGCGCTCGCCAACCGCCCCGAGCGCGGCCTGCTCAGCCTGCGCAAAGCGCTCGGCGTGTACGCCAACCTGCGTCCCGCCAAGTTCTTCTCCGCCCTGGCCGACGCCAGCCCCCTGCGGGCCGAACGCACCGCCGGCGTCGATATTATGATCGTCCGCGAGCTGCTCGGCGGCATCTACTTTGGCGAGCCCCGCGAGGACAACGGCGACGAGGCGTTCGACACCATGCGCTACTCCGTCGGCGAAGTGCAGCGCGTGACCAAGATCGGCTTCGAGCTGGCCCGCAACCGCGGCGGCAAGCTCACCAGCGTCGACAAGGCCAACGTGCTCGCGTCCATGCGCCTTTGGCGCCGCACCGTCGAGGCCATGAAGGCCGACAACCCCGACGTAACGGTCGACTACGAGTACGTGGACGCCGCCGCCATGCGCATGGTCACCAACCCGGCGTCGTTCGACGTCATCGTGACCGGCAACATGTTCGGCGACATCCTGTCCGACGCCGCGGCCGCCCTCACCGGCTCGCTCGGCATGCTGCCCTCGGCTTCGGTCGGCGACGGCACGGCCATGTACGAGCCCATCCACGGCTCCGCGCCGGACATCGCGGGCAAGGGCATCGCGAACCCGCTCGGCACCATCTTGAGCGTCGGCATGATGGCCGGCATCACGCTCAAGCGCCCCGACCTGGAGGCCGCCGTCGCGTCGGCGGTGGACCGCACGCTCAGCGATGGCGTCCGCACCGGTGACATCGCCGCGGCGGGCGAAACCAAGGTGGGCACCACGGCCATGGGCGACGCGGTCGTCAGCCACCTGCGCGCAATCTTGAACGGAGGTGCCGCATGACGGCCACAGTACAAAATACCGCCCGCGGAACGCTGTTCCAGAAAGTCTGGGAGCAGCACACCGTGGGCACGCTCGCCGACGGCCGCACGCAGCTGTTTATTGGGCTGCACCTGATCCACGAGGTCACCAGCCCGCAGGCGTTTGCGATGCTGCGCGAGCGCGGCCTGGGTGTCGCGCATCCCGAGCGCACGTTCGCGACCGTGGACCACATCGTGCCCACCGACGACGTCGCCCGCCCGCTCAAGGACAGCCTGGCCGAGGAGATGCTCGTCGAGCTGTATAAGAACGTGGAGGCGGAGGGCATTAAGTTCTTCGACCAGTCCACCGGCCGTCAGGGCATTGTGCATGTGATCGGACCCGAGCTCGGCCTCACGCAGCCCGGTCTGACCATCTGCTGCGGCGACTCGCACACCGCGACGCACGGCGCGTTCGGCTCGATCGCGTTCGGCATCGGCACCACGCAGGTGCGCGACGTGTTGGCCACGCAGACGCTGGCGATGGCGCCTCTGAAGGTGCGACGCATCGCCGTCGAAGGCACGCTCTCGCCGGACGTCTACGCCAAGGACGTGGCGCTGCACATCGTCCGCAAGCTGGGCGTGCACGGCGGCGTGGGCTTCGCGTACGAATTCGCCGGCAGCGTCATCGACGCCATGGATATGGAGGAGCGCATGACGCTCTGCAACATGTCCATCGAGGGCGGCGCGCGCGTGGGGTACTGCAACCCCGACGAGACCACGTTCGCGTTCCTCAAGGGCCGCGAATTCGCCCCCACGGGCGCCGATTGGGACACCGCGGTCGCGCACTGGAAGTCGCTCGCGTCCGAGGCCGACGCTGAATACGACGACGTCGTCGTGTTCCAGGCCGACGACATCGCGCCGACGGTGACCTGGGGCTTGAACCCCGCGCAAGCCATCGCCGTGAACGAGCCCGTGCCGCAGGCGAACGACGCTGGCGCGGTCGAGGCCGTGGCCCACATGCAGCTCACCGAGGGCGTGCCCCTCACCGAGCTCGAGGTCGACGTCGCCTTCATCGGTAGCTGCACCAACGGCCGCCTGAGCGACTTCGAAGCGGCGGCCAGCGTGCTGCGCGGGCACAAGATTCACAGTCGAGTGCGCGGCATCGCGGTGCCAGGCTCGCTGCAGGTCGCCAAAGCGGCGGCCGAGGCGGGGCTGGACCAGGTGTTCCGCGACGCGGGCTTCGAGTGGCGCCTCCCGGGCTGCTCGATGTGCCTGGGCATGAACCCCGACAAACTGACCGGCGACGAGGTGTGTGTGTCGTCGAGCAACCGAAACTTTAAGGGCCGCCAAGGCAGCCCCGACGGCCGCACGCTGTTGATGAGCCCGGCGATGGTCGCTGCGGCGGCGGTCAACGGCCGCGTCACCGACGTGCGCACGTTTGAGAGGTCCGCATGAGCGCTGAATCCAATCTGATCACGCAGGTGACCGGCACGGCGGTCGTCGTCGCCGGCGATGATATCGACACCGACCGCATCGTCCCGGCGCGCTTTCTGCGCTGCGTTACGTTCGACGGGCTCGGCGACACGCTGTTCTTCGACGAGCGGTTCGACGCCAGCGGCGCTTCGAAGGGCCACGCGCTCGACGCGCCGTCCGCGAAGGGCGCCAAGATCATGGTGTGCGGCCGCAACTTCGGTTGTGGGTCGTCGCGTGAGCACGCCCCGCAGGCCATCGTCCGCGCCGGCTACCAAGTGGTGATCGCAGAGAGCTTCGCCGAGATTTTCGCGGCGAATTCCCTCGCGCTCGGCCTCGTTTGTGCGACGGTGCAATCGCACGAAGGCGCGGCGCTGACCGCGGCCATCGCGCTCAAGCCCGACCTTGAGGTCACGGTCGACCTGCAAGCGATGCGCATCTCGTTCGGCGATGTCTACATACCGTTCACCATGCCCTCGGACGCGCGCACCGCGCTGCTCGAAGGCCGCTGGGATCCCTTGACCGAGTTGCTTGCCGCAAGCGCCGCGACGGCGAACCTGCTGCCCAACCTCCCCTACCTTGGATGGAGCAAACCATGAACAGCGCGCGGCCCGACGCGGCATCCCCCGACGCGGCATCTCCCGACACGACCGCCCCCACCAAGAGCGGCGCCCAGGCGATCATCGACGCGGTCCACGCCCACGGCGTGCAGTACGTGTTCGGTTATCCCGGCGGCGCGGCCATGCCCCTGTTTGACGCCATCTTGGACTCGCCCCTCGAGTTCATCCTGTGCCGTCACGAGCAGGGCGGCACGCACATGGCGGACGGCTACGCGCGCATCACCGGCCGCGCCGGCTGCGTGCTCGTCACCTCCGGTCCCGGCGCCACCAACACCATCACCGGCATTCTGACCGCGCAGATGGACTCGGTGCCGATGGTCGTCATCTGCGGCCAGCAGACGACCGCCAACCTGGGCACCGACGCGTTCCAAGAGGCGGACATCTTCGGCATGACCATGCCGACGGTCAAACACTCGTACTTGCTGCGGAACCCCAACGACATCGCCGCCGTTGTCGAAGAGGCGTTCTACATCGCCGAGAGCGGACGGCCGGGCGTTGTGGTCATCGACGTGCCCAAGGACGTGGCGCTCGGCAACGTCACCGAGGGCCGCGGACGCGACCTGGACCTGCCGGGCTACAAGATCCCGCACGCGCCGAACATGGACGACATTCGCGCGGCGGCCAAGCTGCTGCGCGAGGCCAAGCGGCCCCTGCTCATGATCGGCCACGGCGTGTTGATCTCCGGCGCCGGCGCCGAGGCGATCGCGCTGGCGGAGGCCATCCAGTCCCCGATCACGACCACGCTCTTGGGCAAGGGCGCCATCTCGGAGCGCCACCCGCTGAGCGTCGGCATGCTCGGCATGCACGGCACCGCCTACGCCAACAAAGCGGCCACCGACTGCGACCTCATCTTCGCGATCGGATCCCGCTGGGACGACCGCGTGGTCGGCAACGTGGAGGCCTTCTGCCCCACCGCCAAGAAGCTGCACATCGACATCGACCCCGGTGAGATGGGCAAAATCATCGAGCCCGATGTGTCGATCCTGGCCGACGCCAATGCCGCGCTCACCGCGCTGCTCGGCGAGGTCACGCGCGGCGACACCGCCGACTGGCTCAAGCAGGTCGACGAGTGGCGGCGCGACTTCCCGCTGGCCTACGAGCCCAGCGAGAAGGTCAAAGCGCAGCACGTGTTGGCAGAGCTCAACCGGCTCACCGAGGGCAAGGCCATCATGACCACGGACGTGGGCCAGCACCAAATGTGGGCCGCCCAGTTCTACCGCTGCGAGCTGCCCAACACGTGGGTCTCGTCCGGAGGCGCGGGCACCATGGGCTACGGCTTCCCGGCCGCCATCGGCGCGCAGTTCGGCGCACCCGACCAGACCGTCATCGCCATCTGCGGCGACGGCGGCTTCCAGATGACGCTCTGCGAGCTCGCCACCGCGGCGATTCACAAGCTGCCCATCAAAATCGTGGTGCTCGATAACCAGTACCTGGGCATGGTCCGCCAGTGGCAGAACCTGTTCTTCGACGACCGCCTCTCGGGCGTCGACCTGGTGGGAAACCCCGACTTTGTGGCGCTCGCGAAGGCCTACAACATCAAGGCGATGCTCATCGATGACCCCGCCAAGGTGACCGAGCAGCTCGAAGAGGCCCTCGCCTACAACGAAGGCCCGTGCATGGTGCACGTACGCATCGAAAAGACAGACAACGTGTTCCCCATGATCCCCTCGGGAGCTGGGTTGGGCGATATGATCCTCGGCCCCCCAACCGGCCCCTCGAAGAAGAGCGACAAGTGAATACCAGCACAGACACCAAGACGAACGCAGCCACGACGGAAGACGAGCGCGACCCCAAGCACACCGTCAGCATTCACATGCACAACCGGCCGGGCGTGCTCAACCGTGTGGCCCTCGTGTTCGCCCGACGCGGATGGAACATCGACGGCCTCGCGGTCTCCGAAGCCCACGACGGCCGCTTCGCCCGCTGCACCATCACCGCCCGAGGTGACGCCAAAACCCTGCACCTGATCACCGCCCAGCTCGAGAAGCTCGTCGACGTGGTCTCGGCGGTCGAGCACAACGACCAAGACTCCATCGGCGTCGAGCTCGCGCTCATCAAGGTGCGCACCGAAGAGGGCAACCCCTCGCTCGACACCACCGGTGTCCCCACCACCGTCGTCTGCACCATCGTCGACGTCGGCCCCGCCACGATCACCGTACAGATCGTGGGCACGTCGGCCGAGGTCGAAGAGTGTCACCAAGCCCTCGATGACACCCACGGCGTGGTCGAGATCGTCCGCACCGGCACGATCCAGATGGCCCGCGGCGACATGGATACGTAGGGCGAACGCAGG
>CBDUJZ010000170.1:0-11401 GCA_965367675.1 uncultured Myxococcales bacterium | reverse complement strand
CCGACCAGCTCTCGGGTGTCCTTCTCGATGACTTCCATCAGCTGTTGTTTCATGCGCCCGCCCTTCTGCATCGTCCCAAAGAGACCTAAACTTGTGTGAAGCGCGAAGCTAGTCCCCTGGCGACGCTACACAACACAGACGTGGCCAGGGCCACGCACCCGCCCAGCGACGCCGTCCCGTCGCGCACCCCATCGGTACACCGCATGCCTGAGTTCTTCGGTCGCAACCTCGCTCGCCTGTCCGTGATCGCGCTCTGCGGGTTCCTCGCGAACTGCGCGATCTTTCGCATCGCGCGCACGCCGGTTCGGAGCATTGAACACCCGGCCGCGGAGACCGACGACGGGCCACGGCGCGTGCTCGTGATGCTGCCCGGGTTTGGTGATCGGCCAGGCGCGTTCGAACGCCACGGGTTCATCGAAGCGGTGCACACGCTCGACCCCACGATCGAGATCGTCGCGGTGGACGCGCACTTTGGATACTATCGAAAAAACACAATCGTGACGCGCGTTTACGATGATGTCATCGCGCCCGCCATCGCCAGCGGGGCCGACGAGATCTGGCTGCTCGGGATCTCCATGGGCGGCTCGGGTGCGTTGAGTATCGCCGAGCTGCATGCGGACGAGATCGACGGCATCATCTTGCTGGCGCCGTATACCGGCGGCTCTGACTTTGCGGAGGAGATCCGCGAAGCGGGTGGTCTGGACGCGTGGGAGACGCACACGGTCGCGGACGAGAAGGTCCGCCCGGCGCACTTCCGCAGCCTCTGGGCCTGGATGGACGGCTACACCACCGGCGAGCAGCGCCCCACGCTGTACCTGGGCGTGGGCACGGACGACGGGTTCGAGCGCGGCGCAGACCTGATCGGCGAGCACCTGCCGGAGGGGCACTACCAAACGCTGCCGGGCGGACACGATTGGACCGTGTGGGGCCCGCTGTTCGACGGGTTCCTACTGCAAGCGTTCGGCGAATAGGGCACGGAGCAAGACGCGCGGAGCTCGGAAAAGCCACGCCGCGACAATCTGCCACAGCGGGGAAATCGAATCGGGCGGGTATGGTGGCGTCCCGTTTCCGACAGCCAACCCTCCTGTGTTCATGACCCACCGATTCTCCGCTGCCCTCGGCCTCCCGTTCAAGCTCGCCACCCTCGGCCTCCCGTTCATGCTCGGCGCCTGCGCCGACGACGCCGCTGAGCCCGGCCCGCAGGACGTGGTGCTCACGTTCCAAGCCATGGTGAGCGACACCGCCGCGGCGTGCGGCACGACCTACACCGAGCTCGGCACCACCGCCGCCGAAGCGCAGCTTGCCGACGCGCGGATGTTCATCTCGGAGCTCCAGGTTCGCGACGCTGACGGCGCGTGGACCGACGTGACGCTGGACGACTCGATCTGGCAAAACGCCGGCGTGGCGCTGCTGGACTTCGAGGACGCCACCGCCGGTTGTGCCGACAGCGGAACGCCGGAGATGAACGACGTGGTCACCGGCACCGTGCCCGCCGGCGACTACGACGCCGTGCGCTACCGCGTTGGCCTCCCGTTCGCGCTGAACCACGTGGACGCCGGCAACGCGCTGCCGCCGTTCAACGTGCCCGGCATGTTCTGGGTTTGGCAGGGCGGCTTCAAGTTCGTCCGCGTAGACTGGGCGGTGACCGGCGGCGAGATCGCCCGCTGGAATGTGCACATCGGCTCCACCGGCTGCGACTCCTCCGCGCCCACCGAGGCGCCTTCCGCGGCCTGCGCGCGACCGAACACCGGCGTGCTCGAGCTCGACGGCGTGGAGTTGAACGATGGTGCGGCGTCGATCCAGATCGACCTGGCCGCGCTCGTGGCCGGTGCGGACCTCATGGCGAACACCGCAGACACCGCACCTGGCTGCATGAGCGGCCCGACGGAGCCGGCCGAGTGTGGCCCGGTGTTCGCGGCGGTCGGCATGGACTTCGAGGCCGGCGGTTGCGACGGCGAGTGCGCGGCACAGGCGGTGTTCATGCCCGCCGCGATGGCTCAGTAGTCCGTGATACGCATCCGACACATTGTGTGCACGCTCGCGCTCGTCGGCCCTTTGGGGCTCGGCGGGTGCGGGGTCGATGATGGGACGACGACGCCAGAAGATGGCTTCGTCGTCCCGCTCGGTTTTCCGGCACCCAGCTTCCCGGAAGACAACCCGTGGAGCGCGGAGAAGGCCGAGCTTGGACGCTACTTGTTCTACGACACCCGCCTGTCGGGCAACGAGACGCAGTCGTGTGGGTCGTGTCACCATCAGTCGCTCGCGTTTAGCGATGGGCAATCGGTAGGCATTGGCTCGACCGGTGAGCCGCACGCTCGCAACGCATCGGGGCTCACCAACGCGGCGTACAACTCCACGTTAACGTGGGCGAACCCGCTGTTGGTCGACCTCGAGACCCAGATCCTCATCCCCATTTTCGGCGAGCACCCGGTCGAGCTCGGCGTGACCGGCAGCGGCGAGGATATCCTCGTTCGACTGCAGAACGACCCCGACTACGCGGCCCGATTCGCGGACGCGTTCCCGGGCGAAGCCGACCCCATCCGCTGGAACAACGTGGTGTACGCGCTCGCCACGTTCGTCCGAACGTTGGTCTCCGGCAGCTCGCCGTTCGACGCGTTCGTGTACGGGGGCGAGCCCGAAGCGCTCGACGACGCTCAACGGCGCGGCATGCAGTTGTTCTTCTCCGAAGAGCTCGAATGCCACCACTGCCACGGCGGCTTTAACTTCTCGGAGTCGTCCACCCACGCGGGATCGGCCTTCAACGCGCAGTTCTTTCACAACACCGGGCTCTACAACCTGGACGGTGAGGGCGCGTACCCGAGCGACAACCAAGGGGTGTTCGAGGTCACGCAGCGGCCCGAAGACATGGGGCGATTCCGGCCGCCAACGCTGCGCAACGTCGGTGTTTCTGCGCCGTACATGCACGACGGTAGCATGGCGACGCTCGACGAGGTGGTGCGCTTCTACGAAGCCGGTGGCCAGCATATCGAAGACGGCCCGCTGGCGGGCGATGGACGCACAAGTCCGCTCAAGAGTGGCCTCGTCGCGGGCTTCACACTCTCGGACGGCGAGCGAGACGACCTGGTCGCGTTCCTGCACGGCCTGACCGACGAGGCGTTCTTGTCCGACCCTCGGTTTTCGGACCCGTTTGCCACCGGTCAGAGCGGCGGTCAGGGCGCCGAGCAGTGAGGAGACCGACCGGCCGCGCGGCCAACACACCGCTGTCCGGCGCGAGTACGGCGGTCACGCTCACCCTCCTGCTGCTCGCCAGCCCCGCCTTCGCGCACCACGGCGTGACCACGGCGCGCGTTGGAAGCGACCGCGGCTGGACGCCCATCGCCGGACCGGCGGCGACCGAGAAGCCTCAGTTCAACGCCGCGCTCATGTACCAGTTCGCCCGCTTCGCCAGCCCGCGCGAAGGCAACTCGCGATACGACCGCATCCCGCTCGGCAACGCCACCGCGCACATGACCGCCGCAGAGCTCGGCGTAGCGTTCCCAAGCCGCACCCAGCTCAGCGTGCAGCTCCCGGTCGGCGCGATCCGCACTGTGGACGGCGATGACAACGTGGTGCGCCGAGGCGGCGTGGGCGACGCGAGCCTCACCCTGGCGCAGTCGCTACTCCCCCGGACGAGCGGCACCGCACTGACCGGCCGCGCCGGAATCGTCGCCCCCACCGGGCGCTACACCAGCGCTCCGCAGCTCTCCGTCGTCGACGTCTCGGCGGGCGATGGCGGCGAGATCAACACCGCCACGTACAACACCTCCGCCAGCCTGGGCGCGGGGGTGTGGTCCGCCACCGCAGGCCTGCACATGGTCGCCGACACGGGTGAGCGGCTGTCGATCGAGGCCGACCTCTCGGCGTCCGTCCCCCTGAACCGCACGCCGGACGACATCCGATGGGGGGCGTCGGTGCGAACGCTCGCCGGCGTTCAAGTGGCCGCAAGCGGACGCGTCACCGGGCGAGCGGCGGCGGCTTTCACCCACCACACCAAGGACCACACGCCGGATCCGGTCGACGAAGCAACGGCCTACCAACGCACCGGCGGGCGCGACACGATCGCAGCGGTGGTCGGACTGCGCGTGCTCCTTAGCGAGCGCGCGGAGTGCACGGGCGACCTGCAAGTCCCCGTGTGGCGACGCGTCGGCGGCGTACAGCTGACGCAGACCGTCGGCGCCACGGTCGGCTGCCGCGTGTACTGGGGACGCTGACCTCGGCCTCGCGCTTCAAGCCTGCGGTGCGCTAAACGCGGTGGCGCAGGGCCATCCAAACGTTCTCGTCACCGCACGCCTCCCACTCGGTCACCTCGAGGCCGCACGACGCAAACATGGCGCGTAACTCCGACTCGGTCTGAAAGTACGTTCTTCCGGGCGGGTTGAAACCAAACAACGTCGTCCAGCGCTCCATGGCCCCCACCTTGCCGGCGTCGCCGTCGTGACGCGCCACGGCGTCACGGAGGAGCATGACGCCACCCCGCCTGAGGAGCGCGCTGGCGGCGGCGATCATCTCGCGCTGCGCCTCCGGCGGTGCGTAGTGCAACATGTCGAACAGCAACACGGTATCGAACAAGGTGTCGGGCCGCTCGGTATCAGGTGGCGCGGTGTCGAACTGCGCCGTGTCCGACTGCCCCGGCCAGAGCTCGGCGGACGACGCGGGAAAAAGGCCGAGCAACACGCGCGGATGAACCCGCTCGCTCGCCCCCTTTATCAGCGCCGCCGCCGACCGCAGCTTGTCCGCGTCCAGGTCCAGCAAGGTGACCGACGTGGTGCTCGGCGCGCGGACAGCCAGCGCGCTCGCCAAGCCCGTTCCGGCGCCCACGTCCAACACATCCCCCCAATGGCTGGCCGAGGCCACGCGCTCGGAGAACCTCGCGTAGAGCGGGTCCGCGCCGAGTTTGGCGACCGCGAACCAACGAAAGAACGGAGGCAGTGCCCACGCCGCCTTCCGGACGGCCGCCCGCGGATCAGGCGCCTTCGCAGGCGGCCATCGGACGGCCACGGCGTCGGACAACACCGCCAAGCCGAGCGAGACGGCCCCCGCGAGTAAACTCGGCAAAATCGGGGCGTCGAGTGAGAGCACGAGCAAGCCGCCGCACGCCCAGATGCCCACCCACTCCACGTACGAACGGAGCCGCGGACCGCTTGCATCCAAGCCATCAGCGTACACGGCGGCGGCGATGCCAACGAACAGGCCCGCCGACACGGATGACACCTGCCACGGCATGAGCCAGACGAACGCGCCAAGGCCCACGCACCACACCAAGACGCGGGTCACGCTTTGGGTCAACATGGCCCAAGCGACCGCCCACCCCAGCAAATGCCAGGCGCTCACCGTGAGGTGTTGCGTACCCGAGGCGCCGACCGCAGGGAGTGCCATCCAGGGAGCAGAAAGCACTGCGCCGAACACCACCGCGGCGGCGACCGTGGAGGTCGCGTTGGACTTGGGAACCGGCTCCAAGCTGGCGACGGAACCCACGCGAGCCTGCGATCGACACTCCGCGAGGCGAAGCCCCAGCGGGACCCCGCCCAGGCTGCCGGCCATTGCCGAAACCACAAAAAAGAGCGCCAAGCTCGGCTGGCCGATGGCACCCACGAGGGCAAACGGGAGCATGGCCCAAAGTAGCCCCGTGGCTCCGGCCGCGCCGAGCTCACCCTCCGCACGATATCGGCGGAAGGCGAGCGCGCCGGGGGCCAATACGAACACCGCCATCGACAGCGTGACCCAGCCGACGGGCCAACGCGACGCCAATGCGAGCGGGGCGAGCGATAGCGCCGCTGCCACAGGCCAAGCAGCGGCGGCCCGGCGTTGTAGCGGGAGCCAGAGTCGCGCGATCATCTTCCTCCAACTCCGCGGGTACAAAAACGCACGAGAGGTCGCAGCTCGTGTTGCGACCTCTCGTACTACGCCGTGTGAGCGCGCAAAACCACTCCGCCCTTAGTCAGCGTCGCCGATGCAGCGGTCCAACTCCGGCGTGTTCGCCCATCCGCAGCTGCCGGCATTGCAGCCGCACGACGTGATATCGGGATCCTGATAACACGCGTACTCGTCGAGCCACTCGCAGGTGATGCTCTGGGGCTCGGCGGCGCACACTTGGCCCGAGCAACCGCTGACGACGCAGTCGTCGTCGGTGGTGCACTCATTGCCGCACGCGCGGTCGGTGCAGGCCCAGTTGCCCGCGTCGTCGCACCAGCACTCGTTGCATCCGTCCGGGTCGGGCCGGAAATCGCCGGGCGCGCACTCTCCGCCGCAGGCCGGGTCGACATCACACTCCCACATGCCGCGATCGTCACACCAGCAGGTCTCGCAGGCCGTGCCGTACGACTCGCCGGGCGAGCACTCACCGCCGCACTCCGGAACCGACAGACACGACCAGGCACCCGCCGGCGTACACGTGCAGTACTCGCAGCCGTCGCTGTACCCCTCGCCCGGGGTGCACTCGCCGCCGCAATCGGGGTCGACTTCGCAGCTCCAGGTGCCGGCATCGGTGCAACGGCAATCGACGCAATCCTCTTCGTACATTTCGCCGGGCGAGCAATCGGGCACGCAGAACGGCGAGTACTCGCAGGCCCAGATGCCGTCGGCGGTGCACGCGCAGATCTCACAATCGGTCTCGTACGCCTCGCCGGGAGAGCACTCCATGCAGCCGGGGACCTCTTCACACTGCCACGTGCCGGCGTCGGTGCAGTGGCAGTAGCTGCAGTCGTCGGAGTAGTCGTCACCGGGGCGGCACTCGCGACAGTCGGGGTCCGACTCGCAGGCCCAGGCGCCGTCGTCACCGCAATAGCAGTACTCGCACTCGTTTTCGTACGATTCGCCGGGGAAGCACTCCGTGCAGACGACGTCCGCGCAGGCCCACTCGCGCGCTTCGGTGCAGTAGCACTCGTCGCATTCACCGCCCACTTGACCGGGTTCGCAGGAGCCGATGTCCGGGCCAATGTCGGGCCGCACGTCCGGGCGCACGTCCGGCTCGATGGTGTCCGGTGTGACGTCGAGGCCCGAGTCAGGTCCCCCCGTGTCCACCCCCGTATCACCGCCCGCGTCAGCCCCCGTGTCGAGCACGGTGGCGTCGGGATTCGCAAAGTACGGCAGCTCCTCGTTGCAGCCGACGAAGGCCGCCGCGAGGACGAGTACGAGAGTGAGTGGCGTCAGGGAAGATCGCATGAGGTCACGCTACGGGAGGGTCGACTAACGACGGGAACAAACGACGAAGACAGGGTGGTGGGAATATAGACTGCAGATTTCATTCCAAACACCCAGAGCGGAATAAAATCAGGCACCTACGCCAGCGGAGACGCCACAGCGCTTCGCCAAACGACGGAATTCTGAGGTTCAAACCGCGTGCGTATCGGAAATTCAGGATCCACACCCAGCGCACAGCCGAGGTCACGCCCCGGTCACTCTCCGAGAAGCTCCTGCAGCTGCACACCGTCGTGGGCACAGAAGATGCGGACCCCATCGCTCGCCGCATGCAGCTCTGCCAGGCGGGCCCGGTTCTCGGCCGCCGCGTGCCGGTCGATGGCCGTCAGCCGCTCGAACAAGCTCACCGCCCACGGCACCTTGCCACCGGTGATCGTATGCCGATCGAAGAACGCGTCGCCCGCGTGCAGCAGCCAGCCGTCGCCCGTGTCGACCGCCACGCCGGCGTGTCCGCGCGAGTGGCCGGGCAGCGGAATCAACAACAGCTCCGGCGGTAGCCCCTCGAGCTCGCGCACGGCCTCGAAGCCGAACCAGCGCTCGCCAGCACCCACCTCGTAGCGGGCCCAATCGGCGTGATCCGCAAACTGCACCGGGCGATAGCGGCTGCGCTCCGGCATCGTCGCCCGCTCGTGCGCCGCGCGCCATTCGGCGTCGAGCAGGTGCACTTTGGCGTGGGGAAAGTCCGGCACGCCACCGGCGTGGTCCAGGTCCAGGTGTGTGGCCACGATGTGCTGCACGTCGGAGGCGCGAAAGCCCAGCGCTTCCACTTGCCGGATCGCCGTCTCGGCCGGGTCGCCCGACGCGTTGAGCAGGAACCGTGAAACGCCGAGCCGCTTGGGGTCCTCGGCATCGGCAGTGCCCATGCCGGTGTCGACAAGCACGAGGCCTTGCTCCGTCTCGATGAGCAGGCAGTGGCAAGGCATGTGCGCGGGCATCGCGGACGCGGGCAGCAGCCCGCCGGCGGGGCACATGGAGCCGCAGTTCAGGTGGTGCACTCTCATCGGAGACCGTGTGGAGTGGGGTACTTTGGGGTGGAGCTGCGACTATGCCGGGAAGCGTCGCGCATGCAAAGGGCAATGACGCAGCGCGTTGAGCACTTGGCCCGCCGGAATGCGCGGGAGTGTTCCCGCGATCTCTGTTAGGGTGCCGCTCCGCGGCGGGTGACCTGCACTCGCCTCTCCATCACTCTCGGGGCGCTGCCGCCCAACACTTTCGAGCCGTTCACGGATGCACGGCCCGCGAGAATGCGACAGCTGAGACGGAGACCGCTCCGAACCCGTTGAACCTGATCCGGCTGAAACCGGCGTAGGAAAGAGGAACTATGAATTCACGACTGCAACGACAGGGCATGGCGCCCGGCCCCGACGCTCGAATCACCACCGAGCCGCTTCCGGCTTCGCGCAAGGTGTACGTTGAGAGCGAGACGCACCCCGGCGTGCGCGTGCCGTTCCGCGAGATCGCGCTGACCGATACGGTCGCCGGTCGCGCGTCGAGCCACACGCTGCCCGAGAAGAACCCGCCGATTCTGGTGTACGACACATCCGGTCCGTACACCGACCCGGACGCGACGATCGACGTGCGCAAAGGCCTGGCGCCGCTGCGTGCCGACTGGATTATCGCCCGCGGTGACACGGAGGCCATCGAGGGCCGCGTGGCCAAGCCCGAGGATGACGGCTACCGCGACGAAGACGCCGCCGCCGGTGTGGAGCGCTTCGAGCGCAGCACACAGGTCCGGCGCGCGCTCAAGGGAAAGAACGTCACCCAGATGCACTACGCGCGTCAGGGCATCATCACGCCCGAGATGGAGTACATCGCCATCCGCGAGAACATGAAGCGCGCTTCGCTTCGTCAGGCGGCAGCCGAGGTTCCGGAGCGTGAGGCTCGCCTCGCCGGCAACCAAATGGGCGCGTCGATTCCGGCAGACATCACCGCCGAGTTCGTACGCGAAGAGGTCGCTCGTGGACGCGCGATTATCCCCGCGAACATCAACCACCCGGAGCTCGAGCCGATGATCATCGGCCGGAACTTCTTGGTGAAGATCAACGCGAACATCGGCAACTCCGCCGTGAGCTCGTCGATCGAAGAAGAGGTCGAGAAGCTCGTGTGGTCCACCCGTTGGGGCGGCGACACGGTCATGGACCTTTCGACCGGCAAGAACATCCACGCGACCCGCGAGTGGATTCTGCGCAACTCGCCCGTGCCGATCGGTACGGTGCCGATCTACCAAGCGCTAGAGAAGGTCGGCGGCCGCCCCGAGTTGCTCACGTGGGAGATCTTCCGCGACACGCTCATCGAGCAAGCCGAGCAAGGCGTCGACTACTTCACGATCCACGCTGGCGTGCTGCTGCGGTACATCCCGTGGACGGCCAAGCGCATGACCGGCATCGTGTCGCGCGGCGGCTCGATCATGGCCAAGTGGTGCCTCGCGCATCACAAAGAGAGCTTCCTCTACACGCACTTCGAGGACATCTGCGAGATCATGAAGGCGTACGACGTCTCGTTCTCGCTCGGCGACGGCCTGCGCCCCGGCTCCGTCGCGGACGCCAACGACGCCGCGCAGTTCGGCGAGCTCGAGACGCTGGGCGAGCTGACCAAGATCGCGTGGAAGCACGACGTTCAGGTCATGATCGAAGGCCCCGGCCACGTTCCGATGCACCTGGTGCAAGAGAACATGACCAAGCAGCTCGAAGTCTGTGACGAGGCGCCGTTCTACACGCTCGGACCGCTGACCACGGACATCGCGCCCGGCTACGACCACATCACCAGCGGCATCGGCGCCGCCATGATCGGTTGGTTCGGCTGCGCCATGCTCTGCTACGTGACGCCCAAAGAGCACCTGGGCTTGCCCAACCGCGACGACGTCAAAACCGGCGTCATCACGTACAAGATCGCTGCGCACGCCGCCGACCTCGCGAAGGGACACCCCGGCGCGCGGACCCGCGACGACGCGCTGTCCAAAGCCCGGTTCGAGTTCCGTTGGGAGGACCAGTTCAACCTGGCACTCGACCCCGACACGGCCCGCCAATACCACGACGAGACGCTGCCGGCCGACTCGGCCAAGGTCGCTCACTTCTGCTCCATGTGCGGACCCAAGTTCTGCTCCATGGAGATCTCCCAGCAGGTCCGCGACTACGCGGCCGAGCATGGTTACGGAGACGAAGAAGCGGTCGAGAAGGGCATGGAAGAGAAGTCCGACGAGTTCATCGACAAGGGCGGCGAGATCTACAGCTAACCTCTGTAGCGAAAGCACACAAAGAGCCGAGCGATGTTTGTCGCTCGGCTCTTGTCGTTTTGAAACAACAATTGGGCGGGCCGACCGAGTACGCGGCATGGCCAATCACCACGACAAGATCTTCAAGACCATCTTCGGGGAGCCTGAATATGCGGCGACGCTGTTCGAGGGCGTATTGTCGGCCGAGCTGCGCGCGATGCTCGACCTGTCAAAGATGACCCGTGTCGCCGGCAGCGTTGTAGACCGCGACATGCGCGAGCGGCACATCGACTTGCTGTTTCAGGTCCCGCTACAGCCAGAAGTGACGGCCTCCGACGCGCCCGTCAGCGCGCCGTTGTTGTTCCTCCTGTTTGAGCACCAGAGCAGCAACGACCCGCGGATGGCGTGGCGAATGCTCAACTACATGACCCGCGTGTGGGACCGATGGACGCGAGCGAACCCGAAGGGGCCGCTGCCGCCCATCTATCCGCTGGTGCTGTACCAAGGCCCTCGGAGGTGGCGTGCAAAGCAGCAGTTCAGCGAGCAGGTCGCCCTTGGCAACACGGCCGCGCTGGGCGCGTACACGCCCACGTTCCACTACGCGCTGCACGAGTTGGCGCGCATGCCGGAGGCGGTGCTCCCCCCACCCGGAATCGTCCGCATGACGTTGGTGCTCATGCGGGCAGCACAACGCGGGATCACGCGTGAGGACCTACTCAGCACACGCCCTGACATCACCGCCGCCCACACCCCAGGTCGCACGGACCATCACTTGCACGCCGTGGCGAACCTCCTACAATACGCACTCGTGGTCAGCGACCGAGTGAACCAACACACCGTAACCGAATTGATGGAACCTCTAGACGACGAGCTAAGAGAAATGGCGATGACGTTCGAAGAGCTGTTGATCGAGAAATATCGCAAGCGCGCTCTGCAGGAAGGACGCTCGCTCGGGATAGACGAGGGGCGTGAGTTAGGCCGCCGACAGGGGCG
>CBDUJZ010000169.1:0-11433 GCA_965367675.1 uncultured Myxococcales bacterium | reverse complement strand
TCAACGCCATCGGCGACGAGCTCGAGTGCGAGGGTGGGCCGTCCCGACCTACCGCCTGGATCTCCGGCTTCTACGGCTCCGGTAAGTCGAGCTTCGCCAAGCTGCTCGGCTTGGCGCTCGACGGCCTCGCCCTACCCGACGGCCTGTCTGTGGCTGAGGCCCTGCTGCGACGCGACCGGTCCGCCAAGTCCGCCGAGTTCCGCGCCGCATGGACGCGCCTCCGCACACTCATCGACCCCATCGCTGTGGTGTTCGACATCGGTGGCGTGGCGCGCGACGACGAGCAGATTCACT
Organism: uncultured Myxococcales bacterium; assembly: GCA_965367675.1. Classification (GTDB taxonomy): domain Bacteria; phylum Myxococcota_A; class Bradymonadia; order REDH01; family REDH01; genus CBDUJZ01. Next base: position 11,139 of record CBDUJZ010000169.1, on the reverse strand, counting down.
CCGCCGCAGTGCGCCAAGTCCAAGCCCGGCTGGGCTACTGCGCCACCGAGCCCCTCGTGGCCGACTTTGAGCTCAACCTGGAGCGCGACGGCGAGTACGCGCGCTTTGAAAAGGAAGCCGAAAAGACGCTCGGCCAGCCTTGGTCCGAGGTCCGCACCAAAGCCCTCGCCGAAGAGGACTTCTCGCACGTGCTCTCGGTCATGTACCCGGAGCGCTACCCCGACCCGATGTCGTGGTTCATGGCCCGCGCTGGTGACTCCGCTCGCAAAGAGGCGCCCGAAGCCGCCGTGCGCGCCATCGCCGACATGCTCAAACATCGGCAGCCCAACGCGCAGCTGTTCTTGGTGGTCGACGAGGTGTCTCAGTACGTGATCGGCAAGTCCGACCGCGGGGATCGCCTGCGCGCCTTCGCCTCTGCGCTCGGCGCCCACCTGAAGGGCAAAGTGTGGCTGCTCGCGCTCGGCCAACAGAAGCTCGACGAGACCGCCGGCGACGACTTCCTCGTCTGGGCCAAAGACCGCTTCCCGCCCAAGCTGCGCGTGCACCTCGCGCCCACCAACATCCGCGACGTGGTGCACAAGCGGCTGCTGCAAAAGACCGCCGCCGCCACCGAGACGCTGCGCGGCCTGTTCAAAGCACACCGCGCCGACCTCAAGCTGTTCGCCTATGGCTGCGAGGCCATCTCGCCGGACGAGTTCGCCGAGGTGTACCCCATGCTGCCAGGCCAAATCGGCCTGCTGCTTGAGATCACCACCGCCCTGCGCCTGCGCTCCTCACGCGCACAGGGCGACGACCAAGCCATCCGCGGACTGCTCCAGTTGCTCGGCGAGCTGTTCCGCAGCCAAAACTTGGCCGACATGCCGGTGGGTGCGCTGGTCACGCTCGACCAAATCTACGAGGTGCAGCACACCGCCCTCGACGCCGACACGCAGACCAGCATGGGGCGCATCTTCGACGCCTGCAAAGCGGAGGCGTCCAAGCCCGATGGCTGCACCCCCGAGGGCGCCGAACTCATGGTGCGCGCCGCCAAGGCCGTGGCCATGCTCGAACTGATCCAAGAGCGCACCCCCACCGACGCCGAGCTGGTGGCCAAGTGCCTGTTCGACCACGTGGGCTGCGGCAACAACGTGCGACAAGTGACCGACGCGCTCGAGACCCTGCGGCGCTTGAACCTGGTCGGCTACTCCCCGCAGTACGGCTACAAGATTCAGTCGTCCGCGGCCGAAGAGTGGGACCGCGACCGGCGCGATATTTCGGTGCCGCGCGAAACGATCAGCCAGCTCGTGCAAGAGGGGCTGCGCAAGCTGCTCGCCATCCCCGACCGGCCGCGACTCGATGGGCGCCCGTTCCCATGGGCCGGCGTGTTCTCGGATGGCCGATTCGCCGACGACGCGAAGCTCGAAGACCCGCGTGACGGCGCCGTCGTTCGCGTCGACTTCCGCTCCCTCACGGTCAAAGAGCGCGTGGACTCCAACTGGGTCAAGCGCTCCGCCGAGCCCAAGTTCAAGGACCGGCTGGTGTGGCTGTGCGGCGACCGCGAACAGCTCGAAGACCTGTGCCGCAAGCTGTCGCGCTCGCGCCGCATGGTGCAAAAGTACAAGCCCCGCCGCGACTCGCTCTCGCCCGCCCGCAAGCTGCTGCTCACCCAGGAGGAGAACAACGCCGACGACCATGCCGACGCCGTGCGCAAGGCGATCGAGAGCACGTGGATGGCCGGCAGCATGTTCTTCCGCGGACGCGAGATTAAAATCACCGATCGTGGCGGCAGCATGTCTACCGTGCTGCATGCGGCTGGTACCGAAGTGCTGCGCGAGCTGTTCCCGCACTTCGACCCCATTCAGTTCGGCAACCCCGAGCTTGAACAACTGCTGGCCAGCGAAATCCCCAACGGCGTGAGCCCCAAGTTCATGCCCGACGCGCTCGGCATTCTAGAGCTCGACGGCGGGCGCTACGTCACCACCTGCTCTGGGCTCATCCCCCGCCGCATCCTCGAGTTCATCGAAGACAACGACGGGCTGAGCGGTACCCACCTGCTCGCCGAGTTCGGCGGTCCGCCCAACGGCTACAGCGACTCGGCTGTGAAAGCGTGCGTGCTCGGCCTGCTGCGCACCAAGCGGGTGAACATTCAGCCGGAAGGCGGCGCCAAGATCACCACGCCGCGCGACGCCGGCAGCCGCGACCTGTTCCTCAAAGACCGCGCCTTCAAGCGCGCGCACTTCTTCCCCGGTGGCGTCGACCCGGTGGGCCCGCAAACCCGCGCCCGCATCGCCAAGCTCTTCAAACAGCGGCTGCAACAGACCGTCGCCCGCGAAGACGAGCCCATTGCCGACGCCGTCACCACGCACTTCCCCGAGCAAGCGCGGCGCCTGCGCGACGTCGAAAACCGCATGCGACAGCTGCCCGCTAGCACCCGGTTCCCCGAAGAGCTCACCAAGCTACAGACCGCGCTCGAACGCTGCCTGAGCAACACCCGTCGCACCGAGCAGACCGTCGTCGCGGTGCAGTCCAACCTCGACGCCTTGAGCGATGGCCTGCGCACACTCAATCACTACCACGCCGAGCTCACCGACGACGCCATCGAGGCCGTGAACGCCGCGCACCGGGTGCTCACGTACGAGCTCGCCCAACTGACCGAAATGGGCGTCGATGCGACCAACCTCGACGTTATCCGCGCCCGCATCGAAGAACACTTCAAGGGCGCCAAGCCGTGGGTCGACATCAGCGGACTGCAGCCCGACCTGGACGACGCCCGCGCCGCGTATCGTACCGAACGGCAGAAACTGTTGCTTTGGCAAGAGCAGCAAATCGAGGCCGCCCGCGCGCAGATCAAACGACGCGACGGGTTCATCTCACTCCCGGCCGACCAGAGCCACAGCGTGTTGCGCCTGCTGACCGCCGCGCAGTCCGACACCACCGAAGAGGCTGTCGCGCCGGCGCTCTCCCAACTCAAGGCGCCGTTCTCGCTGCGCCTGTTGGACGCCGAAGACCGCGCCAACAAACTGCTCGACAAGCTGCTCGCCCAGCGCGACGCCGTCCCCGTCGTGCCGTGCGCTCTGAGTCAGCAACTGCGCCACCGCGAGGTGCGCACCGAACAAGAGCTCGACGCCGTGCTCAACGAGATTCGAGACACCATCGCCCCGCTGCTTCGCGACGGCAAACACGTACGAATTGCCTAAGAAAATGCGATGATGACACTCCACGTGGCCTTGCCATGATGACACCGGATGCAAAGAGCGCGCTCGCGCGCACCATTCGCGGCAGCTCGGGTTCCAGCACCGGCGAGGCCGGCCTGCGTGGGCGGCTGCTGACCGACCTGCACAACGCCACAGAGGCCGCGTACCGCTTGGGCACCTTTGCCCGCGACGCTGGCCTCGACGAGGCGGCCACTCGACGGCGCAAGCGCCTGGAGCGGTGGTGCGACGAGCAGGTGCGTGCGCAAGCGCCGAGCAAGAACCCCCGTACGGCGGACGACTTTCGCCGTGAGGCCGAAAAAGAAGCCGCCTACACATGGCTGAACCGCGTGATCGTGCTGCGATTGCTCGAGGCCGAGCGGCCGGCCGACGACGGTGGCGCCGACGCCGGCTCCAACGCCGGCTCCAACGACACAGCCGGCGCGCCGCTGCGCGCCCCCGCCGTGGTCACCGGCGGCTGGGAGAGCCCCGGCTACACCGCCTTCCGCGCCCTCGCCCGCGACCTGGTGCGCAACGACGAGACCGAAGGCTACGCCACCCTGCTGCAGCTGGTGTTCGAAGACCTGGCCATCGAGCTGCCCGGCATCTTTGGCGGCGGCACCGTGGCCGACCTGATCCCCATGCCGCCCGCCACGCTGCGCCACCTGGTCGAGACCCTCGACGACCCCGCCCTGGCCACGTGTTGGACCGACGATATGACGCTCGGCTGGGTGTACCAATACTGGAACGACCCGGAGCGCGAGGCGCTCGACGCCAAGCTCAACGGCGGCGGCAAAGTGGAGCGCCACGAGATCGCGTCCAAGACCCAGATGTTCACCGAGCGCTACATGGTGGACTGGCTGCTGCAAAACAGCCTGGGCCCGCTGTGGCTGGCCCTGTGCGCCAAGCACGGGTGGACGCCCCAATGCGAGGCCGACGGCACGCTCGACCGCCTGGAACAACGCCGCGTGGATTGGCGCGCCCAGCGCGACGCCGGCACCGTGGAGCTCACCGCGCTCATGCCGCTGTATGACCCCGCCGAGCGGCGGTGGGCGTACTACTTGCCACAGCCGGTGAGCGAAGCGGCCATCGCGGCGGCGCCCACGTCGGTCCGCGACCTCAAGCTGATCGATCCGGCGGTGGGCTCGGGGCACTTTCTGGTGGTCGCCTTTGAGCTGCTGCTGTCGCTGTACCGCGAAGAGAAGGCCCATCGCGGCATCGACGACGCGCACGCGTCTGCCGCCGAGTGGACCGACGAGGCGATCGTCGAGCGGATTCTGGAGCACAACCTGCACGGCATCGACCTGGACCCGCGGGCGGTGCAGATCGCGGCGGCGGCGCTGTGGCTCAAGGCCAAACACGCCAGCCCCAGCGCGCGCCCGCGCCAGCTCAACCTGGTGGCGTCGAAGCTGCGGCTGGCCGGCCTGCCCGACGACGACCCGGCGCTGGTGGAGCTTCGGCACGAGGTCGAGGTCGAGACTGGCATTCCGGAGTCGATCACCAGCGCGCTCATCGAGTCGCTGCGCGGCGCCGACCACCTGGGCAGCCTGCTGCGCATCGACTCCACGCTCGACGAGGCGCTGGCCGAGCTGAGCGGCGCGCTCGGTCGCTCCGTGCCCACGCAGGTGGGCCTGTTCACCGGTCCGGCCCCGCAACAGCGCGCGCTCACGCTCTCGCCCGACGCCGCCAAAGCGGAGCTGCTCACCCAACTGGAGCGCTTCTTGGCGCGGCACACCTCGGGCGACGACCTGGGACTGCGCCTGCGCGGCCAGCAGCTCGCCGCCGGGGTGCGCTTTGTGCGCATGGTCCGCGAGGGCGCGTACGACCTGGTGGTGGCCAACCCGCCCTACCAGGGCACGTCGAAGATGGTCGACGACAGCTACGTGAAGAAGCACTACCCGCTCGGCAAAGCCGACCTGTACGCGGCGTTCTTGCTGCGCGGGCTGGAGTTGGTGCGGCCCGTCGGCGTGTCGGCGATGCTGACGATGCGCAACTGGATGTTCATCAAACAATTCAGTGGGCTACGCGAGTCGCTACTGGATGCACATCACTTGGATCGCATCGGCGATTTCGAAGTTGGGGCGTTCGAAGAGGTCGGCGGTATGGTCGTAAGCGTGTGCGCTAGCGTGTTCGCACGCGAGCGCAGCGACGAGTCGCGCAGTTCTGCCCAACGACTCGTACTCGACACCGATGAAGGTAGCGGTCAGCGGACGAACCGAAAACGCGCTGCGACGCTCTGCCATGTAGGGCGGCACGACTTCGAGCCGGCGGCGCTGAAGGTCGTGCCGGAGTGGCCGCTGGTTTATTGGTGGGACGCCGAGGAACTCACGCCTTATTCGGAGGGGGCGCTGATACGTGACCAGTGCCCCACAAGAAAGGGTTTGTGTACTGGCGATGACGTCCGGTTCGTCCGCAATCCACACGAGATTCACCGGAGCGCTCTTAGTATCGTCCTGTGTAACGACGTTGAACTACCACTCCCCAAATACGACGCTAACTGGCAACCGATCGTGATGGGTGGAAAGGGGCGAGCTTGGATTGAACCGCTTTGCGACGCCGTCAATTGGGAGGAGTGCGGGCTAGAGAACAAGGTCATGAACGAATGGAAATGGGGCAGCTTCACCAAGAGAGTTCAGAGTCTTGACTGGTACTTTCGTCCTGGAGTGGCTTTCGCGATGATCGGAAGCACTTTCGCCGCTCGTATCCATCGATTCGTCAGCGTGTTCGGAAACATGGGCGCGTCCAGTTTCCCAAAGGAACGGTGGGCCTTCTTGTGCGGTTTGAACACCACGTCAATCCGGCAGATTGCATCGTCACTCAATCCAGGAACTCACTTTGAGGTCGGTGACGTCAACCGGCTCCCACTCTTACAGTTCGACCGCAGCGTCTGGAAAGGAATTGAAGCCGTTCAGGAAGAGGCGTTTTCAAAGCACGAGTCCCACCGCGAGCCGTCCGTCGAGTTCCAACGCCCCGGCCCGTCCCCCTGGACCCACGCCCAAGACTGGGCGCAACTCGCGGTCGACCGGCCCGAAGGCGCTCCGCTGCCGGACTACGTCGAGGTGCTGGAGCCGGAACCACCGACCGACCACGTGAGCTTCGCGCTCGGCGTGGCGCTGGGACGCTTCGGGGCCGATGGCCAAGGCGTGCGCGACCCGACCACGGACGACGTCGGTGGCGCGCTGCCGGCCGGCATCTGCTTCTTGGACGGGTCGCTGAACGCGCACGAGCGGGACGACAGCCTGGGGAACGCCGCGTGTGACGTCCTGCACCAAGCGTGGGCCGAGCATGGGGCGGCGATCGCCGAAGGCAGAGACCTGCGCACATGGCTGCGGCGCGACCTCTTCGAGCTGCATCGCAAGATGTACGAAAACCGGCCCATCCACTGGCCGCTCAGCTCGGCGAGCAAGACCTTTGTGGCGTGGGTGAACATTCACCGCATGGACGCGAACACCCTGCGCGTGCTCATCGCCGACCACCTGCGCCCCGCCCTGGCCCGCATCGAAGGCCACACCACCGCGCTGCGCTCGGCCCGTGACGGCGACAACAAAGCCGCCGCCCGCGAAGCCGAGCAGCAGCTCGCCGGACTCACCAACGCGCGGCAAGAGCTGATCGAGTTTATGGACCTGGTGAGCCAGTGCGCCGACCAGGGCGCGCCACCCACGCACACCTCGGCCGCCAAGTGCCCGCCCCGCGCGGTGGACAGCCGCTACGCCCCCGTGCTCGACGACGGCGTCATGATCAACAGCGCCGGCCTGTGGCCCCTGCTCGACCCGCAGTGGAACAAGCCCAAACAGTGGTGGACCGAGCTCAGCCTGAGCAAAGGCAAGAAGGACTACGACTGGTCGCACCTGGCCATGCGTTACTGGCCCGTGCGTGTGGACGCCAAGTGCCGCAAAGACCCCAGCCTGGGCGTCGCCCATGGGTGTTTTTGGAAGTACCACCCCGCCAAAGCGTGGCAATGGGAGCTGCGGCTGCAAGACGAGATCACGCCCGACTTTCGGATTGAAGAAGCGCCTTATGCGGCGCCAGATAACACCACCGACGACGGCGACGGACCGCACCGCGACGCGTACCTGCGCGAGCACGCCCAAGAGGCGATCGACGCCATCGCCACCGAGGCCAACCGGCGCATGCGCAAGCTGCGCAAAGATGCACTCGAAGCCGAGATGACGCGGCTGAAAGAAGTCGCGGATGAGAACCGAAAGTCTGGCGGAAAACCGTTCGACGAGAAGAAGGCGAAGAAGGCCGCCAAGAAGGTCGCCGACGCCGTGATGCTGCCGCAGCTCGCCATCGTGGAGACCGGCCTGTGGACCGCTCACGCCGCCGCGTGCGTGGCCATGGAAGAGGCGTTCATGGTCAAACAAAAGGGGGCGTTCATGCTCGTGGCGCCCGACGCCGACCAAGCCCGCGCCGCGTTCGAAGCCGCCGAGCCCGAGAAGGCCGCCGGCTGGCGCGCGCTGGTGACCAGCTATGGCAACAGCAACCTGTTCGGAGAGTCATGAACGCACGCAAGCTCAACGCCCAGTCGAGCGCCACCCGGCCCGACGTCGGCGGCCCCGTGTCCGCTTATCTGCTCGACGACCTGACGAAACAGACAAGCCATCACGGCATCGTGCTGTGGCTCGACAGCGACGGCACGTACACCGCGTTTGCTGAGCGGCTGGCCTCGGCGGCGAACGCGGCCGCGCTGCCCTTCGCGTTCGCGCGCTTCACCGGCAGTTTCCTCACGCTCATGCTCGAGCTGGAGTCGGTGGCATCGGGCTTAGCAAAGCCGCAACTGGTGGTGTATTTGCCCGGCTTCAACGAGCAGCGCGTGCACGAGTCACCCCTGCTGGAGCTCTACCGTGCCGGTATCCGGCACCGCTACGCGCTCTCCAAGCTCATCGTCGACGCTGCCTCCGGGCGGGTGGCCCCCGAGCCCATCGAGGCGTTCCGCGCCGGCAACCCCACGCTCGAAGACGCCGACGACTGGATGCGCAGCATGGTCGAAGGCCAAGGCCACGGCCTGGCGCACCAACTGCGCGCCGTGTCGCCCCTGGCGCTCGTGCGCGACCTAAACGGCGACGCCCACCGGTCCGGTGCTGGTGCTGGTGCCGGGGCCGGCGCACACATTCGAACCGAGGTCGCCAGCGACGAAACCGGAGCCAACGCCGCAGCCGTCCGCGATCACCTCGGCGCCGTGCTCGGCCTTCCCAAGGAGTGGCCCCCTACGACCGCGCAAACGATCGCCGCCGACGGCGACTCCGCGCCGCGCGACACCACGCCCGCCGACCTGACCGCGTTGGCTGTGGGCTGGGCGCTGTGCGTGGAATACGTGGACGACCTGAAGCGTGACCCCGTGGCCCAGGCGCTCGCACCGGCGACCACCCTGCCCGCCGCGTTCCGCGCCACATGCCGCGAGCTCGCCGTGGCGCTGCGCACCCACGAGAAGACGCTCTACAAACGTATCGCGCTGCAAACCGAGACGCTGCTCGACGCCGAGGTGCGCGCCGCGCAGGCCGAAGACCTGGGCGAAGTCGATACGTTTCGATTCGAAGAAGAGCGCGTGTACGACGCAGCGCTCGACGCGCTCGACGCCGGCGCGTGGCAGGTGGCCGCAGATTGGGCAAAGGCCCGCCTTTCGCACGACTCGTACTGGCTCGACGACGACATCGCCCGCCGCAACGGCTGGACGCTCATGGCCGCCGCCGCCGCGTTGGGACTTCACATCGACCGGTGCGGTGACGGCAAGCAGTTCGCGAGCACGGCACCGGCTGGATTGGCGGCCTGGGCCGACGTGTACGCCGAGCAATGCGCCGCGGTCGACCGCGCCCACCGCGAGCTGGAGCAGCACCGGCGCACGCACCACAAGCTGCACGGCGTGGTGGCGTTCGACCGACTGCGCGCCGTTCTCGACGACGTGCGCGGCCGTTGGCAGCGCTGGGCCGACGACTGGGCCGAGGCGTTTACTGTCGCCTGTGAACGGCACGGCTGGCTGCCCGAAGCGGGGTTGCAACAGCGCACGCTGTTCGACGACGTGGTCCGCCCGTGCACCGCAAGAGGCACGACGGCGCTGTTCCTGGTCGACGCGCTGCGCTTCGAGATGGCGCAGACGCTGGTGGCCATCATGGCCGCCGAGCCCAACACCACCGTGTCGCTGCGCCCGCGCCTGGCCGAGCTTCCGTCGGTCACCGAGGTGGGCATGAACGCCCTGTCGCCCATGGCCCGCGGTGGGCGACTGAGCGCGCACGTGCACAAGGGCAAGTTCGCGGGTTTCTCGACAGGCGAGTTCCGCGTGAACACCCGCGCGTTGCGTGTCCGTGCCATGCGCGAGCGCGTGGGTGGAAACGCTTGCCCGGGCCCGACGATGGCAGAGGTGTTGGCGAGCGACGCCAAGGCCCTGCGGCGGTCGATCGCCCAAGCGAAACTCATCGTGGTGCACGCCCCCGAGATCGACGAAGCGGGCGAAGCGGGTCTTGGCCTCAAGGTGTTCGACGAAGCGCTGCAGCACATCGTCAACGCCTGGAAGCTGTTACGCGAAGCGGGTGTACAGCGGTTCGTCATCACCGCCGACCACGGCTTTCTGCTGCTGTATGGCGGCGACACCGCAAAGGTGCCGCACGGCCCGAAACACCGACCGAAGCACCGACACATCATCACAGAACACGCCGAGCCGGAGCGCAACACGGTTTGTATCCCGCTGAGCAAGCTCGGCTACGACGTCGAGGGCGACCGTCACGTGAGCATTCCGCGCAACACGGCGCGGTTCGAAAAAGGCGAGCTCAACAAGTCGTTCGTACACGGCGGCAACAGCCTGCAAGAGCGGGTGATCCCGGTGCTGACGGTGGAGCACCGCGGCAAGCCCGGCAGCCTCGACCTGAGCTACCGCGTGCGCGCCAAGCCGCAGCGCCCCGTCGCGGACTTGCACGTGCTCACGGCCACGGTCACGCCCGATGCCCAGAGCAGCCTGGAGTTCGCAAGCGCCGACACCGTCATGCTCGCCCTGCGCGCTGTCGACCCGGCGGACGCGACGGTCGATGTGATCGATGTGCGCCACGCGCCGCGCAAAGGCGGCGTGATTCACGCGCGCGTCGGTAAAGAGTTCGAGGTGTTCTTCCGCGTGGAACGTAAAGGCGAAACCGAGACGCGCGCGCAGGTCGAGCTGTATCACCCGGGAACGGACGTCAAACTGGCTCCCTTCGTGGTCCGACAGCGCTTCGCGGTGAAGCTGTTGCCGAAGGACGACAGGGACAACCGGGACGAGTCTTCAAAGGAAGCAACGTCGCCGGACGCCACCGAAGTCGCCAAGTCCAAAGAGAACCCGAGCATCGACATGAACGGCTGGATCGCCGACCTGCCGGACGCCGTCCGTCCGGTGTTCGAGCACCTGAATGCGCACGGCGCCGTCACTGAGGCCGAGCTGTACACGATCCTCGGCAACGCGCGGGCGGTCCGTAAGTTCACCCGCGCCTTCGATGACTACGCAGCCCAAGCGCCGTACGAGCTGCGCATCACGGTCACGGGCACCGAGAAACGATACATCAAACATGGAGGGGCCGTATGAGCGCGCTCAACAGCAGAGACGTCAATCACGTGTTCGAGTCGTTGCGCGCAGGTCTGGTTCCGCTGCGGGGAATCGAGGCGTTCGCGGTCGGCATCGAGCAGCCGCGCCAGGAGATCGAACGGCAACTCGACCTGGCGTCGGCCTCCGAAGGCGCGATCAAGTTTCTGCGCGGCGGCTACGGCTGCGGAAAGACGTTCATGGCGCGCTTGGCCCTGGCCGACGCGCAGCAGCGCGGCTTCGCGACCAGCTTTGTGGTGGTGTCCGACAACGACCTGCGCTTTCACCGGTTCGACGATGTGTACCGCAAGGTCATGGCCGAGCTGGGCACGGCGTCGTGCGAGCGCGGCGCGATCGGCGACATTCTGGACCGCTGGATCGGCAAAGTCGAAGACACGCTCATCGCCACCGGCGCCGGGCTGATCGGTG
>CBDUJZ010000168.1:0-11499 GCA_965367675.1 uncultured Myxococcales bacterium | reverse complement strand
GAGCACAGCCTGCCGTTCGAGTCCACCGGCGATCGCAGCACCGACCGCCAGCGCCGCGCCTCCGTCGTCGCCGCGCGCGCCCACCACCACGGCCGATACGCCGCGATGCGCGGCCGCCAAGATGTGGCGCTGCGGCGGGGTGAGCCGTTGAAGCACATCATCGTTGGGGCTCGGTGCATCCGACCGCTCGGTCTCCGTCAGCACGTCTGCCGTGAGGACCGCCCTCACCCACACACGGACTTGGGGCGCAGGTGGAGTCCCCCGCGGTGTCCAGACATCACCGGAAGCGGTCACGTTCGGCTCACGGCGCTGGCGCGAGTACGCGGCGCAGGTGCTCCGCAGTTCGCGACTTCTCACACGTCGGCAGCTCGGAGACCGGGCCCTCGTACATGACCAGTCCGCCGTCCGGGCCGGCGCCAGGACCGAGGTCGACGACCCAATCACACGCGGCCACAAAGTCGAGGTTGTGCTCCACCGCGATCACGGTGTTGCCCTCATCGACCAGCTCGCGCAGCGCGCTCACCAGCGTGTCTACGTCGAACAAGTGCAGGCCCACGGTGGGCTCGTCGAACAGGAACAGTCGGCGTTCTTTCTTGTTCGACTGTCCGACGTACGACGCCAACTTCAGTCGCTGCAGTTCGCCACCCGATAGCTGCGAGGTGGACTGGCCGAGCTTGATATAACCGAGCCCCACGCGGGCCAGCGGCGACAACAGCTTGGTGACGCGCAGATCGTCGGAGAAGCGGTCCAGCGCTTCGGAGACCGTGAGTTCGAACACGTCCGAGATCGTCATCTCGTGATACCGGATCGCCAGCAACTCGTCGGTAAACCGGCGGCCATCGCAGACGTCGCACACCAAGTGCACGTCCGCCATGAAGTGCATTTCTACCGTACGGGTGCCGGTGCCCTCGCAGCGCTCACAGCGCCCACCCTTGGTGTTGAACGAGAACGCGCCGGCGGTGAACCCGTTGCGCTTGGCCAAGTCTGTGCTCGCGAACAACTCACGGACGCGGGTGTACGCGCCGCTGAACGTGAGCGCACAGGAGCGCGTCGACTTGGAGATCGAGCCTTGGTCGACCAGCACGACCTCGCTGAAGCCCTCCAGTCCATGAATCTCGCCGCTGCCTGGCAGATCCGCAGAGGCCGGCGCGTGCAGGTTCTGCACCCGACTGTGGAGCACCCCGTGCACCAGCGAAGACTTGCCGGAGCCACTCACACCGGTGACCACGCTCATACGACCGATGGGGAACGATACGCTGACGTCTTCGAGGTTGTGGAGGCTGGCGTGTGCGATGGTCAGGAAGTCGTTGGTCTTCACCATCTGAGGACGCGGCGTCGTGCGAGCGCGCAGCGCGTGCCCGGTCGGCGTGTCGCTCGTCGCCAGCTCAGCGTAAGAGCCCTCAAACAGGAGTTTTCCGCCTTGGTCTCCGCCCTTGGGCCCCATCTCGACGATGTGATCCGCCAGCGCCATGACCGCCGGATCGTGCTCCACGACCAAGACCGTATTGCCCAGGTCGCGCAGCCGCGTGACCACCTGCATCAGGCGTTCGGTGTCGTGCGGGTGAAGCCCCGCCGTCGGCTCGTCGAGCACGTAGCACGTGTCCGTCAGCATGCGTCCGACGGAAGTAGCGAGCAGCACGCGGTGCATCTCTCCGCCCGACAGTGTGCGGGCCGAGCGATCCACGGACAGGTATCCAACACCAGCCTCATCGAGGAACTCGAAGCGTCCGGTGAGCTCGCGCATCAGCGGCTCAAGTGCCACGGCGAGCTCATCGTCGAGTTCCAAGTGTTGGAACCACTCCAACGCTTCTTCGATGCGCATGTGCTCAAGCGCGCCCAGATCAACGTCTGCGATCGTGACGCTGCGGGCGGCGAGGCTCAGCCCACTGCCTTCGCATTCGATGCAATCCGCGTAGCCCCGGTATCGCGCGAGCAGGACGCGAATGTGGGGCTTGTACCGGTCGCCCTCGAGCGCGCCGAAGAACCCCTGAACGCCACCGAAGTCGCCGAACCCACGGCCCAGGATCCGACGCCGGTCCCGCGCGTCGAGCCGCTTCCAAGGCACGTCGGTGGGGACACCCTCCACGTGACACGCATCGATCATGCGACGCTGGTGCACGCGCATGGCGGGCGTTTGAAATGGCGCGATCGCGCCGGCAGCGAGGGTCAGCCGCGCGTCCGGGATCACCTTGTGCGGGTCGATACCCACCGTGCGCCCATACCCACCGCAGGTGGTGCACGCGCCGACCGCAGAGCTGCGGTCGAACAGCGCAGGAACAGGCTCCATATGGACCGTCGCGCAGCTGGTGCACCGAAGCTGGTCGAAGAAACGCAGCTCCGGGCGCCCGGGCTCATCCCACAGCACCACCTCGGCGACGCACTCGCCGAAGTTCAGCGCCTTCTCGATCGACTCCGCCAAACGCGGCGACTCGCGCTCGACCTTCAGTCGGTCCATCACCACGCGCAGCGAAGACGACGAGAGCGTCTCTAGGGCTTGTACCGAGTCGATCGATACGAGCTCACCACCGACCTCGACCCGCCGGTATCCATCGGCAGCGAGCGAGCGCAGCACCGACGCCACGTCCTCGGTCTCGTCAGCGAAAATGGTCCCCAACACGACGATACGCGCGTTCTCGTGCCCTTCGACCAACACATCGCAGACGCGGCCGACCGAGTACTTCTCAACCGGCAGGCCGCAGTTGGTGCACGAAGTCGTGCCCGCGCCCGCAAACAACAGGCGGAGCAGGTCGCCGATCTCGGTGACGGTCGCCACCGTGGAGCGTGCGTTCGAGATGGAGTTGCCCTGCCGCAACGCCAGCGCCGGCGGCATGTTCTTGAGCGCGCGCACAGGCGGCCGAGACATCTGCTCCAGAAACTGCCGCGCGTAGGTCGACAAGGTCTCCACGTAGCGACGCTGACCTTCCGCATACACGGTGTCGAACGCGAGGGAAGACTTGCCCGACCCGCTCACACCCGTGACCACCGTGAGTGCACGGTGCGGGAATGTGCAGGAGACATTCTGAAGGTTGTGAATCGAGGCCTCTACAACCTCGATGGCATGACGATGGTCTGAACACATGTGCAGCCATTTAGCGCGCCGCTCGCGCCGTTGCAAGCCGAGAATCGCGGCCCGCGCAGCCGACAACCGGGTGCCCGTCCCGCGGCGTCCGCAACCCGAGCGCAGCCCGCAACCCGTTGTTTTAACGCACGTATTCCCGCGTGTAGTACTGCGTCCACAGACGACCGGCGGCGCGGTCGGTGCCCTCGCTGTCCTGCAAACCGTGCCGGCGTTGCGCGCCATGCTCCTCTTCCACCGCGACAGGATCGCACGACGCCTCGGGACACGGGTCGCGCAGCCACGCGTCCGGGTCGACGACCGCGCTCCACGACACAAACTCCACGTCGCGGCGATCGGCCTCATCAAGCACGTAGGCGAGGTAGTTGAACTGCGAGTTCTCGCTCGACGGGAACACCTCCCCATCCAGCACGACGCCCTCGGCGGGATACGCGACGTTCGACAACAGCAACCGCCGCGTGCTCATCGCACCGATCTCCTGACGATCGAACGCGTCGAACAGGTTCTGGGACAGCTCGGACGCCGTCGCGCCGGTCGTGGCGATTCGGAAGCCGAGCGCGAAGAAATCGATGGACTCGTCGAGCTCGGTGACCCAACCGATGTGGGTCGTATCGCCCTGCTCGCGAGCGGCCCGAAGCGCGGCGAAGTCCCACTCCGGGAACACGAGCGAGCCAGGGGACGCGAACTTCGCGTTCTCGCGCGCCTGCTCGTACGTCGTCACCAGCGCGGCGAAGTCTTCCGGAGCCTCTTGGCCGTACAGATTGATGCCGACCACCGGCGTAAAATAGCGGGGCTCAAAACGCTGAGCGAGCGCAGCGCAGAACGCGTCGTAGCCCGCCCGAACGGCGGCTTGGTCGAATCGCAACGTCGTGGGGTCGAGCGTGCCAGCGCCATAGCGATTGGCTACCAAACCGTCCCGATCCGCGTTCAACGGGTCGACCACCAAGTGCAGCGCCTGAGGCAGCTGGCGGGCGCGGTCGGCCAGGTCGGCGAGGCGCGCTTCGAAAACGGCGGGGAGTGGGTCTCCGGCAACGATCTCGTCCCACGGAAGGCCGCTCGAGATGCGCAGCGTGATGATGTCGGACGACCGCGCGGCGCGTTGCCATGAGGCCGTCCCAAAGTCGTCCAACAGCCCGTCGGCCGGCACCGCCATGGCCATCTGAAACGCCCTCGGAGCACGCTCGTCCACCTCGACATCGACCCGCCCGGCGTCGTCCGATGGGCCCACGAAGGCGTCATCGAGTCCACCGGCGTCGCTCACCGCGCCGGGGGTTCCGCCATCGTCGTCGGAGCAGCCGAGCAGCGGGCCCGCGAGGCTCACCGCGCAGAGCAGGCAGAGCACGCGAAGGGTGGAGAACAAGGCAGACGGTCGACCGGTCGGTTGTTTCATGCTCTCTGCCTATCTCCATCCCGACGGCCGGGGCAAGCGCGAACGCGTGGATCTCAGCTGCAGACGGCACTAGAGTGGCGTCCTTCTCTTGCTCGGAAGCCGATGCGATTCACATGCTTGTTTTTTCTTGGATTGCTGCTGCTGGCGCCGCCGGCAGCGGCCTCGACCGTGGTCGCGACGTCCATCGCGGCGCTCGCTCAGCAGGCGGACGCCATCGTGATCGGCCAAGTATCGGACGTGCGATGCACCCGCGTCGAGGGCCACATCGTGACGGAGACGACGCTCGAACTGGAGCGTTCGTTCTTGCCCGACTCCCCCATCGAAGCCCTCGGGGACTCCATCGTCGTGCGGGCAGCTGGAGGCCGGCTTGGCGGCTTCGCGACGCGCGTCGCGGGCACCAGCCACTTCACCGAAGGCGAGCGTGTGTTGGTGTTCCTCTCGCGAGCCCCGGACGGCGCGTACGTGTCCACGTCGATGTCGTTCTCCAAGTTCACGTTGAACACGATCGGGACCGAAATCGAAGCGACGCGTGACCCGCAAGGGCTGGTGCTTTTGAGCGGCGTCGACCCTGATATCGTGCCTCCGGACGTGAACCGAAACGCGTTTAACCTCGAGGAGTTAGAGGCCATCATCGCGAGCGCGCTGGAGCAAGAATGACCGGTTCAATGTGGCCCAAACGGCGCCCGCTAAACGTCTGTTATGGTGTTCTCCTGCCGGCCGTCGGTAGTGCACTTTTGCTGTCGGCGCTCGCGCCCGCGCCCGCCGCGGCCTTCGTGCGCACGACCACGTGCGAGTCGATCTGCACGAACACCTGCGCGACGGCCGGCGACGGCGTCTGCTCCGATGGCGGCGACGGCTCCGACGCGACGGCAGCCGAGACCTGCGAATTCGGAACAGACTGCTCCGACTGCGGGTACCGCCCGGAGCCGGGTGACACGTTCCTGCACTGTCGCGTGGACGAAGGCGAGATCCCGCAGCCCATCGCCTGGCCTCAGCGCAAAGTCTCCTTCTACGTGCATCCTGCCGGGTCCGACGACATGGACGCAGCGGCGGTCGAGCTGGCTGCGACGACAGCCTTCGCGCAGTGGGGCGGCGTCGGTTGCGCGGAGTTCGAGCTCGTCTACGGCGGTCTGTTGGAATCCGAAGTCGGGCACGACCCGGAGGGCTCGAACAACAATATCGTGGCGTTCACCGAGCAGAATTGGTCGCGTACGACCGCCCACGCGCCCAACGCCCTCGCGCTCACACACGTGACCTACGAGGTGGCCAGCGGGATCATCGTGGACGCGGATATCGAGATGAACGGCGACGGGTTCACGTTCGCTGATGTGACCGCCGGACAGGTCTCCGCGGCGGCGCACGATCTGCAGAACACGCTGACGCATGAGGTCGGACACTTCGTGGGCCTCGACCACGCGACGGCCGACAATCACGTCGTCCAGCCCGGCGACGCGCCGCTGCCGCCGGCGGCCAACAACCCCGAGGCTGACGCCGCCGAGTTCACCACGATGGCGCCGTCAGCCCAGCCGAACGAGACGCTCAAGCGCACGCTCACGTTCGATGACGAGGCCGGCCTGTGCGAAGCGTATCCCGTCGATGATGGCTCCGGATCTGGCTCCAAGCGCCGGCGTGGGCGCTGCAGCACGGCGCCCGCATTCTCGTACGCCCCGCTGTGGCTGGCGCTCGGCACGCTGGCGTTCCGTCGGAGGCGCAAGTGAAGGCACGTACGCTCGCGTTCGCCGCGATAACATGCGTCGCCGCCGCTCCCGCGCACGCCGAGGTGGCTGCCCCGGAGCTCGGTCGCGCGGCACAAGACGTCCGCGCCGTTGGCCATGACGCCGTGCTGGACTTGGTGCATTTGCCCGACGGGTCCGTGGCCACGCTGGGCCATGACGGGCTGGTCATCCGGTGGCGAGGAGACGCGCCGCTCGCCTGGGCGCAGTTCGACAACGCCACAGACCTCGCGATCGCGGGCACCGAACTCACGGTCGCCGGCGGCAACGCGCTCAAGGTGCTGGACGGCGCGCTGTCGGTGACCCGAGAGCTGCCCATCGACGCGTTCGTCGCCTGCAACGGTGCCGACGCCCTGTGGGCTTGGAACGTGGACGCGCACGCCGTGTACGCGCTCGGCCCCGCGCTCGAAGCGATCATCCCGGTGCCCGAGGCACCGCTTGGGGACGCCACCTGCGCCTGGGCCGCCGACAGCTTGGCGCTCGCGTGGGACGACGGCGAGCGGGCGCGCGGAGTCGCGCAAGACGGCACCCCCTTTGATGCGGAGTGGAACGCGCAGTCCGCTCCCCGCGCCACGTTTGGCCAGAGCGGCTGGGAGATCGAGCTCGACCCCCAAGCCCACGCCTACGCGCTGGCGTGTGACGGCGTCTCAGCGGGCGACCGCCAGCTCTGCGCGACGCCGTCGGCGCTTCAAGTCATGCCGTACGTGCGCCCCGCCGTGCGCGCCGTTTTCGCAGCCGCGCTGCTCCACGACGGTGTCGCCGTGGCCGACCGCGCCGGCTGGACAGTGGTGCAATTGGGGCCGGAAGACGAGCCGGTCGTCTCGCGTTTTGACGCCGCTGTTGTCGGCGTAGACCGGGCCCACGAGGGCATCCTCTTCACCTGTGACGGGCGCGACCCCGCCCCGCAATTGCGCGCGCTTCAGATCGTGGACGGCGAGCCGATCGCCTCCGTTTCAGTGCAATCCTGCCCGGTCGCATCGCGCCAAACTACCGGCCTCCCCACCTTCCAAGCAGGCGATGAGACCTTCGTTTGGGACGCGGAGCAGTCGGCGTTCAACCTGGGCATCTCGGCGCGAGCACAGCACCGTTTGGTGGTGCAGAGCGCGTGGTCGCCGTACTGCGCGGGCATCGCCTCCACCGTGCACCAGCTCGACGCGCATCGCGTGTTCGGTCCGGTCTGTGGCGAGGTGCACCTCGTCAGCGTCGAGTCTCCGGACGGACGCTCGGTGGGAACGGCTGTCTGCCGGTCGCGAGAAGGCGTCCCGGACGCCGCGATGACCCCCAACGGAAGTCCGCTGACGCTCCCCGAAGACGTGCACTGCGACTTGGACGTGATCACCGTCTCCGGCGAGCGTAGCGCGAACATGCTGTTGGCCGAGGACGCATTGCGGACGGTCACGGGAACCTCGCGCGGCGTATTGCTGCAGGGGCTCGCCGAGAACATGGAGATCATCGCGATGGGCGACGGCGCGGTCTTGCTGACCGAAGGCGGGCTGTGGGTTTCTCCCGACTTGCGCGACCGCATCATCTGGTACGACGGCGATGCCCCGCACTCGGTGCGTGGCGCTCAGACGGCCGAGGTTTGGGACCCCACGGCGCTACAGCGCTCGTTTGGGCGCGCCGGCGGGTCTCGCCTGTTTGGGCAACGGCACACCGCGCCCTAGGCCTTGTCTACTGGCGGCCCGCCGCGTCCCAGGCCCGCCCAAGCGCCACGAACTCCGCGCACGTGAGCGCCTCTGGTCGTGCGGTCGGAGGCACGCCGGCGGCCTCGCACAGCGCGACCGGATCCGAGCTGACGGACAGCAACGACTTGCGCAGCATCTTACGGCGCTGCGAGAACGCCCCGCGCGCCACCTGACGTGCCGCCGCGCGCTCCGCGTGGTCCGCGATCAACGTGTCGCGCAGCTCGAAGGTGACCACGCCAGACACCACCTTCGGCGGCGGCGTGAACGCGCCCGGCTTGAGCTGGAACGCCAGCCGCGTCTCGTAGAGCAGGTTCGCGGCGAGGCCGAGCGGCCCGAACAAGCGATCGGCGCCACCGCAGGCCACGCGCTGCGCGACCTCAAGCTGGAACATCAGCACCATGCGCTGCGGCGGCGTGGGGTTGTCCAACAGCCGGAACAGAATCGGCGTCGCCGCGTTGTACGGTAGGTTCGAGACCACCGTCGCCGGCGGGTCGCCGAGCAAATTGTCGAGCGCTTCGGTCGTGGCGTCGCCGTGGGTGACGTCAAAACCGGGGCGGCCTCCGAGCTCATCCTCCAAGTGCTCGACCATCCACGGGTCGGCCTCCAGACAGCTGACGGACGCACCGGACGCCAGCAGCCGCACGGTCAGACCGCCGGGGCCAGGGCCGACCTCGACCACGCGATCGCCCTCCCCCACGTGCGCCGCGCGAACGATGCGGTCCAACACCCCCACGTCGGTGAGGAAGTGCTGGCCGAAGGACTTCTTGGCGCGGTTCCGCAGCGCGCGCACGAGCGCGCCGGGGTCGAGCAAGCCCGAGGTGCTGAGCTCCGCGCCGTCTGGGATATCTCCGCTCGGAGCGTCAGGGGCAGGAGCGTCGTTCGAGTCTGTCATGCGGCGTTCATTCGGGCGATATCGAGGCGTTCGCTCACCTGCTGGGCGAGCGGATCATCAGGGTCCAGCGTCGCGGCCAGCGCCTCGAGCAACGCAACAGCGTCCGCCCAACGCACCAACGCGATCAGGCCGTCGGCATGGACCATACGTAGCGCCGGAACACCAGTGGATGCGGCAAACTCAAGCGCCGACAGCGCCGGCATCTCGTCCACCACGAAGGCGCACACGGCGGCGATCTCTTGGGCGGCTTTGAGGGTGTCGGGGCTCTGCGGGTCAATGCCGATGAACAGCTCAAGCGCCCGCGCTGCCCCGTCGACAGCCGCGTTCCAGTGGCCGACGGCCTGCTTGGCGTGGGCGCTCGACAGGCACAGCTGCGCCAGACGCTCGCCGGTGACACCCGCCGCGTTCGCCGCGCGCAACGCCTTACTCGTGGCAGAAACCCGCTCGCTCGCTTCGGCGCCGTCGGCCTCTTGCAGCGCGATGGCGCGCTCGTACAACGTGAGCGCCTGCATCGCGTCGAGCGCCACTTCGGCGTCCTGCAGACACATCCGCACCTCCAGCGCCGACTGCCCGGACTGGCGCGTCACCTCAGGCAGCAATCGCCGCACGTTGGCCATCTGTTCGGCGTCGAGTTCGTCGGTCGCGAGCGCACGCTCGAGCAGCGTGACCGCCCGATGCGCGCCGCGCGGACGCGTAAGCTCCAGTTCAGCCAGCCGCACGAGGAAGCGCGCCGCCGGGAGTTCCTGGCCGCTCGCAGCTGCCTGTTCCAACGCGCCAAGCTCGGCGATCTCGTTGCCGACGGCGCGAAAGCGCTCGGACAACGCGCACAGCACCACGGGGTCGCCGTCGCTCGCGTCCGCGACCTCTTCGAGCAGGCCCAGCGCGTGCTCCGCGTCACCGAGCCCGTCCGCCAGCGCAGCGAGTTGCCGCAGATACAGCTGACGGTGCTCCGCGTCAGGAGCGCGTTCGGCGGCCTCCCACACGGCGGCGACCATGTCCTCGTCGCGGCCCTGCGCACGCAGCAACGACGTGAGCGCATGCACGATCTTCGAATCGAACGCGCCTGTCTCGACCGCCGCGCGGTACAAGTCGATCGCCCGCTCCGTGCCGTCCTCTTGCGCCGCGTAGACAGGCGCCAACCGTCGCACCACGGCCAGTCGGTTGGCGTCGCCGGACGTGCGGTGAAGCATCGCCTCGAGCGTATCCTGCTCGCCGGTCGGGTGACCCACGCGGCGCAGACAGTCGGCCAGCGCGAAGCCCGTTGGGACCTGCTCGTCGCTGGCCCGGTCGGTTGCGTCATACGCGGCTCGGAGCGCCCGAATCTCGAACTCCGGTGCGTCCGCAAAGTGCTGCCGTGCGTACTCCGCTTGCGCCTGCGCGCCCGCGACAGTTCCGTCGAGCGGAGCGAGGTACTCCAGCGCCCGCTCCCGTCGCGAAACGCGGCGTGCCAGCTCAAAGTACCGGGTCCGCATCACGTGGCCGGCGTCGTGAATCATCGCCGACTCGTAAATCTCCATGGCCTGGTCGGAGTCGCCGAGCTCTTCGGCGCACAAGTCGGCCGCCCGCGACAGACGCGCGACCTTGTCGGGCCCCTCGGCCAAGTGCGCGCAACGCAGCAACAAACGCAGCGTGTCGCCCGATCGCCGAGCGCCAGCGTAAAAGTCGACGAGCCGAGCGACGACGGTCTCGTCGTAGATCTCCTTGGAGACCAGGTACTCCAAAATGCTGGCCGAACGTTCGGGGTCGGCGAGCCTGTCCCGCGCGATGTCGCTGGCGCTGAGCGCGACAGGCACCATCCAGTCGGGGCTGCCGGAGCGCCGCACGCGAATCTCCAACTCTTGGGCGAGCACAGCCCAGAGACCATGCGCCTCGGCGAGTTCCTTGGCGCGCTGCAGCGTCGACGTATCACCGGGCTCCAGCGCGTACGCCTCGGCCAACAACTCCAGCGCTTGCTGCGGGGAGTCCAGGTTCTCATCGGCGAGTTGGGCCGCGGCGACGAGGTGTCCGAACCGCTGCGTGAGTGACTCCGCGCGCCCCGCCATCACGACCCGCGCGCTGTAGTGGGTGGACTCAAAACCCGGCTCGTTCAAGGCCGGTTCCAACGCGTCCCAGGCCGCGGCGGACACCGCCTCGTCCGAGGCGTTCAGAAGCGCAACCAGCTGCGCCACCGCCACGCGGCTCTTCGGGTCCTGTGCCAACATCGCGACGCTCGCGCTCAGCGCCGCGCTCGGGTTTCGCAGCACCGAATCCAGATCCACCGACGGCTCGGAGCGACGCGGCGGCAGCTCGACCGAACCATCGCCCAACGTGGTGTGGGCAGAGATGTCGTCCATGCTCGGCAAGCTGTCGGCCAGAAAGGCGAACTTGCCGGAGCTGCTCGCGGCCTTCGAGGTCACGCCGGACTCCGCGTCGGGCGTCGATGCGACCGCATGCGTGGGCGCATCCGCCGGACTCGCGACCGAAGCAGCGTCTCGCGGAGTCACAGTCTCCGAGTTCGAACCGGGTGCGCCCATGTCAGACGCGTCCACGTCAGACGCGCTCCCCCCGGCCGTACCCTGCGCCGCCGTACTCTGCGCCGCCGTACCCTGCGCCGCCGTACCCTGCGCCGCCGTCGCCGCTTCCAGCACGGTGGGCTCTGGCACCACCGCCACCGGCGCGACCGGCGCCATTGCGGGTTCAACTTGGGCGTTTGCGGGTTCAACTTGGGCGTTTGCGGGTTCAAC
>CBDUJZ010000167.1:0-11526 GCA_965367675.1 uncultured Myxococcales bacterium | reverse complement strand
GTAACCCTACGGACGCGACATGAACCACCCTGACCTGCCCGCAACGCCCAGTGCAACGCTCGGTGCATCGCTCAGTGGAGCGCGGCCCAGCCTTCAGCCCACCACCGCCCTCACCCCCACGCAGATCGACGCGATCGGCGCCGAACTCGACGCCGTCCGCGCGAACGTCGTCGCCGACCTCGGAGAGCGCGACGTACAGCACATCCGCGAGATGATCCGCGTCGCGTCCTACTCCGAAGCCGCCGGTCGCCTACTGCTCCACTTCGGCTTCGGACCGTTTTCGTTCGTGGCCGGCACCGGCGCGTTGGCCCTCTCCAAAATCCTCGAGAACATGGAGATCGGACACAACGTGATGCACGGCCAGTACGACTGGACCGGCGACCCCGATCTCGATGGCAACGCGTACGAATGGGACATCGTCTGCGCCGGCGAGAACTGGCGCCACTACCACAACTTTGAGCACCACACGTTCACCAACATACTCGGCAAAGACCGCGATATTGGCTACGGCGCGATCCGGGTGTCTGAGGAGCAGCAGTGGTACCCCTGGCACCTCACACAACCCATCAATTCGCTCGTCCTGGCGGCCTTGTTTCAGTGGGGCGTCGCCATGCACGACCTGCGCGTGGAGGAGCTCGCGACCGGCGAAACCACCCCGCGTGAGTTCGCCGAGCGCGCTCAGCCTTTCGTCAAAAAGGCCGGCTGGCAGCTCGCCAAGGATTACGCGTTCTTCCCGCTACTCGCGGGCGTAAACGCTCCACGCGTGTTCGCCGGAAACTTGGTAGCCAACCTCACCCGCAACGTGTGGACCTTCGTCGTCATCTTCTGTGGCCACTTCCCAGAAGGCACCGTCGTCTACCCGAACCAGGACATCGAAGACGAGTCCCGTGGCGCCTGGTACCTGCGCCAACTCCACGGCTCCGCCAACTTCGACGGCTCGCGCTGGCTCCACATCCTGAGCGGCCACCTCAGCCACCAGATCGAGCACCACATGTTCCCCGATCTGCCCGCACACCGGTACCCCGAAATCGCCGTGCAAGTCCGTGAAATCTGCGAGCGCTACGGCCTCGCCTACAACACCGGCTCGTTCCCCGACCAGATCAAGTCCGTGGCCCGCAAGATCCTCCGGTTCGCCCTCCCCAACGGCTTCTGGAAAGCGTGGCGCGAGCGCAAGAACGTGCAGACACAAGCCGTTCCTGTGCCTGCTTAGCGCCCACCTATCGGCGCCGCCGCACGTACCGCCGTCACCCAACCGCCGCGGTTCCGACGCCGGACTGCGGCATCAACACGTCGACCTTGCGCGCATGCCGGACGTCGAGAATGAACTTGGGCGTCTCGTACTTCCGACCGCTCCCGACCGTCTGCCATGCGCATCCACCTGCTTTCGCTCCTGCTCCTCCCCGTCGTCGCCTGTGGAGACGCCGCTGAATCGGACACCGGCGACGCTAGCGTGGACGCGAACACGGCGGACGCCGCAGACGGCGATGGCGCAACTGACGCACACGGCGGCGACGTTGCCGAAGACATTGCCGACGACGATGCGAACGTTGACGCAGACGTACCCAGCGACATTGCCGAAGACGCCGATTCAGACGTCAGCGCAGACACGGCTCCGGACGCCGCCGAAGACCCCGCAGTAGACGCCCAGCCCATCCCACTCGTCCCGTGGGAAGGCGAAGTCCTCCCGCTCAGCTCGTTCCTCTGCGACGAGGCCACCGACTCCGCCGCAGCGCCCGACAAGGTGTACATCTCCTGCGCCGTCGAGGGGGCCAACTTCATCGCCGACGACGACCCGGTCCGCGACGACGAAACGCTCATCGTGGCAGCCTATAACTTCGAGCGCGGGCGGCGCCTGGACCAGCAAGTCACCCTGCTATCCTCCGGCGAGCACATGCCCGTCCCCGACGTGATCCTCGGCTCCGAACTCGACCGCGGATGCAACCGCTCCGGCGCCCGCAACACCCCCTACGAGATCGCCGAAGCGCTCGGCATGCAGTACGCGTATGCCGTTGAATTCGTTGAACTTGAAGAGCCAGATGGCGCAGCCGAGTGCGAGCACGGAAACGCGCTGTTCTCCCGCTACCCACTGCACAACGTGACCGCGATTCGTCACGCCGCGAACGTCAGCTGGTACGACGGCTCGGTCCCCGGAACGGGTGGTGGCGAACCCCGGCTCGGCGGACGCATCGCCATCTCCGCGGACATCGTCGTCGACGGTGAACCGCTGCGGCTCGTCGTCGTGCACTTCGAGTCCCACCCCGTGAATGGCGACGTCCGCGACGCGCAGGCGGTTGAGATGGCAGAGCTCGGCCTGTCCGTCCCGCACCGCGCCATCGTCGGCGGCGATATGAACGCGCCCGTGTACTGGATCGAGGTGCAGCGAAACGTGACCGAAGACCCCACCGTCCACGCGTTCCTCGACCGCGGCTACATCGACGCCCACGCCACAATCCCCGGAAACGAACGCGCCACGGCCGGCTCCGGATTGGTCATCGATCTGATCGTCGGAACGCCCGGCGTCACATTCGCCGACGCCGCCGTGTGCCCCGGCGAGCTGTGCGACGACTACTCAGACCACCGCCCCGTGTGGGCGACCGTCGTCCCAGAATAACCGACACAGCGCTTCCATGCGGTCGCCGGCCTACGGTACAAGCGACTCCGATTTCATCGACCGTACCAACACCGACCGAGACCATGTCCAAAGCGCCCGTCCCCTTCTCCGCCGAACACCTCGCCCGCGGAATTCAGCTCGGCGAACGCTGGACCTTCCAGCACACGCTCGCGTCCGGCGTCGAATGGCTCGCCCACACCGAGGTCATCGCCTGGTCGCCCGAAGGCCCCACGTTCCGCTTCAGCGAGACCGAGCTCGACGGCTCGCCACGCGGTGAAGTGCGCGAAGGCGGCCTCACATGGGAGGCGCTCGTCAGCCACGCCACGTACCCCGCCGGCGACACCGAAATCACCGACGCGACCGAGACCGTGCCGGCCGGCATGTTCCGCGGAAAGCTCTACAACGTGCTCACCGCGCCGACCGCCTCCGTCGAGGCCTTCTTCGCCATCGCGCTCCCCGGCCCGCCGGTCCGCTGGGCGGAGCACGACAGCGGCCGACTCACCCACGAGATGGTGCTCGTCGAGCGCGTTCGCGGCTAAGGAACCGACAAGACAAACGCAGAGTTAAGGAGCCGACGGGCTAGCGAACTGGGTGCGCGTAAACGCATCAAAGTCCAAGCGCAGCACAGCGTCCTGCGTCCGAACGTCGAGCGTGGCCTGCCCCCGCCGCTGGCGCACGTAGTCGTTGTCCACCCGGTCGTACGGGCCCACGTCCACCGACGCACCCGCCACCTGCATCGGCCCCGTCCAGCCAACCGTGACCTCTCCGAGCGAAGGCGAGTTGTAGGCCACATCGGCGCCCACACCTTCGGTCGGCGTCACCGTCAACGTCGCCGACGCGACGGCCTCCACAAACTCCGCAAACGTGCCGTTCGTCTCACTGCGTCCCAGCTCGAGCACGAACACACCTTCCACGCTCGGCGACTGCCACGTGTCCGTTCCTGGGGGCAGCTGCGTCAGCGGCTCCGATGACCACAGCGCCACGTAGCCCTCGCCGACCCGGCCAAACAGCCAACCGTCGCGCTGCTCCCACTCGTCCATCAGGTCCACCGGGAAGTACGCCCGAATCGGCTCGCGGGCCACGACCTGGTCAATCACCGGGTTCCACGCCTCCGCTGTGAACTGCGACACCGCCACGTTGTGGTGCGCGGTCACGCGCGGGAGCCAGCCGCCAACCCACAGGTCATCCAGCGGCGGGTCGTCACCCACGAGGCCGCCGCCGAGCGGACCGGTACCCCACGTGGTGACCGCAACATCGTCGCCCAACGTAGCGCGCAGCACCAACGTCTGCGCGGCCCAATAGCCCGGCTTCCAATCCTGCGCCGCCGCCAGCTGGTAGTCCGGCGTGCGGTACACGTACGTGTCGATGGTCTCGAGCCCGAGCCCGAGCGCCAACGGCTCCAGGTCCCAAGCGAACGCCGGCAGACGCGGTGTTCCCGCCATCGAGCGCAGCAGATTGATCACCGCCGGCGGCAGTTGGTCGAACAAGAATCCGCCGAACAGGTCGTACTCATCGATGGCAGCGAACGCGCCATTGATCATGTCCGGGTGCGTCAGCGTCGACTGCCCCGCCCAAAGCACAATGTCGTCGATGCCCTCGTACGACACGCCAATGCGCGGACCCTCTTCCACGTCCCAGCTGTCACGCTGACGGTGCTCGAACGAACCCGCGCCGGCCGCCAGCGCCTCGATCTCCGTCTCAAAGGCCAGCGTCTCAATCGCCGCCGGCGGCGCGTACGTCGACGTCGCCATGAACGCGCCCGCGAAGTTATCGAACGACCGCGGCTCGGCGTTGCCCAGCGCGATATACGCGTAGTCCTGCGTGCTATCGCTCGGGTTACCCACGAACTTACTCGCCTTGGTACGTCCCGCCGTCGTCGCAAACAGCCCGTTGTACATGTTCGCCGCCAGGTCGATCGACAGCAGATCGAGCACCACCTCGGCGCCCGCCACCAACTCCGCGTCGTCCGCGAAATCGAACAGGTTCAGCAGCGGTGGAATGTCCTCGTTGAAGTACACATTCGAGTGCCACTCGCTGAAGCCATAGCGCCCCCGCATCTGCATCCAGCGAATCAACCGCGGCCGAGCGTGCTCCATGTGCTCCGTCCCGGTCATCCCGGAGTTCGAAAACACCATGTCCGGGTAGCGCTGCCCGATCAGGTACTCCGCCGCGTGGAACAGAATCTGATGGTTCTCCGTCCAGTAGGCCATCGAATCCTCGCCCGGCTCGGTCAGCCAGTACTTAAACCCAAACATCACGTCCTCGATCTCGGTGCGCAGCACATCGCCGAGCGCGCCTGTCTCGTCGTCCAAGTACAGCAAACGAACGAGGCCATTCGCCGTGAAGTCCGACGTGTCCAAGCGGTCGGTGAGCTTGGTCAAGGCGGCATCGATCGGCGCCTCATACACCGGCAAACCCGCCGCCACGCGACACGACTGCCCATACACGCCACCCGCCTCCGCGTTGCGGGACACGCACTCGTCGTAGAACGCCATCCGACGCCCCTCCAAGTCCTCGGAGAACGTCACAGGCACCACCTCGCCGGGAACGCCGGGCGCCGTCAGTTCGAGCTCGATGTCCAACCCAGACGTCTCGGTCAGCGCCAATAGCACCGCGCCGAGCCCGTAAGCGATGTCATCCGCCACGCTGATTCCGGCGTAGTTGGCGAACGTGCCCACGTTGGTGGGGCCCGAGATTCCGCCCACGATCGGCCGCCCGCGATCATCGCGGCGCACCTGGTCGACCACGCCTTGCATCGCGCTCTCGATGTTCTCCAACGCGGCCTCGTCGAGCACGCCGTAGCGCACGCCGCGCGCCAATCCATACGCAAACAACGCCGACGCGCTGGTCTCCACATACGTCTCGCCCGGGCGATTCACGACCGTGAACCACAGCCCCGTCTCCGCGTCCTGCGTCGCCAACACGGCATCCGCCAGCGCGACCACCGAGTCCAGCACCCGCTGCGGCACCACGCCATCATCCAGACGCGCGCTCAGGTGGTCGAACACCGCGGCCAAAATCCAACCGTTGGCCCGCGCCCAGTACACATCCGGCTCCTGCTCGAACGCGCTATACGCCGCGTGTTTGAAGAAGCCGCTCTCCTCCTGCATCGCGTCCGCGAAGATGGCGACCTGCTCTGCATACGCGTCCAGCAGCTCCACGTCGTCCGTCTGTGCGCCCCACCCGGTCATCACATTGCCGAACATGAACAACGAGTCAGCCCAGAGCTCGGGCTCCAGCAGCGCGACGGTACCAAAGTGGCTCAGCCCGCCGTCCTCGGTTCGCCGCGCCTCTTCAAAGTAGTACGTGAGCGCATCGTCCACGATCGTGCGGTACTCGGGCGTGTCGTATCCCGCCGCGATCATCTCGACCGCCAACGCCGCGGGCGCCGAGGTGTCGCTGGTCGCGATGCGATACCCCTCCGCGATGTGGTGGTCCAAGTACGCGCCAATGTACCGATAGTAGAGCGGGTCCCCGACGACCTTCGCCAATCGCGCCACGCCCACCAGCATCACTGCGTCGGTCCAATTCCACGCCAGCGACTCCGCCGCGTGGTCCTCGATAAACTTGTCCGCGATCTCGACCGCCAGCGTGATCGACGACGAACGAGCGTCCCGAGCCAGCGCAAAACACGTGTCGTCCGGCGGGGCGTCATCGCACCACGCCGGCGGTTGCGTCCACGCCGTCGTCGGAGCGTCCGGCGCCGCATCTGCGTCGGCGTCCACGCCACCGTCCCCGGCATCACCGCCCGAGCCGTCGGCCGCCACGTCCAGCGGCGCATCCGCTCCCACATCCGAAGCGTCGCCGCCGTTCACGTCCCCGGCGTCCTGCGCCGTGGAAACATCGGGGTCGTCCGCTGACTCATCACAGCCGGTGGCACCCAGCGCGCACACGAGCGACACGCAAAGCACCTGGGCGAATCGCGCACGTACGAATCCAAATCGAACAGCTGACGAAAGACGAATCACGCGGACTCCACGGGTAGGATAGATGCCAAATCCTATACCGACGCCCCCGATCTGGCGCAACGCAACCCGGACCTAGCGCCCCCGGCTGCCGGCCCTGCGGACTAGATGCCCGGGTCCACGCCCGTCATCTCCACCGACACGTCCCACAGCCGCGCGGCCAGGGCTTCATCGCGGCTACGCTTGTTCGACCCCACACGCTTGGCCGGCCCGCGAACCTCGAA
Source organism: uncultured Myxococcales bacterium (assembly GCA_965367675.1). Taxonomy (GTDB): domain Bacteria; phylum Myxococcota_A; class Bradymonadia; order REDH01; family REDH01; genus CBDUJZ01. The sequence goes on along the minus strand of CBDUJZ010000167.1, from coordinate 4,726 downwards.
CAACTGGCTCGGCCCAAAGTACTCGCCGCCCACCACGTCGGGCGCCGTCGTGCCCATCAACGTCGGCCACGCACCCTGCGCAGGCGTGTTGATCAGCCCAGCCGCCAGCGGCTTGAACATCAGCATCTTGCCCATGTAGCGCGACAGCTCCGTGTCGGACGCGCCCGGGTGCACCGCCACCGCGATGGTCGCGCTCCCCTTGGCGCGCAGCCGGCGGTCGAGCTCGTACATGTGCAGCAGATTCGCCAACTTGCTGAGCGCGTACTGGCCAAAGGCGTTGTAGCCCTTCTCCGCGTTCAGGTCGTCGAAGTCGACCTTGCCCATGCGGTGCCCCATGCTGCTCGTGATCACGACGCGCGAGCCCGGTGTCTGCTCCAGCTTCTCGAGCAACAGCCCCGTGAGCGCGAACGTGCCCAGGTGGTTCACACCAAACTGAGACTCGAACCCGTCGGTCGTCTTCGCGAACGGCGGAATCATGATGCCGGCGTTGTTCACCAGCACGTCCAGCCGCGGCTCCTGCTTCACCCGCTCTGCCGCCGCGCGGACCGACGCGAGGTCGCCCAGGTCCATGAGCACCACCTCGACGTCGGCGTCCGGGTAGACCTCCAAAATCTGGAGTCGGGCGGCGTCGGCCTTGTTCGGATTGCGGCACCCCATGAGCACGCGCGCGCCCTTGCCCGCGAGCACCTCGGCGGTGTGGTACCCGAGCCCAGTGTTTGCGCCGGTAACCAAGATGGTCTTTCCGGACTGATCGGGTACATCGACGGCGGTAAATCCACGGGCCATGGCAATCTCTAGAGCAGGAGGAGCGAAGCGCCTCGTTCTTTCGGTCGCGCCCTCTCCAACGTCAAGGTGGCCAGCCCACGCAAGCGATTCGCCGGGTTGCGCTGCCCGCCAACGACGCGTCACAGCACGCCCATTCGCCTACGCGCCGGAGTCGTGTACCGTGCCCGAACACCCCACGTACGCATGCCCAACACGCCCTTGGATTCGCCTCCGACGCCCGAGCGGAACCCCGACGCCTCGGCGCTCGTCGAAGCGATGTATCGCGAGCACTACCGCCGCCTCGTGGCGCCGCTCATCCGCATCGTCGGCAACTTCGAGGCCGCCGAGGACGTGGTGCAAGAGGTGTTCGCCCACGCGCTCACCGTGTGGAGCCGCGACGGCAGCCCCGACGTACCGCTCGCCTGGCTGCACCGCGTGGCGAAGAACCGCGCCATCGACCGCATCCGCAAGCAGACCCGCTGGCAGAACAACGAAGCGCAGATCGCCGCCGAGATGACCGCCACGCTCTCGGCTACCCACGACGGCCGCGACGACTCGCTGCGGCTCGTCTTCACCTGCTGCCACCCCAGCCTCTCGCCCGAAGCCCAGGTCGCGCTCACGCTGCGCACCATCTGCGGCCTGACCAGCGAACAGGTCGCCCGCGCATTCCTCGTCAAACGCGAGACCTTGCAGCAGCGCATCGTTCGAGCGCGACGCAAGATCGACAGCGCCGGCATCCCTTACGAGGTGCCCGGCCGAGACCAGCTGCCCGAACGTCTGTCGACCGTGCTGCGCACCATCTACTTGGTGTTCAACGAGGGCTACGGCGCCAGCGACGGCGACGCGTTGATTCGCGTGCAGCTCTGCGACGAGGCCATCCGACTCGCCCGCATGCTCACGCTCCTGCTCCCGGACGCGCCAAGTCCCAAGGCCTTGCTCGCACTCATGTTGCTCCACCACGCCCGCCGCCACGCGCGCACGGACAGCGACGGCAACCTGGTCACGCTCGAGGTGCAAGACCGCTCCCTATACGACACCGCCATGGTCAATGAAGCGCTCCCGCTCGTGGAATCCGCGCTCCGTGGGCGGCCGCTCAGCGGTTACGCCATCGAGGCAGCCATCGCGGCCCTGCATACCCGCGCCGCCACCGCCGACGACACCGACTGGGCGCAGATCGCAGGCCTGTACGCCGTGCTCAAGACGCTGTCCCCAAACCAACCGGTGGTCGAGCTGAACGCGGCCGTCGCCGTGGCCATGGCCGGTGACATCGAGGCCGGCCTGAGCCGACTGCAAACGCTCGCCAACGACCGACGCCTCGACGGCTACCACTGGCTGCCCGCCGCACGCGCCGACCTCCTCCGAAGAAGCGGCCGCGTCCTAGAAGCCGCCGCCGAGTATGCTGCGGCCGTGGACCTCGCGAGCAACCCCGTCGAGCGGCGATTCCTGCAGCAGCGACTGCGCGATCTGCACGCCAACGACGAGCGCGCCACACACAAAGATCCGCCCTGATCCCAAATTCGTCGAACGCCTGTCGATCTCGCGTAAGCCCGCGCGTCACTCAGGTGCAGTCACAACAACCAAGGAGCATGACATGCAATACCTCGTCCTGATCTACAGCGCAGAATCCGCCCGTCCCCCGGCCCCGAGCACGCCCGAAGAGCACGCCGCCATGATGGCTCCGTGGATGGCTTACGGCGAAGCCATGTCCAAGGCTGGCGTCATGGTCGCTGGCGATGCGCTGCACCCGACCGAGACCGCCACGACCGTCTGCGTCGAGAACGGCGAGACCCTCATCACCGACGGGCCGTTCGCCGAGACCAAGGAACAGCTCGGCGGCTACTACCTCATCGAATGCGCCAACCTCGACGAAGCGATCGGATGGGCCGCCAAGTGCCCCGCCGTCCACTACGGACGCTGCGAAGTGCGCCCCGTCATGGACTTCTCGCAGGCGTAGACACCTCGCAAGAGCCACCCACGAACGTGGCGCGCCGCTCACCCGAGCGACGCGCCATGTTCGTTTTTGCCACCGCTCGTCGCGGATTTGCCTATTCGCCCGACCCCTCGCTCACCGGCGTCGGCGTCTCGAGCAGGTCCGGCCACGCGTCCGAGTCGTCATCGATCAGGCCGCCGAGCCACGCGGCGACCGACACGTCGCCGATCGTCGTGGTGGCCATCGCGCCGATCACCAAGTCGCCACCGAGCAGGTCCTGCAAGGCGCCCGGCGGCAGCTCGACGGCCGTCAAATCCGACCCGATGATGCCGCTCGGATCACCCAACAGCGCCGTATGCTGGGTGCCGTCGGTCACGAACCGGCGAAAGCGGTCCGGGTACGCGGCATGCACCGCGTCGGTTTGCTCGCGCAGCGACCGCGCGAAGTCCGGCTTTGGGACCTGCAAGAACGTCGTCGCCAGCACCGAGTCGTACCAGGAGCTATACATGCCCACCCGGATGTTCTCGTCCCGGGCCAAGTACCAAGACACCAGCGCCGTGATGTGCCCCGAAGTGGTGCACGCCTCGCAGTCGTCCGGGATGAAGCGCGTCAGGTTGAACTCCCCGAGTGGCACATCCAGATACGCCGGGTCGCCGTCACGCGCCAAGCCAATGCCCGAATCCGCCATCACGATGAGCTCCGCGTCGGGGAAGTAGTGACGCGCGAGCGGTGCACCGAGCAGCAGGCCGTACGCACCGCCCGAACTGCCAGCCAGCAACACCCGCCGCGGCGCCGGGAAGGTCTGGCGGGCCACTTCGAACGCCGCGGTCAGGTTCGCTAGACCGCGGTGATATCGCGTCCCCTTGTCGTTCACGTTGTCGTCGATGTCCGCGTCGCCAGCGAAGAACGAGCCATCGCAGTACGGCACGTACACGTGATTCCAACGCGCCACCGGATTGTCGGCGGCATCCGGGTCCAGAATGTCGATGCCTGGAATCCCGACCGGCGCGCCGGTCACGGCCAAACAGAACGTGGACCAGCACGCGCCGCCCCCCTGCAAGAAGATCACGACGTCCTCGCTGCCAACATCGCGAACCGCCGTGCGAAACGGAGCGCCGCGCAGGCACATCGGGCCCTGTTCCGTATCGAACTCGTACGTTGTGACCCCTCCTTCCGACGACAGCACCGGCAGGTCCAGCGTCCCAGAATACTGCGTAATCCCCAACTCCTCGGCCACAGAACGGCTCTGCACGACGTCTTCGTCAGCGCCCGAACCGGCGTCCGTGGCTACGGCGTCCTGCTCCGCGCCGAGGTCTGTTCCCGGTGCCGAGGCGTCATCGCAGGCCATGCTCCCAGCAGCGACACACAGCAAGAACAGCGCCCGCGAGCCAAACGCGAATCCGAGACGCAGACGACCTCCATCGAGACCACATCGAAGCTCTCCCATCATGACACACCGTTGCGGAAGGAGCGCCCAGCCTAACCCCGACCAGCAGTCCGGCGAAAGCGTGGCGCTAACAGCCTGGCGAAAGCGTGGCGCCAGCGGTCCGGCGAAAGCGTGACGCGGACCGAGCCCGCCGATACCGTCACCGGGCGCCGCACGTCTCCTCGTCCACATTCGCAATGCCGCAGCTCCCCGAACTCCTGGCTCAAATCCGCGCGTGCACCCATTGCGCCGCCGACCTTCCGCACGAGCCCAGGCCGGTGATGCGCGCGGCACCCGGTGCACGAGTGGTCATCGTGGGTCAGGCCCCCGGCGCCAAGGTCCACGCCAGCGGGGAGCCGTGGAACGACGATTCGGGCGCCCACCTGTGCGAGTGGCTCGACATCACGCGCGACGAGCTACTCGATCCGCAGCGCTTCGCGATCCTCCCGATGGGCTTCTGCTGGCCCGGACGACGCAAAGGTGGAGACCGACCGCCGCGCCCCGAATGCGCCCCGCTGTGGCATGACGCCGTCCTACAACGACTCCCGCAGGTGAAACTCACGCTGCTCGTCGGGCAATACGCGATTCGCCACTACCTCGCGCCC
>CBDUJZ010000166.1:0-11527 GCA_965367675.1 uncultured Myxococcales bacterium | reverse complement strand
AGAACGGTTCGAGGAGGTTGGCGGGGACATCTCGTTTGACGATGCAACGGGGGCGGTTCGGTTGGGCAGCGACATCCTTTTCGACGAAGGCGAGTACGACCTGACTTCGGACGGCGAGGACGCGCTCCGCGAGTTCGTTCCGATTTACGTGGACGCGCTTCTGGGCGACACGGAACTGCGACTCTCGGTGGACCGGATCACGTTCGAGGGACATACGAACAGCAACTACTACGCCGGTGGTTCCGCGGCGGATGGGTACTTGTATAACCTGAACTTGTCGCAACAGCGCGCCCAGGCGGCCGTGGAGTTCGTGATCGAAGAAGAGCTGATGCCCTACGAGGAGGCGCGGCAATTGCTTTCGGCGGTCGGTTACTCGAGCGCTCGCCCGATTTTGGCAGACGGGGTCGAAGACCTGGATGCGTCGCGGCGGCTGGAGATCCGGTTTCGGCTTCGGGATGAAGAGGCGCTGGACCGGTTGCGGCAGCTTCTTGCGGAAGGAGGACTCGATTGATTCGATTCATGCCCAGGCAACTCCAACTGGCTGCAGCTGGTGTTGTGCGTGCGCACCCCGATTCGGTCGAAGCGCTCGTCCAGGGGGGCACGGCGCGTGGACTTAAAATCGGAATCCGGGTGCGCGAAAAGCTGTTGGCGGCGCGTCCGGAGACGCTCGTGCACGTCGCCGACGCGATGACCACGCTCGAACTTCGGTTTGCGAACACGTACGTAGCGGATCCTGACGTCGACCTGTCTCGAAACGCTGTGTTTGTGCTTGCTCGCCGTCCTGAGTTCGTCGAGCCCGAGCGATTCTGGCCCGTGGTTTCGGGCAACTACGCCTGGAATTTGGGCGAACAAGCCGCCGAAGTCCTCGTCCGTTCTGGCAAGGCGGCCAGCCTTGGACCCTGGAAGTCTCATGCTATCGTTCAGCGCAAACATGGGGCGGCCGAATCGGCGAGTTTCATGCTCGTGGAAGCCGAGAAGCGGATGGCGAAAACGGGCATCTCCGTGACCGACGTGCGCTCTGCGCTCGATTGCCGCGGAACCCAACTCGAGGCCGTCCTGGACACCGTCGTCTTGGGAAGCAAGTCTACTGCAACGGTTAGGATTTGGGCCGCTCACACCGAAGACGAGTTTACGGCGGTGTATCAACGCGCGACAGTAGCGAGTCGCTCCGTTGCGTATGAGTTAGGGCACTGGATCCAGGCGAAGGCGCAGGGTGGGGCAGCAGCCATCGGGACGGCACCCTTCGAGGTGTTACTCGACCGATTTCCGCTCGATACCGACACCGTCGCCCATCTACGGTCTGCCGCTCCGGGGGCGTGGGAATGGTGGAAGAACCGACACGGCCAACGCGAGATCAGAGCGTTCCTTCAAGCCGGCGGCGACAGCGCGCGCGTAAACTTCTGGGGTCGCTGGGTGCCGCATGCCGAGTTCACCTGGATGGACCGCGATGCGGGGCGCATCTTTCTCAACTTTGGCTCATTCGGCGTGGTGGAGTTTTGCGAGACTGGCAACGCCGCGTACGTGTACCGCGCCCGCGACTTCGAGGAGATGCTCAAGCTCGGTCAATCCGGACAGCGGTTGAGTCACTACGAGTTCAAGCAGCGCGAGGCGCTGCAACGGCTGCGTCACGCGAGCGGGTGGGAGTATCGTTTCGACGATGAGCTTCAACATTTGCTCGCCGTGACGCGTACCGAAGGGTTCTGACGATGGGAATTCGTGACTTGTTTCGCAGGCGAACGAAAGCGGGCCGCAGTCCGGACGCGTTGGTGCTCGACCGGCGCGTCGACGCGGCTGGCGTAGTATACTCTGTTCGACTTCAGACCGACGCGGGTGCCAGTCTCGTAGATTGGCCGGCGGTTGGTCTCTCGCCGGAGGTTGAACCGCTGAGTTCTAGGCACGAGCTGGTTCTCGACATGTTGACGGAGCTTGTCCGCGACGAGGTCGTCGAGCGGCAGCAACTTGAGTTCGTGGTTCCGTTTGAGCGCGTGTTCGACATCCCGGAGGAGATGCGCGGACTGTTTGGATTGCAGTCTGAGCCGGGATGGGAACTCAAGGTCGACCTGCCTTCCTCGGTTGGCCGAGGCTTGCCGGTCCGAACTCGTTGGACAACTCCAGACGGCACCTATGCGCCGGAGATGACAGCGGTCGGTTGCGGTTTCGTGGACCAGCGAGGGCAGTTGCACGTGGTGCCGGAGCGTCTGGCGCGACTGAGTCGAGTTGCGTTGCAGGAGCATGGTCCGCAAGTGGAGGACGAGTACCGACACCTGAGCGATGTGCAACAAGCGTACCGAGACAACGTCTCGAACGGTGACACCGCGGTCGCCTTCGATGGCCAGTTGGGCCGAGAAGAGTACGTGGTCCCGGATCGTATTGAACTGGATATTCGGCGGAATGAAGCCGGTGGTTTCGACCTCCTGCCCCGCCCGTCGCGACTACGGAGTGACATCGCGCAAGAGGTCGCCGAGAGTCCACGCGCACCGTTCCGCTTCGACAGGAACGACCCGGACGACCCGAGTCGTCGGCTCCGCGTTGTACTCCCCGAGGCGGTTCGGCGGGCGTTCACGGATGTGAAGCGAGTCGGCAGCATTCCGAAAGAACGAGTGGAAGAGTTCGCGCGCGACCCGCGCAGTTTTTTTCCAGCGAGTGCCGAGCTTTCGCCCGCCGTGACCGAAGGGCTAGCACCCGACACGTTAGACCTCTCTGGCATCCCAGCACGCATTGCCGAATTGGACTTAGCGTTGTTCGACGAGCGCGTGCTCGGCGTGACCATGGAGCCCGAGGTCAAGTCGTCGATAGGTCAGTCCGCGCACTCCACCGATTGGTTCGGCGGTGTGAAAGGCGAGGGCACGGAAGAGGAGTCAGACGCGAGCGCGGACGAGGGGAGCGCGCCCGGCTCGAAGGGCAGTCGCGCGGCGCAACTCGTGACGGCCGACAACGACGAAGAGCTGAACTACGAGGCGGTTCACTCGGAACTAAAGGCCATCGCGACGACGCTCACCGAGCCGAGTGCATTCAGCGGCCGCCTCAAGCCGTTTCAGCGCGAGGGCTACGCGTGGCTAAGACAATTGGACGTGGCGGGTGCGGGTGGTCTGCTCGCCGATGACATGGGGCTCGGAAAGACGGTCCAGGTCATCTCGTACCTAACGCACCTTGTGGATGAGAACCGGTTGCGACCGGCGCTGTTGGTTGTGCCTTCGGCGGTGGCGGAAAACTGGAAGAGCGAGATCCGCCAGTTCTGCAGTACGAATCCGCGCGTGTACTTCCACGCGGGCACGCACCGCGAGCGTCGCAAGGAGCAAATCGAGGCGAACGACGTCATCATCACCACCTACGACACGCTTTCGCGTGACCAGGTGGTGTTGGGGCAAATCGAACTCTCGGCGCTTGTTTGTGACGAGGCCCAATACATCAAGAACTACACTACTCGGCGGGCGAGTGCCTGCCGAGCGATGCAAGCGCGGGTACGCATCGCGCTCACGGCGACCCCGGTGGAGAACTCGCTGGACGAGCTTTGGTCCATCGTCGACTTTTGTCAGCCAGGGTTGTTGGACTCTTATCGGTCGTTCGAGCGTCGCTTTGTGACACCGCTTCAGGGAACGGACGAAGCCGCTGCGGACAGTGCGGCACGCGAGCTCTTGGGCCTGCTCGATGGACACTACCTGCGGAGAACGAAGGCGGGTTTATCGCGCGATCCCGAGAATGCGCGGTCGCTGGGACTGCCGAGTAAGACGGAAACCGCCATTCCAGTGGAGATGCCGCCGCCGCAAGCCGCTGCGTACCATGCGATGCTCGTCGGCCGCGGCGCTCAGGCACCCCTCGCCGCGCTCCAACGACTGTTTCTGGTGTCCGTACACCCCGACATGGTGCGCCTGCCGCTCGAGGACGTGCTTGATGCCGCTGCGAACGACCCAGATGGCTTTGCGGCGAACTCCTGCAAGTTGTCGTACCTGTTGCGGGAGTTGGAAGTGGTTCAGCGAGCCGGCGAGCGGGCCGTCGTGTTCGCTCATCGGCGGAGTGTGCAACAGGTGCTCGCGGTGCTGCTGCGGCGGAAGTTCGGCGTCACGGCGACGATCATCAACGGCGACGTCGCTTCAGGCGCACGCTTGAGCATCATCGAGAGGTTCAACGCGTTGGCGCGCTTCGAGGTTCTCGTGCTGTCTCCGCTTGCGGCCGGCGTCGGACTCAACGTGACAGGCGCCAACCATGTCTTCCACATGATGCGGCTCTGGAACCCGGCCAAGGAATCGCAAGCCACGGACCGGTGTTATCGTATTGGGCAGACCCGCGACGTGAACGTTCACGCGCCCATGGCGGTGATGGGGGGGCTCCCATCCGTGGACGAGAACCTGCACCAACTGCTCGAAGCGAAGCGCGGCCTGGCTGAGCAGGTCATTCGCCCCACGCAGCGGATGAGCGTGAGTTGGAGGGAGTTGGAGTCGTGCCTTTCTCCGAATGCGGAGCGCACGCCGGTTCACGATGGAGTTACGCTGCCGTCGGCGCGGGCCACGACGTTGCCGAAGAGAGGGCCGATCGCCGTCCAGCGGGCGGCCGTCATCGATGCGATCGCGGTGCGTCTGCAACCGCTCGTCGAGTCGCTGATCGCCTGGGGCCTGCCGCTGCCTGAATGCGGCTTCGTACTGAACGACGAGACCGGCGCGGAGGTGACACGGGTGGATTTGGCGTGGCCTGACAAGCGGGTGGCGGTTGTTACCGAGGATGCGCTTCGAGCCTATAGGCTCGCCAGCGACGCGGGCTGGACGTGTTATCGTCATCCAGTGGCGCCGTCGATTGTGCAGCGGCGTTTGCGGTGAGGCTATGGTCGTGGGAGCTGGCATGCAGCCCCTTGAGAGTGCCTCGAAGTGGTGGCGATGTCGGTTCCGCTCCGCTCGTCCGCCGCGCAAGCGCGGCTACGAACCTCTTCGGCTGGGGTTCAACGTACTGGCTTCTGCGGCGGGGGGCATCGGCGCCCCGAATTGCGCCCCCCATGACGCGGTTTCGACCGCTTCAGCTTGGAGGAGTCCCGTCAATTGGTGGGAGCCATTTGCTTCGACGTATTCGATGAGAATCACCTCGCGTTCTCCGTTGATGTCGGAGTCGTCATTGAAGACGCCCCGGGGCGGCTACGCCGGATACACGATGCCCCTTGGCCCGGCGATTCCGCGTTCCCACTCGCGCCGACGCAAGCACGAATTCAGGCGGAAGTGGAAGGCGGTCTAGCCACATCGGCACGGTTCCACTCCGTGCTGGACACTTCATGCGACTTCCTGGTCGTCTGAATGTGCCGCCGCCTGGAGTTCGAAGTGGCCCATCGGCTAGCGATGCCATGTAAACAACCGTCCACTCTATCGGCTTCGAGTCACTCCTCGGCCGCCGATTCTGACGGTTTCAGCCGCAGGGGGGCTACGCCGCGCTTCGTCCTCAGTCGCTGGACCACCCGCAACACTGCCGGCCGCGTGATCACCCATCGTTCGATTCGGTACTTCCCCGGCACGTCCGTCAGTATGAGGCCGGCGAGCATGGTCAAGAGGCCCTGACCCGGCAGTACGAGCATGGCCAGGCCCAACACGATCAGCGTGCCGCCGAGGGCGTTCCGCAGGATACGCACGATGGCGTGGCGAGGCGCTCCGCTGGTCGCGGTTCGACGATCTTGAAAGTACGCATCTGGGATTCGGGCCAGCAGCAAGGGGAGCAGGGTCACGCTCACCAAGATCAGTACGAACGACACTCCGGCACTGATCCACCCGACCTCCGGATGGGCCTTCAACCAAACGAACGCCTGACGGACGATGTCATTCATTGTCTTTGGCCGCGCGGCGATGACGTCTGTTCGGGTGGCGCTGGTTGCGGCGGCTCGGCGCTGTCGGTCGGGTTGGCCGGCTGTGGTGTTGCATCGGGAGTGCGCTAGCGCGACATCTTATCGACCTGCGCCAGCAACGTGCGGTCCCGTTCTGTGACCAGATTGATCACCAGCCCCTTGCGACCCGCACGGGCAGTTCGGCCTACACGGTGCAGGTAGTTGTCGATGTCGTGGGGAAGGTACACGTTGATGACTCGCTTGATTCTCTCGACGTCGAGGCCTCGGCCCGCCAGGTCGGTCGCGATCAGGACGGACACGTCGCCGCTGCGGAACGCCGCCAGGTTGTCGCGCCGCTCCTTGCGGTCCATCTCTCCGCGGTACGCGACGAACGGAATCCCCTTGTTCGCGAGCCATTCGCCAATCGTGTCGCACTGCTTGCGCGTGTTGGCGAAGATGAGGGTCCCGGTGGTTTGGTCCTCGGCAAAAATCGTGGCCAGTACATCGTAGCGGCGGCCGTCCACGACCGTGCGATTCTCGGTCCTCAGCGTCGGCACGACGCGTTGGCTGCCCTTCGTGCGGATCGTCCGCGGTGTCTCGACGAAGACCTCTTTGACCACCGCATCGAGTGGCTTCGGAAAGGTCGCGGAGAACAAGGCGACGCGCGTCTCCGACGGGCACCCCTTGATGACGCGCCGAGCGGTCGGGAGAAACCCGGGGTCGAGCATCTGGTCGGCCTCGTCGAACACGAGCATTCGCACGTCGTTGAGCGTGAGCTGATGCTCGTCCATAAGCTGGACGAGGCGCCCGGGCGTCGCGACGAGAATCTCGAATGGGCCGCTGACCGACTGGCGTGCCATCTGTTTCTTCGTTCCCCCGATGACGGTCCGCACCCTGAGGCGCGTGCCATGGGTCAGGCTCTTGAACACGCGGCTGACCTGGTCACCGAGCTCGCGTGCGGGGACGACGACGAGGCCCCGAGGACGGCTGGGTGACGAAACGGGGTCGTCGGCGAGCTCCAGCGACTTCAGCTGGTGCAGCATCGGGAGCACGTACGAGAGCGTCTTGCCGCTCCCCGTCTCGGCGACGCCGATCACAGGCCGTCCCTGGAGTAGCTCCGGGAGTGCATGGCGTTGGATCTCGGTCGGAGTCACGATGCCTTGTTCAGCAAGGCTATCGATGAGCGACGGGAGGAGTTGGAAGTCAGCGAAGGAGGACATTGTACTACCTGGGGCGTGCGGGATCGCCGCGTAGCAAGACTGACGCCGGATGATCACCAAATTCGCACATGCGACTCAGTTAGGGGGTGATCACCGACGGCCGGAAGTCCACCCGGCGACGGGTGTCACACGGCGCGTGCAGCAGATAGACTTGCCGGGGTAGGCTCATTTTCGGGCAAACCTGTCGCGTTCCCGCCTAACGACCACCCGACCCGATGTCCTTCACGCCTCTTGAGAACGCCTTCTTCTTTTTCCTCCTGGGCATCATCATCTTCGCCTTCGGGTGGCTGCTCCGGCGTGGCGCGAGGCGAAGCTATCTGACTGAGCGCGCAGAGTTGCGTATGGCGGCTGGCGAGCTCGGCGGTCTCGTGTCGCGGGGGTTCTCGCCCGAGCCATGTGCCGGATGCGGCGGCGTCGAGATGGAGCTGATCACGATCGGAGATTCGGACGTTTCCGCGGAGTACAAGTGCAGGGCCTGCGGCGTGGGAGGGTCCTTGTCGGCGTCGGTCGATGCTCGCGCGCAGGCGCGAAAGAGTTGGGAGCAGTACAGTACGCGCCGCAAAGCCTTCGAGAAGGGGCACAGGTCGATTGATCCGGAGGATGTTGTGGTGCGGTTTCGGGTTTGGGTTCGGAAAGCGTAAGATCTCCGGCAGCTCCTCAGCGCCGCTACGGAACAGCCGGTTGCGCTGTCGAAGTTTCGGCGAGATGGTTCCGGTAAAAGGTGAACTCTACCCCGTCTCGCGGAAAGCCGAACATCACGCCGTTAGTGCCTGCAGCGATTGGAGGGTTCACGTGGACTGAGGCCCTGGAACTGGCGATCTCTTCGAGCGGGTAGCGCGCCCGGATCGCTTCGTCCAGCTCACGTAATTGCAGCAAGTGCGCGCGGTCGCGCCGCCACTCCTCACGCCTTTCATCGGAGACGAACCGCCCGATGTAGCCGCACTCGGGACCGTCGGTGTCGAGGAGCGTGAGGGTGCCAGGAAAGTAGTAGTCGAACTCAAGTTCACCCCGTTCGGCGCGCTCAAGGTCGTCAAGGGTGAGCCGCAGCCAGCGCACGTCTGGTCGCTTCGCGACGAGGAGGGCATGCGGGTGCTCTATGCAGCAGTCGTGGTTGCCAGCTTCCTGGGTGGTGTCCCAGATTACGGCGATGGTGACGCGCTCGTCGGCGGGCAAGTTGGCGCTCAGGAAGTGGAACTCGTCCTGAAAGACGTAGGTGAACCGGTAGGGCAGCACGAAGAAGAAGATCAGCGCGGGTAACGCCAGCACGCTCACGGTCACACGCTTCCACCGGCGCGCGAGGAACTGGCCCGCTTCAAACTTCGCGACCAAACGTTCGAGCCCGCGCGTGCAGATGCCCAGCGGCAGCAGCAGGAAGATCACGTAGTAGGACGCGGAGGCCAGCTCGAAGACGAAACGGCCGCGAAGTGCGAATGGCGCGACGAAGAGCGTCGCTGGGAACAGGTTGGCGGCGAGACGACTCCAGTCCCGCTCTCGGACGCAAGCTCCGAGCTCGTAGACGGCAGGAAATACGATGAGCAACGGAACGAATGAGACCCAGCTCGGACTCATGAGCCCGATCACGCCCGTGGGCACGTAGAGAAGCAACGAGCGAACGGTGTCTTCCGCGGAGCGACTGCTGGCCGTATCCATCAGGAACTCCCAGCGGTAGCCCAGCGAAAAGGCCGAACCTACAAGCAACGCGATGATGAGGAGTCGGTATCGGCGCCATGTCGACACCAGGTTGCGCCAGTCGGACGGACGGCCGCCAACGAGGAGCACAAACGAGGGAAAGACCAGCCAACTCTCCAGTCGAATGGGCGCGGCGCAGAGGATTGCCGTGAGCAGCACAGCGTGGGCACGCCAGCCACCGCGTTCATCGCGCACCGCCGCGAAGGCGACGGCGGCAACCCCCCAGAGGAACAACATCGTGATCTGTGGCGCCTCAGAGCCCGAGAGCACAACGTAGGTGGGCGTAATGGCGACCAAGAACGCGAGCAGCCATGCTCCGAATGGCGTGAGTGCGAAGTAACGCGCCGCCCGCCAGAGGATGACCACCGAAGCGATCCCCAGGATCAGGTTCAACGCGGACATGCCGTCGAACCCGAGCCCCAGGTCGAAGCCGACCAATCGCGCGGGGAGCGGCACGTAGCTGGATTCGGATGTGTAAACCTTCGGCAGGCCCGGCAGCTGCTGAACGGACGTGTACCAGTTGTAGGGAGCGAACGGCACGAGCAGCCGCGCGACCGTCGCCGCCCCGATGAGGGCGAGAGTCGATCGACCCGGTCGTGGTAGGTTGCCCCGTCGTCGGACCAGCCACTCGATTCCGAGTGCGAGGAGCAGTGCCCAACAGATGGCCTCGACGACACCGAACAACCCGAACAGTGGGAGTGCGTCTGGCCCCATCTGCTGCCCGAAGAAGAACTGCCAGATCATCGCGCTCACTGCATATCAGAACGCAGCCAAAATGGTTGGCGCATCGGGAGAATCCAAGCTGTAGGGGGGGGGGGGAGCAATTTTCGTTCCACGGGGAGGTTGGTGCGTCAAGGAATTTGTCGGCAAGCGTGCGATGGCCAACGCGATTCGTAACGACGCGTCACCCCCGCGACGCGCCCTCGGCTACACGCTGGCGTGCATCGCCGCGCCGGTCTCACGCGGCTCGGCTCGACGTGGCAACTTTTGCCATTTCACGGGTCGTATTGCGGTGGGATTCTCCATCTCATGTCATGGCCGCTTCCTCCGCGAGCGCGTGTCTGGACCCGACGCGCGCGCTGAGCACAGCTCGGCCGTCGACGGCTTCTTCGCGGCGGACAGCGGGCCGTTCAGGACGTTCGAGTTCTCGACGTTCAACAATCAAATCTTCTCGTACAGAGAGCTCTCAGATGCATAGCAACAAGCACATAGCGTTTACTCTTCTCAGTCCACTCGCCCTCGTGATCGGGTGCGCCGAAGTTTCTGCGCCCAGCGGTGCGGGGACTGGCGAAGTGGCGCAAAGCACGCAGGAGGTCGTCTACTTTGAAGACGACCGGATGGAGGCCTACGCGCATCCGTCCGAGGTGGCGCGGGACACGGCGTACAGTGTCGCAGCGATGATCTCGAACACGCGCATCGACGCCAGCGATCCGGACAACGTGGTCCTGCGCTCGAGCGAGACGCTCGGCGAGGGCGAGGACCTCTGCGATACGGAGCGCTTCTTTGACCAACCGAAGACCTCGGTGTGTTCGGGCACGCTCATCGCGGACAACGTCATCGTCACGGCAGGGCATTGCGTCGACGAGGAGGACAACTGCACAGATCGCAGCTGGGTGTTCGGGTACGAGTATGCGTCCGAAGGGGTCCTGGGGACGGTCACCGCCGACGACGTCTACACCTGCGCGCGGGTCATCGAGTGGGTCGACGACGACGAGTTTGGCGATTGGGGGCTCATCGAGCTGGACCGCCCGGTCGTCGGCCGAACACCCGTCCCCGTGCGTAGCGTCGACAGCCCGCTCGAGCTTGGCGAGGCGACGACGCTGATCGGCTTCCCGAGTGGCATTCCGATGAAAATCGATACGGGTGGCGCGGTGGTCCAGACCGCCTATGCGGGCAATCTGGTCGACTTCCGAACCACCAACGACGCGTTCGCCGGCAACTCCGGATCGGGCGTGTTCGACGACGCGGGCAACATGATCGGCATCCTGTCCGGCGGCGGGCGAGACTACGTGTCGAACCGTGGATGCAACATCGTCAACGTGGAGGAGGCACCCGAGACCAGCCAGGACTCGGAAGTCTCCACGTACATCGCGCGGGCGGTCGAAGGCCTGTGCGCCACCGGCTACGAAGGCGCGCTGTGTGACGCGCCACTCACAATGCCCCCGCGCCCGGCCGGAGACACCTGTGAGACGGCGATTCCGCTCGAATTCCGAACGCAGGAAGCCGCGTTTCTACTCAGCGACTTCCGCGACGACTACGCGGGCAGCTGCCGTGATGACGCCGGTCCAGACGCGGTGTACGAGTTCACGGCGGACGAAGACGTTACGGTCGATTTCGCGAGCATCGGCTCGGGCGTGACCTTCTATGTTCGCACCGCATGCGATGGCGAGGACCTGGTCTGTGAGCACCGCATCAACAGCGTGATTGGCGGCGTGCATGAGTCGCTCCAAGTCGTCGCCGGCCAGCGGTACTTCCTGTTTGTCGACTGGTGGTCCGTCGACATCCAGCCCGCGTCGATTCTCATGATCGTGGATGGCGAAGTGCCGGGCGAAGACGGCGGTTCGGGCGGCGGCGGCGAAGATGGCGGCGATGACGGCGGCGGCGCGTTGGGCTGCAGCGCGAGCGGGACGGGGAGCGCACGCGGTCTGCTCGGACTGCCGCTCTTCGGGCTCTTCCTGTTGCGCCGGCGTTCGCGTCGCGCCTAGCGCGCCAGCCGGCTAGAGCGCTGGTCGATGAGATGCGACCGGCGTTCAATCGACCGCCGGTTATGTTGTTGTGCGCCACCGGCCCCTTCCTGAGCGCGGTCGAGGGATGAGTGCCTGTT
>CBDUJZ010000165.1:0-11539 GCA_965367675.1 uncultured Myxococcales bacterium | reverse complement strand
GTCAGCGCAGGCTCGGCCGCGGAGGGTGTCAGCGCAGGCTCGGCCGCGGAGGGTGTCAGCGCAGGAGCGGAGACCCCCGCCAAAAGCTCGCGCTGTTCCGACTCCGTCAGCGGAGGGAGCTCGGCCGGCGCGGTGGTCGAAAATGGCGAGCCGAAGCTCGGTCCGTTGCCGAGAATCGCGCGAGACGCGGCCGAGGGTGGAGCGCCGGCGGCGACCGCCGGTTCGGCAGCCGGCCCAGCATCTGGAGACACCTCCGCCGCGGCAGCCGGTGCGGCCGACACCGCGGACTGTGCGGGCTCGGCCAGACTCGCCAACTCAGCGTCACGCGCCGCTTGTTGAGCGACCGCACGGGCAGCCTCCTCCGCGTCCAGCGCTGCCGAGACCTGTTTCGCCTCGGCGCTCAGCTTCGCCACTCGAGCCACGGCACGCACCAACGGCGTACGCACCGCGGGGTACTTCTCGATGGCCTCACGGAGCAGCGCCACCGCGTCACCCGCGGCCGGCGGATGGGCGACCGTGTCCGCGAGGGCGGCCGCGAACACCGCTTCGCTCGGCGCCAACAGGTGGGCCACCGTCAGCAGCTCCAGCCCCTCCGGCGTAGGCTCCGACACCGCCTCCAGCGCCTTCCGGGCCCGCTCGGCAACGAACGGCTCCACGTCGGCCGCGAGCGCGAGCAACGTCGCGGGCTGCTGCGCGCGAACCGTCTTCAAACCATCCGCCGCGGCCGCTCGAGCGAGCGGGTCCGGATGTGTCGCGAACCCGGCAAAGAAGCCCGCCGTCTTCGCCGCATCGTCCGGCGTGAGCGCGGCCATCGCCCCACGCAACGCCAACACCAACGCGGTCGCATCACGCTCGCGCTCCGCCGCCGCCATGTTCAGCAGCGAGGCCACCGACGCGCGCGACCCAATGCGCAACAGCGCCATGAGCGCCGTCCGACGGGCCGGCCAATCGGACTCCTCCAACCGGGCTTCCAGCGCCGGAACAGCCGCCTCGCCCAACGCCGCGAGCTCGGCCACGGCGACATCATCAAACGCCAGTCGTGCATAGAGCGACTGCACCACTCGAGAGGCTTCGCGCTCTGCTTCTGTCTGCATCTTCGGAGGCTGCGGGCGACGGGGCTGCATTTGCGGACGAATCGGTGGCATGTTGTGCGCAATCTCTCTACCGGGTCAACACAGCATGTCCGCGATCACACTCACTCCGCCTGATTTCTCCGTCGACGCCCTCGGCACCTGCGCCTTCCACGTGGTGCTCGTCGCGCCCGAAATCCCACAGAACACCGGCAACATCGCTCGCCTGTGCGCCGGCGCCCACGCCTGGCTGCACCTCGTCGAACCCCTCGGCTACAAGCTCGAAGACCGCTACCTCAAGCGCGCCGGACTCGACTATTGGCCCAGCGTGCGCCTGTCCGTGCACGCATCGCTCGACGACCTGCTCGCGCTGCTCCCCACCGAGCGCGCGGTGTTCTTCACCAAGACCGGCGACGGCCTGTACCGCGACGTCGCGTACGAGCGCGGCGCCATCCTGGTGTTCGGCCGTGAGACCAAGGGACTCCCCGCGAGCCTGACCGACGCCCACCCCGAGCGCTGCGTGCGCATCCCCACGTCGAGCAACGTCCGCAGCCTGAACTTGGCCAACAGCGTCGCCATCGGCGCATACGAAGTGCTGCGACAACTGGATTGGCGCGGCGAAACGCCGATGCCAAGTTAACAGCCCACGCGCTGATGCCGAGTTGACGTCTTCCGCCGCGCGTGCTGTGCAGGCGGGCGGAAGATAGCAGCGCGACGGGCCCGGTCCGATCACGCGCGCGGCTCCTCCTAAACCCCAGCTATGACCGCGGCGACCCTACGCCGTTTTCATCCTCATCCAGATCCCGCGCGCGCCCACGCGACGCCGGAAAAGCGCCACGAGCGACCTCCATGTCCAAGATTCTCCTCACGTCCGCCCTCCCCTACGCCAACGGCCAGATTCACCTCGGCCACATGGTGGAGCACGTGCAGTCGGACATCTTCGCCCGCTACCACCGCTCGATCGGCACCGACATCCGCTACTTCTGCGCGGACGACACCCACGGCACCGCCATCGAGCTCAGCGCGGAGAAGCAGGGCATCACGCCCGAGGAGTTCATCGAGCAGATCTGGAAGGACCACACCCGCGACTTCGCCGGCTTCGGCATCTCGTACGACCACTATTACACCACCCACTCGCCCGAGAACCGCGAGCTCTCCGGCCTGGTGTATGGCGCGCTCAAGGACGGCGGACACATCGTCCGGCAGACCAACATGCAGATGTACTCCGAGAAGCTGGGCCGCTTCTTGAACGACCGCATGGTCAAAGGCACCTGCCCCTTCTGCAACACGCCGGACCAGTACGGCGACGTCTGCGAGAACTGCAACAAGACCTACGACCCGATGCAGCTCATCGAGCCCTTCGACGTGGTCACCGGCGAGCGCCCCGTGCCGCGCGAGACCGAGAACATCTGCGTGCAGCTCGACCACTTCGACGGCTTCCTCCGCGAGTGGATCCAAACCGGCGTGCCGCAGCCCGCGGTCCGCAAGTTCGTCGACAGCTGGCTCGACGGCGACGGCGGCCTCCAGAACTGGTGCATCAGCCGCGACGCCCCCTACTTCGGCTTCCCAATCCCCGGCGAGACCGACAAGTTCTTCTACGTGTGGCTCGACGCGCCCATCGGCTACATCGCCGCCACCAAGAGCTTCGCCGACGCCCGCGGTGAGGACTGGCGCGAGTGGTGGGGTCCCGACGCCGACGCCAAGATCATCCACGTGATCGGCAAAGACATCATCTACTTCCACACGCTCTTCTGGCCGACCATGCTCAAGGCGGCCGGCCTCAAGACGCCCGACCTCGTGCACACCCACGGCTTCCTGACCGTGAACCGCGAGAAGATGTCCAAGTCGCGCGGTACGTTCATCAACGCCAAGACCTACCTCGAGCACCTCGACCCCGAGTACCTGCGCTTCTACTTCGCGGTGAAGCTGCACGACGGCGTCGACGATATCGACCTCAACCTCGAGGACTTCGTCACCCGCGTGAACGCCGACCTGGTGAACAACGTGGTCAACCTGGCCAGCCGGGTAACCAAGTTCATCGCCAAGCGCTTCGACGGCAAAGTGGCCGAGTTCGACCCGGCCAACTACCCGGTCGTGGCGCAGGTGGCGGACAAGCTCGCGCAGGCCAAGAAGCACTACGCCGCGTGGGACTTCCGCGACGCCGTCCGCCGCATCGTCGAGGCTGGCGACATCGTGAACGAGTACTTCCAGGCCGCCGGCGCTTGGACCGTCATCAAGGAAGACCCCGAGGAGGCCGCCCGCATCTGCGCCGTCGCCCTCCACGGCGCCACCGCCCTCATGACCGCGCTGACCCCCATCACGCCCGCCCTCGCCGGCCGCTACGCCGCTGCGATGGGCCTCGAAAAACTCGAGTGGGAGCACGCCGATGCCAGCTGGCGACCCGCAACCATCACGGCGCCCGAGACCCTACTCGACCGCCTCGACGACGACGCAGTGAACGCCATGGTAGAAGCCTCCAAGAGCGCCCCGCCGACCCCGGACCACGCCATCGAAGTGGACGAGTTTGCGCCCGAGATCACCTTCGACGACTTCGCCAAGGTCGACCTCCGCGTCGGCGTCATCGAAGCCGCGTCGACGGTCGAAAAGGCCGACAAGTTGCTGCAGCTCACCGTGCACTGCGGCAAGCGCATCAACGTGTTCGCCGGCGTGCGTAAGGCCTACCCAGACCCGAGCGTCCTCGTGGGCCGACGCGTGGTCGTCGTCGCCAACCTCAAGCCCCGAAAGATGCGCTTCGGCATGTCCGAAGGCATGCTGCTCGCCATGTCCGGCCCCGACGACGAAGGCCTGCAGCTGGTCAACCCCAGCGACGATGCCAAGGGCGGCTGGACCGTCCGCTAACGGCCCCTACCGACACACTCCTCTGCAGTCCGCTCGGCCACACCGGCCCGCACAGCGATCTCCGAACACACCCGACATCATGTCACGTACAGCCCTCCAAGAACTCGCCGCCCGCGGCCTGCTTGAGCAAGTCACCCACCGAGACGAGCTCGACGCGCTCATGTCCGAGGGCCCCATCTCGGTGTACGCCGGCTTCGACCCCACCGCCGCCAGCCTGCACATCGGCAACCTGTTCCCCGTCATGATGCTCGCGCATCTGCAGCGCCTGGGACACCGCCCGATCGCCCTCGTCGGCGGCGCCACCGGACGCATCGGCGACCCCTCCGGACGCGACACCGAACGGCAGCTGCTCACCGAAGAAGTCCTGCAAACCAACTGCGACGGCATCCGCAAACAGCTCGCCTCGTTCCTCGACTTCGAGGGCGACGCCGCCGCCAAGCTGCTCAACAACTACGACTGGATCAGCCCCTTCTCGTTCATCGAGTGGCTCCGCGATGTCGGCAAGCACTTCACCGTGAACCAGATGATCGCGAAGGAGTCCGTCAAACGACGCCTTGAGAACCGCGAGCAAGGAATCACGTACACCGAGTTCAGCTACCAAATGCTGCAGGCGTACGACTTCAACCACCTGAACGAACACCACGGCTGCAAGCTGCAAGTCGGCGGCAACGACCAGTGGGGCAACATCACCGCCGGCTGCGACCTCACGCACAAGAAGCGTGGCGAGCGCGTGTTCGGCCTCACCTGCCCCCTGCTCACCACCGCCTCGGGCGACAAGTTTGGCAAGAGCGCCGGCAACGCGGTGTGGCTCGATCCCGAGCTCACCAGCCCGTACGAGTTCTACCAGTACTGGATTCAGACCGACGACCTCGACGTCCCCCGCTGGCTGCGCGTGTTCACGTTCCTGTCCATCGAAGAGATCGACGCGCTGGTGGCCGAGCACAACGAGGCCCCGCACAAACGCATCGGACAGAAGCGACTGGCCGAAGAAGCCACGCGACTCGTCCACGGAGACGCTGGTGTCGCCTCCGCCCTCAAGGCCACCGCGGTCTTGTTCGGCGGCACCATCGAAGGCTTCACGGACAAAGAGCTGCAGTCCATCTTCCGCGACGTCCCCTCGTCGGAGCGCCAGCGCAGCGAGCTCGGCGAAGGCATCGGCATCACCGACCTACTCGCCGAGACCGTCTGCGCATCGCGCGGCGAAGCCCGACGCTTGATCAAGCAAGGCGGCGCCAACGTGAACAACGTCAAGGTCTCCGACGAGAACACCCTGCTCACTGAGGCCGACCTCGCGTCCGAGTCCAGCTTGGTGCTTCGCTCCGGCAAGAAAAAGTACCACGTGGTCTGGTACCGGTAGCGCGGACCCATTGCGGTCTCTGCCCCCTTCCTGAGCCAGTCCACCCTTCGCTCGACGCGAGCCGAGCGGTACCACGGGGGCCTCAGCCCGGCGGTAGGCACCGCCCACGAACCGAAAACGGCGCGCCCCACTCAGGGACGCGCCGTCCTCGGTTCGTGAAGCCGGTCGCCTAGCGGGCGATCTCGGTCGAGCGAACCTCGCGGATGACTGTGATCTTGATCTGGCCCGGGTAGGTCAGCTCCTCCTCGATCTTCTTCGCGATGTCGCGCGACAGCATGGCCGCCTGGTCGTCGTTCACGCGCTTGTTGGCGACCACCACGCGGACCTCACGGCCCGCCTGTACGGCGTAGCACTTCTCCACGCCGGGGAAGCTCAGCGAGATGCGCTCAAGGTCCTCGAGACGCTTCACGTAGCTCTCCATGACCTCGCGCCGAGCGCCCGGTCGTGCGCCGCTCAAGGCGTCGCCAGCAATCACGAGGTGCGCGATGACGCTGGCCGGCTTCACTTCCTCGTGGTGAGCGCCGACGGCGTTCACGATCAGGTCGTCCTCACCGAACTTCTTGATGAAGTTGGCGCCGGTGATGGCGTGACCGCCCTCTTCCGACTGCGGCAGCGCCTTGCCCAGGTCGTGCAGGAAGCCCGCGCGACGCGCCAGCTTCACGTTCAAGCCCAGCTCGCCGGCCATCAGGCCACACAGGAAGCCCACCTCGATGCTGTGCGCCCAAATGTTCTGGCCGTACGAGAAGCGGTACTTGAGGCGGCCCATCGTGCGAATGATCTCCGGGTGCAGCCCCGTGAGGCCCAACTCGAAGGCGGCCTTCTCTCCGGCTTCCTTGCAGATCTTGTCGATCTCCTTGGTCGTCTTCTCCACCACCTCTTCGATGCGCGAAGGGTGCACACGACCGTCGGCCAGCAAGCGCTCCAGCGACAGGCGGGCGATCTCGCGGCGGACCGGGTCGAACGCGCTCACGATGATCGCCTCCGGCGTATCGTCGACGATGAAGTCGACGCCGGTGGCGGCCTCAAGCGCGCGAATGTTACGCCCCTCACGACCGATGATCCGGCCCTTCATGTCCTCGCTCGGCAGATTCACCACGCTCACGGTACGCTCGGTCACGTACTCGCCGGCGTAGCGCTGAATCGTGACCGCGAGCACCTTCTTGGCGCGCTTCTCGGCTTCTTCCAGGGCGGTCTCTTCGATCTCGCGCGCCGCCTTCGCAGCGTCGAGTCGCGCCTCGTCAGTGACGGCCTCGATGATCTGCGCCTTGGCGTCCTCACGCGTGAGGCCAGCGACCTCGGCGAACCGCTCTTCGAGCTCGCGCTGGCGGTCGTCGATGGTGCGCTGCTTGTCGCCCACCGACTGCTGCTGACGCTGCAGGTCCTTCTCTTCCTTGGCGACCGCGTCGATGCGGGTGTCGAGCTCAGAGGCGCGCGCATCAAGCTTCTCTTCGCGCTTCGCCAGTCGCTCTTCCAACTTGTCGGCCTCAGCGCGACGCTCGGCGACCAAACGCGCCGCGTCCTTCTCCGCACGCGCGAGCGCCTTCTCGGCATCTCGCTCGGCGGAGCTGCGCACGGCGTCAGCGGCGGCCTCCGCGTTCTTCTTGATCTCAGCCGCCCGCACCTGCGCTTCCGCCTCGGCGGTGCTCTGTGCGGCGGCGAGTTCCTTCTTAGCTCGACCACCAGCGAACATGACGCCGGCGCCAGCGCCGAAAATCAGCGCGGCGATCGCGAATACGTATTCCATCTAAATTGCTCCTGTCCGCGCGCTACCCGCTCGCCGACCATGTTTCGGTTTCGGTGATGACGTGGGTCATCGTGACGTCGTGCCGCTCCGTGACGAGCGCGTCGACGACTTGCCACGCATAGCACACACCGACGCGCAGCGCGTCATCTCGAAGCTTCGGTAAGTAACGATCGTAGTAACCGCCACCCTGCCCCAGCCGCCGCCCGCGAGCGTCAAACGCCAAGCCAGGAACGATGATCGCGTCGAACGCTTCCGGCGCGATCACAGCCGCGCCGCGCGGCTCGGGAACACCGTACTTCCCAAGCGTCTGCGGTCGGTCCGTGCACGCGATGAAACGCATCGCGCCCCGCCCGCTCTCGCAACGCGGCCACGCCAGCGTCCGACCGTCGCGCGCCAACACATCCACCGGCAAGTCGACCTCGCCGCGAATGCCAGCGAACACGCCCACGCACGAGGCGTCCCCCAGCAGCGCCATCACGCGCTCGGCGATCTGATACGAAGCGGCGGCGATCTCGGATGGGGTCAGCGCTACGCGACGCGACTTGAACGCCTCGCGGAGTTCGGCCTTTCGGCCCGTCGAATCAGTCGACGGCGCCATCATCCTCAAGAAAACGCAGCGCACCCTGCGCCTGCGTCGTCAGCGACTCGCGAAGCGTCTCCAACTCCGTGCGCACTTGGCGCAGCTCGTCCGCCAGCGACAGCGCCGTCAACAGGTGCACCTTCGCGGGCGCCGTCGTCGCCGAACCGCCGCGAATCACGTCCACTCGGTCGTTTACGAGACCGGCGAGCTCGCGCAGTTCAGCGTCCGACGCATCCGTTCGGATGCTCAGCATCTGGCCGGCGATGTTGACCGTTACCGAGCGGACCATGGGCATTGGAAAGTCGAGGAGGGGCTTCGCGGGTGCACCCTACGAAGCACACACCAATGGGTCAAGCGACCGCGCATCCGCGGCGGCCGAGAGCGGATACGACGCCGAACAGCTACGGGGCCGGGCTAATCTCCAAGTACAGCTCCTCCACAACCTCCGACGTCTCAACCACGATCGCATACGTCACCCCGCCCACAGCGGTCATCGTGAAGAAGGCCGGGACGAGGCGGTCGGAGCTACCGCACCACAGGGGCGCATCGTCACAGCTCGGCCGCGTCACCCAGACGGTCACCGGCGTCCCCGGGAACAAGCTCGCCGACTCGATCACAAAGTCGCCGTCCGAGTCCGGCGTCCACAGATACACCGCGTCCTCCCAGCCGATGCGCACGCAATCCCCAGAGCTCGCGGCCACATTGTCACCTGCCACAAACAGCGAGTCGTCCGACGTGTCATCGCCCGAGAGCAACGCGACATCGGGGCCGCACGTGTCGAACTGGTCCTCCACGAGGCACACATCCGAGCAGCCATCCAACGGCACCGTGTTGCCATCGTCGCACGTCTCGCCCGGGTCGATGTCGCCGTCGCCACACACCTCGCAGTTGTCGTTTACGGCACCCGGTGTGCCGCGGTCGTCGTCGTAGTACGTGGTCGCGGGGCACCAAAGGCCGCCGTCGTTGTTGTCGCCCGTCACCGGGTCTCCGCCGTACGACATGGAGCGTCCAGCGATGTCCGGGAACGTCGCGTCCGACCACTCGACGCGGTCCAACTCGAGGCCGTCCGCGGTAACCAGGATGAGCTCGTCGCTGCCGTTCGCCAAGGCCACTCCCGAGTACTCGAAGTTGACCGTCACCGCGCCGTTCGACGCCACGTCGTCGTTGTTGCCGAACACCAAGTAGCCGTTCGCCGGAACCACAATCGGTGTGCCCGACGGGAACGTGAAGCTGTCGCTGTCCGCGTCGGCGATCGTCATGCCAGTCAAGTTGATCGGGCCGCTCGTCAGGTTCAGAATCTCGAACCACTCGCCGAGGTTGTCCGTCACGCCGTCCGGGTCGCGCATGATCTCCGTGATCGCGATCACGCTACCCGCCGCCGGGGTCGCATCGCACAAGTCGCCAGCGCCATCGCCGTTGAGGTCAGCCTGGCTTGGGTTCGCATCCGAGGCGCAGTTGTCACACGCGTTCGCGACGCCGTCGGAGTCGGTGTCCACCGCGTCGTCGCCCGCGGGGCACACGTCGCAGAAGTTGGGCACATCGTCGCCATCGGAGTCCACGCGGTCATCCCCGCCGGCGCACACATCGCAGCCGTCCGGCACCGTGTCCGAGTCCGCGTCGAGGGCGTCATCCGAGCCCGCGCACACGTCGCACGCGTCGGGCACGCCGTCGCCGTCCAAGTCCACGCGGTCGTCGCCGCCGGCACACACATCACAAGCGTTCGGCACGCCGTCGCCGTCCGAGTCGACGCTGTCATCGCCGGCGCACACATCGCAGGCGTCGGGGGCTCCGTCGCCGTCCGCGTCCAGGTCGTCATCGCCGGTGAGGCAGATATCCAAGTCGTCGCAGTACGCGTCGCCGTCGGCGTTCGCGCCGTTGTCCGCGCCCAAGCACGTGTCCGCCGGGTTTGAGTCACACAGGCCATCGTCGTCGCCGTCGTTCGGGTTGTCGACCGGGCACACGTCACAGGCGTCCGGGGTACCATCGCCGTCGCTATCTATCGCGTCGTCGCCCAACGCGCAGATGTCGTCGGAGTCGCACACACCATCGCCGTCGCTGTCGTCGTTCACGTCCAGCGGGCACAGGTCAAACGAGTCACAAACACCGTCGAAGTCCGTGTCGTCCGGGTTGTCGATCGGGCACGGGTCGCAGAAGTTCGGGACGCCGTCGGAGTCGAAATCCACCGCGTCCGAGCCGCCCATGCAGATGTCGTCGGAGTCGCACACGCCGTCGCTGTCGCTGTCGTTCGGGTTGTCGAGCGGGCACACGTCGTCCGCCAAGCAGATGCCGTCGCCGTCGGGGTCATTGCCCGCGTCATCCGGGCACACATCGCACGCGTCCGGAACACCATCGCCGTCGGCATCCTCATCGTCCGGGCCGGTCGGGCAGATGTCATCGCTGCCGCACACGCCGTCGGAATCGGCGTCGTCCGGGTTGTCGGCCGGGCACGGGTCTACGCCGTCGCAGACGCCGTCGCCGTCGCTGTCGTTCGTCGCGTCCACCGGGCAGGTGTCGCACGCGTCCGGAACGCCATCGCCGTCGCCATCCACATCGTCGTCGCCGCCAGCGCAGATGTCGTCGGAGTCGCATACACCGTCGCCGTCGCTGTCGTCTGCCGAGTCAGCCGGGCAGGTGTCGCACGCGTCCGGAACGCCGTCGCTGTCCGTGTCGATTCGGTCGTCATCGCCCGGGCAGGCGTCCACGCCGTCGCACACGCCGTCGCCGTCGCTGTCGTCCGTCGCGTCGAGCGGGCACACGTCGCAAGCGTCCGGAACGCCGTCGCCATCGCCATCCACCGCGTCGTCGCCGTCGCAGATGTCCACGCCATCGCAAACGCCGTCGCCATCGCTGTCGTCCGTCGCGTCGAGCGGGCAAACGTCACAAGCGTCCGGAACGCCGTCGCCATCGCCGTCCACCGCGTCGTCGCCGTCGCAGATGTCCACGCCATCGCAAACGCCGTCGCCGTCGCTGTCGTCCGTCGCGTCTAGCGGACAGATATCACAGGCATCCGCGACGCCATCGCCATCGCCGTCCACGTCGTCCGCGCCGAGCGCGCACACATCACAGGCGTCGGGAACGCCGTCGGAGTCCGTATCGAGGCGGTCGTCGCCGTCGCAAACATCGCACGCGTCGGGGACACCGTCAGCGTCCGCGTCAGCAGCGTCATCGCCAAGCGCACATACGTCGCACGCGTCGGGAACGCCGTCGGAGTCCGCGTCGGCGGTGTCATCGGCGTCGGCGCACACATCACACGCGTCGGGAACACCGTCCGCGTCGGCATCCGCGGTGTCATCGGCGTCGGCGCACACGTCGCACGCGTCCGGGACACCGTCCGCGTCGGCATCGAGGTTGTCGTCCCCGTCAGGGCACACATCGCACGCGTCGTCGACGCCATCGGAGTCGGCGTCCGGACCGAGACCCGCGCAGGAGTCACATCCGTTGGGCACACCGTCCGCGTCCGCGTCCAAGCGGTCGTCGAAGCCCTCGCACAGGTCGCAGGCGTCGGGGACCAAGTCGCCGTCCGAATCCACGCCGTCGTCACCCGCATCACACACATCGCACGCGTCCGGCACACCGTCGGCTTCCGCGTCGAGGCTGTCGTCCGCGTCGGGGCACACATCGCACGCGTCCGGCACGCCGTCGGTGTCCGCGTCGAGGCTGTCGTCGCCGTCCGCACACACGTCGAACTCATCGCAGACCCCATCCTCATCGCCATCGTCGCACGACACATCGGCGTCCGAGTCCACGTCGCCGTCAGCATCGAGGTCCGCGTCGCCGACCGCATCCGGATCCACGTCACCGTCGACGTCCAAATCCACGTCGCCGTCCGTATCGCCAATCGTGTCCGGATCGACATCGCTGTCCGCGTCGCCGTCCGTATCGCCAATCGCGTCCGGATCGACATCGCTATCCACGTCGCCGTCCGTATC
>CBDUJZ010000164.1:0-11550 GCA_965367675.1 uncultured Myxococcales bacterium | reverse complement strand
CGGCGACCGCGCCGGTGAAGGCGCCGCGAACGTGGCCAAAGAGCTCCGACTCGAGCAGGTTCTCAGGAATCGCCCCGCAGTTGATCGTGACGAACGGTCCCGACGCCCGCGTGGAGCGGTTGTGGATCTCGCGCGCGATCAGCTCCTTGCCCGTACCGGTCTCGCCGAGCACGAGCACGGATACGTCCGTGGCGGCGACGCGCTCCACCCGGCGGTAGACCTCCATCATGGCGTCGCACGAGCCGATGAGGCTGCCAAACCGCATGTCGTCGAGCTGCTCACGCAGCCGCGCATTATCGCCGCGGAGCTCGTCCATCGCGATGGCGCGGGCCAGGATCAAGCTCGCCTGCGCGGCGTAGATCGTGAGCACGGACAAGTGCGCCTGCGAGAACAGGTTCACCACGTTGTCGTTGCCCACATAGATGAGCCCGATCATGCGGTCGCGGTCCATGAGCGGCACGCACATGACAGAGCACAGGCTCAAGTTGACCACCGACTTGCTGCGGCCGAAGTCGTTGTCATGGAGCGCGTCGGCCACAATGAGCGGCTTCCGCGTCTCGATCACGCTCGTCACGATGCTGTCCGACAGCTGCTCGATGGCGTCCTCGATGTTCTCCTGGTCCAGGTTCCGCGCGACCTTCACTTGGAGCGCCTCGTCCTCGATGAGGATCAGGAAGCCCCGGTCCGCGCGGGTGAGTTCCACCACCGTATCCATCAGCTGCTCAAGCAACGCGTTGAGCGGCACCTCGGCCAACAGCGACTGCGAGAACTCGAGGATGCGGCGGTAGGTCTCCGACAGGTTGTCGCCCTCCGACTTGGCCCGCTCCACGCTCGCTTGGTACAGGTGGAAGGTCATCAGCGTGCCGCCGACCATGAGCTCGTCGCCGTGCTCCAGGGCGTGCCGCGCGCGCACCTTGCCGTTGACGATCACGTCTGCGCCGGCCTGCACGGACTGCAGGGTGAAGGTCTTGCCGTCGAACCGAACCATCGCGTGCGTCTCGGCCACTTCCGGGTCGTTGAGCTGCAGGTCGTTGTCCGGCGCGGAGCCGATGCTGCTCACGCGCTTGTGCAGCGAAAACTCCAACGACTTCCGGCTTCCGGGCTCCTGATAAACGAGGCTAGGCATGGCTACTGGACCTGAATGATAGGAGCGAACGAGACACGCCAGCCGCGGGGGCGCGAGCGGCTCGTTGAGGACTGTTCGAGGCCGGGCGGCGCTTCGTCAAGGACGCGAAACTCGGTGCGGCGGGTGTCCTCGTGGGTCACCGCGCCGTGGATGATGTTGGCGATGACCAAGGTCGTGAACGCCGACGCCGTGATCAGCTGCGCGGTGCCTCGATTGCGGGCACGCTCCGGCTCGGCGAAGAACCCGTCGCGGCCGCGTGCGATCTCGTTGCTCAAGAACAGCCCGATCATGGCGGCGCCGAGCGCCCCTTCGCTGACCGCGTATCCCAGCCCCACCACGTCGCGGTCCGACGCGAAGAAGCCGTACCCAAACGGCAGCATCGATACCAAGCGAGACTGCTCTCGAATCTGGTGCTCCACGTAGACGATCGCCGAGACTTCGTCCTCTGCCAGCAGCGCGTTTAGCCGCTCCGAGTTGGCGTCACGAACCGCCTCGAAGCGCTCGATGACGCGCGGAGGGTACAGCAGCGGATCGAGCTGGAATCGGGGGTCGCGCAGGAGCACCTGAAGGAAGGCGTCATCGGCCGTCGCGCCCTCGGTCTCGAAGTGGGCCGCCGTACCGAGCAGCGTGTACGCTCGGATTAGGGTGGCGGACTCAGCGTCGGCCGGCGCCGCGGGCAGCAGGATGGGACGCAGCGTCTGCACCACGTCGCCATAGTCGCCGTACAAGTACGAGTTCTGCGCGAAATCGAAGGCGTCCTCGAACGAGCGGTTCGGCTCGTAAACCGGCTCCTGCTTGGGCGCGACCTGTGCTGACACCGGTGCGCTGGCCGCCACGACGACCGCCAGCGTGAGTCCGACCAGGGCAGCGCGCCGCCCCACCAACGCGGTCACACGCCGCACAATGGCGGAGCGCGGGTCGCGGCGGCTGGCAGGGGTGGGGTCGGGTGCGATCGGCATAGACGCGGGAGTCTACCAAGCACTGGAGTTGGCGACCAGCACACGCCGTC
The DNA here is from genome assembly GCA_965367675.1 of uncultured Myxococcales bacterium. GTDB lineage: Bacteria > Myxococcota_A > Bradymonadia > REDH01 > REDH01 > CBDUJZ01. The sequence continues at coordinate 9,415 of CBDUJZ010000164.1, read as the reverse complement.
GCCCCGCAGCATGTGCGCCACACCGCCCGCAAATCCGGGCGCCACTCCCCGTGCGGATCCACACGCAGCCGCACGTTGCCCGCCAGAACGGCGCAGCCGCAGGTTGCCCGCCAGAACGGCGCAGCCGCAGGTTGCCCGCTAGAACGGCGCAGACACCGGCACCGTCTGCTCCGTACGCACCGTCACCGTCATCGACGTGGGCCCGCCCTGCCCTTCCGGAGGCAGCAGCTGGAGCTCGACCCGCCGCTCGGTCGCGTCGCCTTCGATCGGCACCTCGATCCGCTCGCCCGTCGCGTACGCGCGGCCCTCGAACAGCACGCGCCCGGGAAGTGCCGAGTTGACCTCCACGTAACCCGGCGCCCACGGCACGCGCAGCGCCACACGCGTCGCGCCCGAAGCACGCACCACGAACCGCTCTTGCAGCCGCGCACGCTGCGAGTTCGGGACGTTGATCTCAATGCGATGTGCGCCCAGCGGCAGCTCCAGCCCGCGCCGGTTGAGGTCCGCCGCCCGGCCCATCTCCACGCCATCGATGCGGATCATCGCCGTCGGTGGGAACACGTTGAAGTCCACGTGCCGCGTCGGGACCACCACCACCTCGCCCGGCCCGTCGGGCTCGGGCACGACCTCGGGCTGCTCCGCGCGCGCGCGAATCTCGGCGAGCTCTTCGGCCGTGGGACGACGGACTGGCGGCGTGATCTGACTGGCCCGCGTGGCGGCCTCTCGGTACGCGATCTGCTCCGCCACCACCCTGACGGTACTAGCGGCGTGCACCGCTTGGGCGTGCGCGACGGCGGTCCACACCAGCACCCGGGCGCGCTCGATAGCGGCCTGGGTTTGCGCCGCCAGCACCAGCGCCAGCGCCTGTTCGCTCGCCCCTTCGACCAGCCCCACGCCCTGGCTGACAGCCGTCGCGGCGGGTGCATCCGGCGACACCAGCGGCGTGATCGGCGTGCCAGAAGGCCGCACCAGCACGATCGAGCACACGAGCCCGGCGATGAGCGTCAGCACGCCGGCCACACGCCGATTCCGGCGCCGGCTCTTCACGCGCCCCAAGATGCGGAGCGCCGTCGCGTTCTCCGGCTCAAGCGCCAGCAACTGGTCGCAATGCGCCAACGCGCTCGCCATGCGCCCTTCTTCCGCCGTCTGCGACGCCAACCGCTGCAGCGTCGAGATCAACTCCGCCTCAAGCACTGGCTCGCGCCCATCCGGGTCCGCAAAGAACGCGGCGAGCTCGGCGTCCACATCGTCGTAGCCAAGCTCTCCAAGCCACGTTCGGAGGTCGGAAGCGAGAGCGGCGGCGGTCTGATAACGATCGTTGGGATCGGTCTCCAGGCAACGGTCGATGATCCGGCCAAGACGCCCGCCCACCCGCGGCTGAATCATCGCCGGGTCAGCGTACTTTCCGATGAGGATCGCGTTGAGCAGCACGGCGGGGTTGGAGCCCTCGAACGGCAGCCGGCCCGTGGCCGCGTAGTACAGCACGGTGCCGAACGCGAAAACGTCCACCCGCGCGTCCACCGGCTTGCCTTCGATCGCCTCGGGGCTCATGTGTGCCGGCGAGCCGAGCACCGCGCCGGTCATGGTGACCGTGGTGTGGTCGAGCAGCCGCGCCAACCCGAAGTCCATGAGCTTGGGCACGCCGGTCGCCGAGACGATCATCACGTTCTCGGGCTTAAAGTCGCGGTGGATGACCCCGGCCTCGTGCGCGTGCTGCAGCGCGTCGGCGAGGCGCAGGCAGACCATGGCCGCGACCTCGGGCAGCGCGAAGCCGCGGCGCTCGACGAACTCTCGCAGCGTCTCACCCTCGATGAGCTCAGCGACAAGGTACCCCACCGGCGCAGACGGCGACGAGAAGCCGTACACCGACATGATGTTCTTGTGCTTGAGCCGGGCCACCGCACGCGCCTCACGCTCGAACCGCTCCCGATTTTCCGCCCGCCCCGCAATATGATCGTGCAGGATCTTGAGCGCCACCCAGCGCTTGAGGGTGGTGTCTTCGGCGCGATACACGACCGCCATACCGCCGGCGCCGAGCTTGGCGTCGATGCGGTAGTGGTCGAGCATACCGCGCTCGGCCACCAACGTGTGCGGACCCGAAACGAACGACTCCGCTGAACGCGACGACGACCGCGCTCCGTAAGGACTAGAGGCCGAAATCGCGGTCGGCATCGACTCGGGCAGGACGCCCGACTGCGTGGCATCGCCAGCGTCCGATGCCCGTTCGGGCGGCACCGCGGGGAGCGTCTCCGAGAGGGCGTCTCTGGCCAAGTCCGCGGTCGCTCGCACATCTACCGTGCCGATGCGCGCGGACTCGGCGGTGTCCGCTAAATCCGGACGCGACCCGACTTCTCCACGGGCAGCGATTGTTCCCGATGGCGAGGTTGGTGTAGATTCCTCGTGCTTGGAAGTGGACATTGGCCGCTGAGTCCGAGACGCATCACCGATACTTACCCGACCATCATGCCGCAACGATCGTACCACGTCAGTCTTCTCTTCGCCGGCCTGCTCACCGCGAGCGCGTGCAACACGGCGACCCCTCCAGTGAACGGTGAGGCCGATCCCACAGCTGCTGGCGAGGCCGCTCCGACCGCCCCCGCGTTCGCTCCGGCCGAAGGCACCACGCTCCCCAGCGACGCGCCCGCCGCCGCCGCCGAAGAGCCCGCGCTGCACACCGTGGTCACGTCGACGCGCGTCGAAGAGGACGGCAGCCTCGTGCTGGTCACCGACTTCGGCGCCTCCGAGGGCTACCACCTCAACACCGACGCCAACTTCCCGTGGCGCGTCAAAGTCGCCGACGACGCCCCCGTGGGCGCCGGCACCACCCAAGGCGCCGCAGACGCGATCCGCCTCGAAGAGCAAGACGCGCGGTTCGAGATCCGCATCGCCGAGCCTGGCGACGCCGCCTCGATCCCCGGCGAAGTCGTCCTCGGCGTGTGTGACGACGCCGGGTGCGTGCGCGTTCGCGAAGAGGTCGTCTGGGCCGCTGTGCAACAGTGAGCGACCCTGCACGAACGACCGCCGCGCGCTGTATCGAGGGCGTGGCGAGTGCGCTGAAGACCTCGTTCGAGGACGATCACCGGCTCACCTCGTTCGCGCAGTACCTAGAACGCGTGGTGGAGCACCCCACCCGCTACGCCCGGAACAGCGCGCAATACCTGCTCGACGCGCTGGAGTACTTCGGGGTCGAGGACGTGGTCTCGGGCCAAGGCTCGCTCAAACGCTACCAGCTGTTTGACGCGGAGTTCAGCGAGCACCACGACCGCGTGGTCGGTAACGAGGCCACGCAGGCGGCGCTCGTGCGCGCGCTCGACCACTTCGTCCGAGAGCGCCGAATCAACCGGCTGATTCTGGTGCACGGCCCCAACGGGTCCGCCAAATCCTCGCTCGTCGCCTGCCTGATGCGCGCGCTTGAGGCGTACTCACAGACAGACGAAGGCACGCTCTACCGCTTCAATTGGGTGTTCCCAACCTCGTCGCTCGAAGGGGGCCGGATCGGGTTCGGTGGCCAACGTGGGCAGGTCGACGCCTCCGAGTCCTACGCCACCCTGCCGGTCGCGATGATCGACTCTCGGCTGCCGTCCGAACACAACGACAACCCGCTCTTCTTGCTGCCGACGGACGCCCGCCAGCAGCTGCTCAACGACGCGCTCACAGCGGCGGACAGCGCAGGCGGCGACCGAGAGTTCGTCCTCAGCGACACCATCCGCTTGGGCGACCTCGGCCACCGCTCACGCGCGGTCTACGACGCCCTGCTGGCCTCCTACTTTGGCGACTACGCCGAGGTGCTCAAGCATGTGCAAGTGGAGCGCTTCTTCGTGTCTCGGCGCTATCGACGCGCGGCCGTGACGGTGGAACCGCAGCTTCGCGTGGACGCCAGCGCGCGGCAGCTCACCGCCGACCGGAGCATCAGCGCCCTCCCCGCAGTCCTGCACTCCCAGACCCTGTTCGAGCCCTACGGCCCACTCGTGGAGGGCAACCGCGGCATCGTCGAATACAACGACCTGCTCAAGCGCCCGATGGAGGCCAACAAGTACCTGCTCTCGACGTCCGAAAAGGGCACCGTCTCACTGGAGACCGGCGAGATGCACATCGACGCCGTGCTCATCGCGACCGCGAACGAGACCTACCTGGACGCGTTCAAATCGCAGCCGGATTGGGCGTCGTACAAGGGCCGAATCTCGCTCGTGCGCATGCCGTATCTGCTCGATTTCAGGGCGGAGCAGGCCATCTACGACGCGCAGTTGCGCGCGCTGGAGCTTGAGAAGGATGTCGCCCCACACACCACGTTCTGCCTGGCGCTCTGGGCCGTCCTCACCCGGCTGATTCGCCCGGACGCGACGGCTTTCGAGCCTGCGATCCGCGACATTGTTCAGTCGCTCACGCCGCTTGAGAAGGCACGCCTGTACGCCGACGGGACGCTGCCGGATGGCCTCAACCCAGAGCAACGCCAGCTGCTCCGGGCCGGCGTGCAGACCCTGGTGGAACAAGGCGAGCGACGCCTGGACTATGAGGGGCGGTTTGGCGCCAGTCCACGTGAGCTCAAGACCGCGCTCCTGGACGCCGCGCATCAAGAAGGCAGCACGCTTTCACCGCTCGGCGTGTTCGACGCGCTCGAGCGCCTGATCGAAGATGCGAGCGTTTACGAGTGGCTCCAGATGCCCGCCGACGGCCCGTACCGGTCGCCGAGCGCGTTCATCGAAACCGTCCGCGAGGTGTACCTCGACCGGGTGGAGCGGGAGGTGGACGCCGCGAGCGGGCTGGTGGATCCGGCGGAGTACAAGCGCCTGTTCGAGCGCTACGTGCTGCACGCCAACCACTCGTTGCGAAAGGAGAAGATCAAAGACGAGCGGACCGGAAAGCTGCTGCCGCCCGACCAAGAGTTGCTCGCGCGCGTCGAGGAACAGCTCGGCCGCACGTCGAACCCCGACACGTTCCGCAGCGCGGTGCTGTCGCGGATCGCGGCGTTCCGAATCGACAACCCCACCGATCCCGTCGACTTCGAGCGCATCTTCCCCGATCTCTTCGAGAAGCTGCGGGCGCATTACCACGCCTCGCGCCGAGAAGCGCTCACTCGGCTCAAGCGAGCGCTCGTGCAGTTTGCCGACGATCCAGCGCAACTCGACGCGGCGGAAAAGGCGGGTGTGGAATCCACCCTTTCGGCGCTCGCCGACCACGGCTACACGCTGGAGACGGCAAGAGAAGCAGTGGCGGTACTGCTCCAGGGTGTGGCGCCGATCTAGGCCGAACAACGGCGCTTGAACGAATCTCCGCGTCGTTCGTCAATCGACTTTCACCACGACTTTGATTAGAACCCCTCCCCTTCAACTTACTCCGAGGAAGACCATGACGCATTGGACGCTCAAGCTCGCTTTGGTAGCGACGTTCGCGTTCGCAGCGGTGCCCGCCATGGCTGGCGCTGCGGATGACCTGCAAGACCGATTGGAGGCCGCCAACGCCTCCATCGCGCAATTCGACACCCACGAGCTGGCCGACGAAGCGTCGCTCGAGCTCGCGCAAGCGCGGCTGGAGATCGCCGAGGTGCAAGGCAAGCTGTCGGCCTCCGACACCGCCTGGGCGACCATCGTCCTCAACCGCCTCGAAGCCCGCGTCGACCTCATCGACTCGATGCTCGAGCGCGCGACCGTGGAGCAGCTCGCCGACCAGCGCGAGACCGACCTGTTCGAAATGACCGCCGCCGCAGACGAGGCCCAGCTTCAGCTGGAGACCATGCAGCAGCGCCGTCAGCAACTTCAGGACGACGTCTCCGCGATCGTCGACCAAATGAACTCGGAGAAATGAGCATGCGTTTCCTCACGATTATCGCGCTCGCGGGCATCCTAACCGCATGTGGCGGCCGCCCGTTCACCGACGAGCTCGCTGAACTCGACTCGCTCCTGCAGGCCCAGGCCGCGCAGGACATGCGCATCGAGACCGAAGACATCGAAGACCCCAACGTGCGTGACCTCCGCGTCCGCGCCATCGAAGCCCTCGACGGCGCGCACGTGAACCATGAGTTCGCCGCCGACGCGTGGGGCAACCGCAAGGACGACCTCGCCGAGGAGTTCTCGCGCGTCGGCCTCATCTACTACCACGCCGCGGACAACTACAGCCGCACCGCCGAGGGACGCATCCGCCTCGGAGACGCCAACCGGCGCAGCCAAGAGCAGCGCGAGCGACGCAACATCTACGACGACATGTTCCGCTCCGAGAGCGAGCTCGTCGCCCTCCTCGAGACCATCACGGCGCTCTTCGAGGACAACGAAGCGCTGCGTCGCGAGATCGCCACGATGGAGTCGCAGTACCAGACCGAGTCCCGTGCGGGATACGCCATCCAAGAGGCGCGCGTGCTCCAGCGTGAGGCCGAAGGACGCAAGGCCGACGAGTTCGCCACCGAGGAATACACCACCGCGAACGTCAGCCTGACGCGCGCGCAGCAGCACTTCGACGAGGGCGACTTCGAGCGCGCATATGACGTCGCGCTGCGCTCCATGGAAGAGTACCGCCTCGCCATCGCCGGCTCCGAGCACGAGTTCATGGCCGAGCAGGACCGCATGCTCTCCAACAGCCAGAACCAGGCCATCTTCGAAGAAGCCCAACGGGTGTTCGGCGAGGACCTCGCGTTCATCGACGCCCGCGGCATGATCATCGTTGTTCCCGCGCTGTTCGACCGCGGCGACACCAACATGCGCACCGAGCGCGTGTACCTGCTCGACGAGGTGCTCACCATCCTCCGCCAGTTCGAGGGCCGAGAGATCCTCATCGAAGGCCACACCCAAGACCGCGGCTCCGACGAGACGAACATGGCGCTCAGCCAGACCCGCGCCGACGAGGTCCAAGACTGGTTCGTTCAGCGCTCCATCCGCTCGTCCCGCGTGAGCACCGCCGGATTCGGAGAGGGCTCGCCCCGCTTCGACAACCGCGCGGACGCCGGACGCAGCGACAACGACCGCGTCGAGATCGTGTTTACGGTCCGCTAGCGGCTCGTTCGCCCCAGCACGGGGCGAGTCGACTACGGCTAGGCCGGCCCGTCTTCGGACGCGTCGGCCTTGTCCGTTTTTGCGGGCGTGCTGGCGTTGGGCGCTTGTTCGGACGCTCCCTCTGGGCCGCTCGGCACGAGGCCGCCCTGCAGACGCTCCAACAGCGCGGGGTCCACCGAGCGCAGGTGCAGGTCGCGTTGCGGGAACGGGATCTCGATGTTGCGCTCGGCCATCGCGTCCCAGACGTGGAACATGAGCTTGCCGCGCGCGACCGTCGGGTCGATGCTCGCCGCCGAGATCCACACCAACAGCATGAAGTTGATCGAGTTGTCGCCGAACTCGGTGAACCACACGTCGGGCGCCGGGTCGCGCAGCACATGGTCAAACCGCGCGGCGGCGTCGAGCAGCGCCTCGCGGACTTCGTTGGGGTCAGAGCTGTAGCTCGCACCAACGGGGACGCGAATCCGCACCACCGGCGAGCCATGCGTCCAGTTCACGAGCGCGCTGCCCACCACCTCCGACGCCGGGATCACCAGGTCGGTGTTGTCGCGGGTTCGGATGCGCACCATGCGGCCGCCGATCTCCTCTACGATGCCGTTGTACTCGCCGCCCACGGTGACCAAATCGCCCTTGCGGATGATCTTGCCGAACAGCAGCGCGAGGCCGCTCACGAGGTTCCGCGCGAAGTCCTGCAGACCAAAGCCGATGCCGACACCGAGCGCTCCAGCGAACACCGTGAGCGCGCCCAAATCGATGCCCAGCGCGATGAGCGCGAGGCCAAACGATGCCACCAAGATGAAGTAGTGGATCCCGATGTTCGCCGCGTACGCCGCGCCAACATCGACCTCCATCGCGGGGTACAGCGTGTGTTCGAGCACCACCCGGGTCACGCGCGAGAGCAGCACTGCGAGCATGATGACGAACACCGCCGTCAGCACGCTCAGCACCGTCAGCGAGGAGTTGCCGAAGCTCACGCCCAGTGAGTCCAGCGCCGTCAACACCGGGTTCAGGAGCCCGAGCAAGCCCAGGATCGCCGCGCCAAACGCCAAGTTGATGCAGAACCGCGCGAACGAGTCGACGGTCCCCATCAGCGCCGCCGCCAGCGAGCCGTCGCTCGGCCGGCCGCTGTAACGGTCGAACCAACGCAGCGCGAGCGCGCCGCCGACCAGCAACGCGACGATGCCGTACGAGCGGAGCAACACCGTTGTGGCCGCACGCGTGAAGCCCAGCGTCCACAACGACAGCAGCACCAACGACAGCACCACGAAGTGGCGCACGTAGCGCACAAACAGGCTGCGGAAGCGCAGGTAGGCGGCCGAGCCCTCCTCGGGGAGCAGCTTCGCAATGTGCCCCGTCGCGACCAGCACGCGCACGCTCAGCAGCGTAATCGACAAGCGCAGCAGCCGCTCGCTCAGCGCGAACGCGTCCGAGCGATAGCCGGTGATCGAGATGGTCCCACTCAACGCCACGAAGAACAGGATCGCGCCCGTCGAGCTGACCACGATCCGGCGAAGGACCTCGGCGCTCTCCTCGGGAAACTCGAAGACATCGCTGCGGAAGAACACATCCGCGGCGGCGATGATGGCACGCAGGACCAGTAGGAGCGCCAGCGCTTGGGACAGCGCCACCGTCCAAGTCGCGCTGTCGAACATCCCCTGAACGGGCACGTACGACAGCATCCAACCGACCGTCGGCATGACGAGCTTACCGGCTCCAGCGACCAGCGCACGACGTAGCGCCAACACCTGCGGGTTCGCGTCCGGCCGACGCGGCTGCAGCGTCGCGGCGAGCTGCACAAACTTCCGCTTGGCGCGCCGATCTCCCAGGAACATGATGAAGCCCAGGACCGCGATGGCGATCCAGGGCCCCAGATTCGAGATCACCGCCTGCGTGCCGTGGTCGCGCACGTGGATCGCGGCATCCACCGCGCCACCAATCCAATGCGAAGCGTCGTTGACCACGGCGGAAAACGTGTCGCCATCGAACCCGAGCTCGTCCTGCGCGAAGAAGCTCGTCTCCAGCTCCACGTTGAGGTCGAATTGCACAGGCAGCGCCTCGACCACCTCGCCGACGGTCTCAAGGTCGCCTTCCGCTGAGCCCTCGACCGGCTCGCCCTCGACACCCGCCGAACCCTCGGACGCTGGTTGCGCGAACGCGGGCCCCCCGCCGAGCGCGAAGACGAGCGTCACGGCGCAGGCCAGCAGCGCGACCGGCATCCGCAGTGGGGTCATTCTTGGTCCCCTTCGTCCGCGTTCTCGCCGTTCATACGACGGAGATCGCGAAGGTCGGAGCGCAGGAGCTCGGGGGAGGCGCGCAGCAATTTGGGCGCGTCTTCAGGGATGTTCTCCACCGCGATCGGCTGGCCATCGTCGGCGCGCGCAGTGCGCTGCGGACGGGGCGGCATGGCGGGAGGGGTCAGCGCAGGCTCGGCCGCG
>CBDUJZ010000163.1:0-11560 GCA_965367675.1 uncultured Myxococcales bacterium | reverse complement strand
TCGATGGCTGTGTATACCCGGGCGCGGAGCTCGGCGTCGGGCATGGTGTCGAGGGTGCGGAGGTTCACTTCGCGGGCGTCGAGAACGTCGTTGATGTCGCTGGCGTTCCAGGGCTCGACCAGCTCTTGGGCGAACAGCAGCGGTACTTGGTGGTCGGTGTACTCGCGGTAGATGAGCTCGCCGTTGGCCGTGAACCAGCCCTCGACTTTGACGTTCACCTCGAGGGTCGGGAAGCCCCAGTCGTCGATGGTGATCTCCAGGTCGTTCACGTCGATGACGAAGCTGGCGTCGTGGTAGGCGAGCGACGGGTCGGTGTTCCATCCGAGGCGGTTGGCGGCTTCGGTTTGGAAGACGGCGACGGAGGTGACGCCGAGCTCGGTCTGTACGATTCGGGTGCCGACGCGGTTCACAAAGCGGCTCACCAGGCTGTCCTGGTAGGGGTCGACGACGGGGACCATGTTGCCGTCGTAGTCGATGAGTTCGGGGTCGATGACCTCGACTTCGATGTCGCCGGTGACCGTCGCTTCCATGTGCACCGTATGGATTTGCGCGGTGTACATGGGCATGTGGTTGACCTCGCAGGCGGCGAGGGCAAGCAGCGGCAGGGCGGTCAGGATGGCTTTGGACAGGCGGGTCATGGCGTCAACTTCGGCGTGGGAGTCGTTGGTTCAGACGCGGGCTACGAGTGGCTATTCACCGGTTTCGTGCACGAATGATCCACGAAGCTAAGGGCAGTCGTCAATCGACTCGATCCACTCGCGAATCAGGGCCAGGCCGTCGTCGTGCGGCACCACCGTTCCGAGCGCTGGCATGCGGAATACGTCGGTGGTTTCCATGCGCAGCCACAGGATCGAGTGGTCGGCGTCACCGGGGATCAGGAGCCGCAGGTCGTCGCCGTCGGGGCGGTAGAGCGTGCCCTGGGTGGGGAGCTCATCGCAGATTCCGCGCTCGGCCATGGGCGTGGTGTATCGCAGGTCGAGGTCGCCTTGCGCGCTGGGGCCGTCGGGGCGGTGACAGCCGGCGCAGTTGGCGTGCAGGTAGGCGCGCGCGCGGCGGTCGAGGTCCGCGTCGCCGAACGGCGTGGGCATGGGGTCGCGTTCGTCTTCGAGGGCGTCGATGCGCGCGAGCGAGGCCTCGTTGAACAGGTCGAAATCGCGCAGCACGTCCATCTGCGGGGTGCCGTCTTCGAGCGCGGCGTAGGGCAGCCCGAACTGCAGGACTTCGAGGCCGAGCCCGATACCGGCTTGCTCGGTGTGACATTGGTTGCACTGGCTGCGGGAGGGGTAGAGCCAGCGCACGTCGTTGGGCAGGTTCTCGGTGAACGACGACTCCAGCAGTGTGGCGTCGTCGCCGTCCTCGTCCCAGCGGTAGCTGTAGCCGCGCCAGCCGCCGTTCTCGTGGTGGATGAGCAGGCGCGTCTCGTGGATGACGTCGTCGAAGCCGAAGTGTTTGACCAACACGCTGCCGACCGGGAGGTGGAAGTCGCCGTCGGGTTGCACGTCGATGCGGCGGTCGGGCGGCACGTACATGAAGCGCGCCTTCTCTGCGCCGTCGCTCCACAGGCGCGCGGCGGGGCGGAAGGGCAGCAGCCCGGGCACCGGGGCCAGCGGGTCTTCCATGTCGACGCAGCCCGTATCGCTCAGCTGGCGCGGGAACGTGTCCTCCTCTGTGCGTTCTGGCGCGGGGTCGATGCGGAACACCTGGCCGTTGCCGTTGCCCGCGTAGCGCAGCACGTACATCTCGTGGTCGTGTCCCTCGGCGAACGTGGCGATGTTGAGGCCCGACTCCAGCTGCAGGGTCGCTTGCGCGCCTGTCTCCGGCTCCAGGTCGATCGACCAGATGGAGCCGTTGGCGAAGTCGGCCGCGAACAGGTGCCCGTAGAGCTCAGGGATGGCCTCGCCGCGGTACACGAATCCGAGCGAGATCGAGGCGCCCTCCGCGTGCGTGTACGCCCAGACGGGCTCGGTGAAGTCGCCCTCGCACGGGTCTTCGCTCAAGCAGTCGGGGCCTTCGCGCAGCGGCCACCCGAAGTTCTCGCCACCCTCAACGCGGTTGACCTCTTCCCACGCGTCTTGGCCCACGTCGCCCACGTAGAGCGCGCCGGTCTCGGAGTCGAAGGAGAAGCGCCACGGGTTGCGCAGGCCCCAGGCCCAGATCTCCTGCGCGGCGTTGTCCGTTTCGTCTTCGCTGTCGTCGCCCGAGCCCTCGCTGTCGTCGCCCGAGCCCTCGCTATCGTCGAGTACGGCGAACGGGTTGTCGTCCGGAATACTGTACGGACGCTCGTCGGTCGGGTTGCGCGGGTCGATGCGCGCGATGGTGGCGAACAGGGTCTCGGTGTTCTGGCCGTTGCGATAGCGGTCGTTCGGGTTTCCGCCGTCGCCGACCGAGAAATACAGCATATTGTCCGGCCCGAACGACGCTTGGTTGATGTTGTGCGACGCCGAGGGGTCCACCACCTGCCAGATGATCTCTTGGTCATCGAGGTGGGCGGTTTGGGTGTCCGTGTCGAGCGGGAACCGGGCGATTCGACCGAGGTGGTTGCCGGAGCCTTCTGGCTTGGCGCTGTACGTGAGGTACATCTGCGGGGCGTCGGCCGAGAGCGGGTCGATGGCGACGGCGAACAGGCCGAGCTCGCGGTTGCTGAGCTCCACGGCCGGCGAAATGTCGACGACCAGCGCGACCGCTTCGTCGCCCTCTGCGAAGGTGTACACTTGGCCGCCGCGCAGGCTGTAGTACCAGCGTCCATCTTCGAGCGGCGACGCCACCAGTTGGGTGATGTTGTCCGCGATCTCGCCGGTCAGCAGCCCATCGAACGCCGGCGTGAGGGTGATGGCGGCGTGGGTGTCCGGCGGGTTTGTGAACTGGCAAACCTGGGCGTCGGGCGACGCGTCGGTCGGCTCGTACACGTCTTGGTCACCGGGCACGGAGCTGCCGAGGTCGGTGCCGGCGTCGGACTCGTCGCCGTCCTGGGTATCGGAGTCCGCGCAGGCGGCGAGGGCTGTGACGGCGGAGAGCAGCACCGCGAAGGCGAGCTGCCGCGATGGGATCACGGAAGGGATCTGGAGCATGAACCTGAGGACTGAGCGCGAAAGCAGGGGGCTCGCTAGCGCAGTTCAGGTTCTGAGCAAAGGGGCGAACTCCGTGACGCGGGGCCTGATGGTCGCGGAACCCGCCGGGCGCCGTCGCCAAGGTCTGACCTAGGCGACGGCGCGGCAGACGTGCTGGCTTAGTAGCCTTCTTTGACGGTCGCGCCTTCCGGAACCCCGAACGACGCGCGGGTCGCTTGCGGCTGGAAGTTGATGCTCGAGAGGGTGGTGTTGGTGACCACCTCGTTGAGCGAGCCGTCTTCGTTCTGCGAGAAGGTTCGGAAGGTCTCCGCGAACGTGACGCCGTTGACCTCTTGGCTGCCGTCGTAGGCCATGAACTTCTCGGCGCCGTGTCCACCGTTGGGGTGGAAGCCGGGGTACGAGACCACGTAGCGCACGCCGCCGATGCGGTGCGTGTCGCGCTCCACGTACGTGATGTAATAGTCCTCGGGGCCGTCGCCGACGCCTTCGCCGAACGTGGCGCGGACGAGGTCGTAGGTCTTGCCTTCGAACACCTCTTCGCCGGCCATCTCGAGGTTCACGCCGGGGTCGGCGAGCACGAAGGGCACGGCCATGAAGTAGTAGGGTGTGAGGGCCCAGAACCGGGGGTTGGTCGGCAGCTCGACCGTCGGGTCGGAGACCCACGCTTGCTCGCCGTCCCAGCCGAAGCGGACGTCCGGGTTGTCGGTCATGCTGTGCACGGCGACCGCGCGCCACGTGTCGATGGTCTGGACGGTGTCGATCGGGTCGCGGTCGCGCACGGGGGCGTAGCGGAACCGGAAGTTGACCGGGCCTTGGTTGTACCAGTTGCTCAGCCCGCCATGCGCGTCGATGGCGTTGTAGATCAGGCGTCCGGCGTCGGTGGCGACGAGCCGCGTGGTGGCCTCGTCAACGCGTGATGTGACCCACTCGGCGGGCGGTCGGGCGAGCGCGGCGAGCTGCTCGGCGGCGCCGCCTTGGGCGGTGGGCTGCGAGGTCGGCTGGCTGGTGGCTTCGCCGGACGGCTGGCTGGTCGGCTCGCCCTCGGGCGCGTCTCCAGAGGCGGCTTCGACGGCCTGGGCGGCGGCGCCGGAGCCCGCGTTGGCTTCCGGCGTCGGGGCTTCCGGCGTGCCGGAGTTGCACGCGGCGGCTCCGGAGCAGACCAGAAGGGCGGAGAAGAGCGAAGCGGAGAGCGAAGACGTGGGGCGTTTCATCGGTCGAACGTGGGGCTGGGGACAGGGAGGTCGCGCGAGAGGCTCAAGCGACCGTGGCGGTGACATTCTGACAGGTCGGCTGACCTGCTCGGTGACGTACAGGCGCCAGGGCCGGCCCGCGTACAGGCGCCAGGGCTGGCCCGCGTACAGGCGCCCACAACGCGCTCCTCGTTCACCGTATTCCCGCGCGCGTCGTCTTGCACGCAGTTTGGCCGCCAGCCCACGCGTCCCCGACCTAGGGCGCGCTTGTTTTCTTGGCCGCCCCCGTGGGAGTAAGAGGCCCTCTCGCTCCCCTCCGACGATGACCCCACAAGAAATCTCGATCGACACCGGCGCGCTTAGGCTCGCCGCGCGGGCGTGGGGGCCTGAGGACGGCCGCCCGGTGCTCGCGCTGCACGGCTGGCTCGACAACGCGGCCACCTGGGACCGATTGGCGCCGCTGCTGATCGAGGCGGGCGCCGCGTCCGGTGCGGGCGCCATCCGGCTGGTGAGCCTCGACTTTCCGGGCCACGGCCGCTCCGCGCACTTCGCTCCCGGCGCTTGGTACGGCTTCCCCGACTACGTGATGTCCGTGGTCCGCGTGCTCGACGCGCTCGGCTGGGACCGGGTCACGCTGCTGGGGCACTCCATGGGCGGCGCCGTCGCCACGATGACCGCCGCTGTGATCCCCGAGCGGGTGGCCGCGCTGGCGCTGGTCGAGGGCCTGACCCCGCTGACTTCGACGGACGATGCCGCCTGTGAGTCGCTTCGTAAGGGTTTGATCTCAAACAAGAAATATGGCGCGCAGACCGCGCGCGTGTACCCCGACCTCGCCGCCATCGAGTCCCGCTTCGCCGCGCGGCCATGGAAGCTCACCCCGCCCGCGGTACAGGCCCTCGCCGCCCGTGGATGCGCACCCGTAGAGGGCGGCTGGGCCTTTACCCACGACCCCCGCTTGAAGGCGGCGTCGCTGGTCCGGTTCAACCCCGACCAGGTGCACTCGTTCCTCGTCGAGGTCGCCTGCCCCACGCTGCTGTTCGTGGGCGACGACGGGCTACAGTACCGTAAAGAAGAGGTGGCGAACTACCTGGATAGCCTCGCCGACGTGCGCACCGAGCGCGTCGCGGGCCGTCACCATGTGCACCTCGACGCGCCGGAGCTCGTGCTCCCGTCGCTGCTCCAATTCTTGGCGGAAACGGCGTGATCGATCTGCTGCGTGATGTGTTCGTCGCCGCGTTGCTCGTGAGCGTCATGCTCTCGGTGGGCTTCGACCTGGAGCTCAAGCAGCTGCGCGCTGTGTTTCGCCGGCCCGTGCTGCTGCTCGGCGCGCTGTCGTTCGAGCATGTGGCCATGCCGCTGCTCGCCTTTGGAATCGCCACGGCGGTGGGCGGCTCGCACGCGGCCATGGTCGCGGTGGTGCTGTGCGCGTGCGCCCCCGGCGGCCCCATGAGTTTGGTGTTCGTGCATCAGGCCCGCGGCGCCGTCCCACTGGCGGTGTCGATGGTCGTCATGATGGCGTGCCTCAACGTGATCGGCACACCGCTGACGCTGTCGCTGTTCGGCTTCGCGTCCGAGATCGAGGGCGGCGTCGCGGGGACGCTCATCCGTATGATCGCGCTCTACCAGCTGCTCCCGCTGGCGCTGTCGATGGCGTGGCGCGTGCGGCATCCGGTCAGCGCGCGGCGCCTCGCGCATTGGAGCGGTCAGGCCACCAAGGTGATCATCGCGCTGCTCATCGTCGGTCTGACCATCGCCCGCTGGGACCTGCTGTGGTCCATGTCGCGCCACACGTTGGTCACCCTGGTCGCCACCTGCTTGGTGTCGGTCGTGGGCGGCTACTTGGTCGGGTTCGCCGCCGGTGTGCCCGCCCGTCGCGCGCTGGCGATGGTCGCTGGAACGCGCAACCTGAGCTTGGCGCTGTTGGTCGCTTCGAGCGCGTTCAGCGACGAGGTCACGCTCGCCGTCATGGTCTACGGCATGCTGATGATGGTCGTCGCGGCCCCGTTCGCCATCGTGTGGTCACGCCGAGCGCCGCTGGACGTGAGCCCCGCCTAGAGCGCTGCAACCCATCCCGACGGCCCTGAATCACGTGTTGGGCGGGTACTTCTCGAGCTTTCGCTGTAGCGTGCGCCGGTGGATTCCCAGCCGCCGCGCTGTCTCTGAGATGTTGCCGCCGCAGTCGTGCAGCACCCGGTTGATGTGCTCCCACTCGGCCCGCGCCAGGCTGGGCGCTTGGTAGTCGGTGGACTCCTCCAGCGGGGGACCTTCGCCGCGCTCAAAGGCGGCGAGCACGTCGTCGGCGTCGGCTGGCTTTTGCACAAAGTTGAGGGCGCCGAGCCGCGTGGCCTCGATGGCCGCGGCGATGCTGCCGTAGCCGGTGAGCATGATGACCTTGAGCTCTGGGGACTCGGCCAGCAGCTCACGCAGGAGGGAGAGGCCGTCGCCGTCGGGCATCTTGAGGTCGAGCACCGCCCGCTCGGGGTGGTGTTCGCGCACCAGGCGCTTGGCCTCGGCGTGCGTTCCGGCGAGCAGCACGGTGGCGCCGCGCCGGGTGAAGGCCCGCCCGAGTTGCTGGCGAAACACGTCGTCATCGTCGACCAGCAGGACCGTGAATTCGCTCATTGGGAGCGCTGTCGGAACGGGATGCGCAACGTGGCGGTGGTGCCCTGACCGGATTCGGATTCGATGGTCAGCTCGCCGCCGAGCTGCTCCGCGATGGAGCGCGCCACGTAGACGCCGAGCCCCACGCCGGCGCCGACGGGTTTGGTGGTGAAGAAGGGCTCGCCGACGCGCTCGGTGGCTTCGCGCGTGAGGCCGGAGCCGGTGTCCATGATTTGGAAGTGGACGAACTCCGAGTCGCGGAACGCGCGGACGTGCACGCAGGACTTTTCCTGTGATTTTACGTCGGTGGCGCGCAGGTTGGCGGCGCGTTGTTCGGCGGTCGCGTCGAGCGCGTTGTCGATGAGCGGTCGCAGCGCGGAGACCACCGGCGCGATGAGGGTCTCCATGGTCACGTCGTCGGCGTCGACGCGGACTTGTTTGGCCCCTTGGAGGCCGTCGAGGGCGGCGTGGATGAGCGCGGGCAGGGTGGTGGTTCGGGCGCCTTCTCCGGCGGTCAGTCCGACCTCAGAAGACATGCGGCGGAGCACGTCGCGGCAGCGATCCACTTGGGAGCGAATGGCGGCGATGTCCTCGCGTGTTTCGTCGTTGGCGCCGCGCTCCAGCTCGCGCGCCGCGATGGCGATCGAGGCCAGCGGCGTGGCGAGTTCGTGTGCGGCGCCGGCGGCCAAAGTGCCGAGCGCGGCGAGTCGTTCGGCACGCTGCGCGCGCGCTTGGAACCCCCGCAGCGCGGTCTGCACGCGGGTCACAAAGTAGACGATAAAGCCGGCCGCCACGACGAACGCGACCCACATGCCGCGCAGGTGCAGGGTCATGGTGTCGGCGTGTCCGCCGTGGCCTGCGTGCGCCCCGTGCCCCATCGACGGCATGCCGCCCACGGTGAGCGGCACGTTGTAAAAGAACAGCCCGCCGAACGCGATGGACGACACGAGCGCGACGACCCACGCGAGCCGCGCGGAAGCGACGGAGCAAGCGAGCGCTACGTGCACCAAGTAGAGGAAGTTAAACGGGTTTTCTGGTCCGCCCGACAGGAACAGCAGCGCGGTCAAGACGGTTAGGTCGGCGAACAGCTGCGTCGCGACGTGCCCCTCTCCGAGTCGGGACGGCTGACGCCGAATCCATACGAATGCGCCTACGTTGAAGGCGAACTCGGCGATGAGAACGCCGAGCAGCGCGGGCACGGGGAGGTCGACGTCGAGCGCGAATACAGCGACGATGATGGCGGCGATTTGGCCGAGCATTGCTGCCCAGCGGAGGGTGACCAACCACCGTGCGGTGGCGTCGTTGGATGTTTGGTTGCTGAGTTTCAAGCGTGGTTCCGTCGCGCGGTGGTTAGGAATCCGCGCGGCGGGAACCATCGCCCGCGAGCGCCCGGCTGGCAAGGTGGTGCGACGATTTGCCACGCTGAGGGGGTCGCGCTGCGTGGCCCGTGGCCGTTGCCGTGGTGGTTGCACGGGGTCGGGACATGCGCTACGGTTCCAGCGCCGTGGAGGGGCGTTTGAGCGTCTCCGAGGCGTGTCGGCTGCGCCGGCGAGCGCACGATCTTGGAGAGCCTCATGTTGAACCCACTGCCCCGCCCGTTCATCCGTCTCGCGACGGTCGTTGTCACCCCGTTTGTCTTTGGCGGTGTGATGGCGTGCGGCACGGCGCCGGCATCGCCGACCGATGTGGTGGACTCAGGCGTGGACGCGACGGAGTCTGGAGATGCGCTGGTTTCGGATGTGTCCGCGCCGGACGGCTCGGAGTTGGATACTGCGCCGGACTCCTCGGAGTTGGATACCGCACCGGACGCAATCGAGATGGACACCGCGCCGCCGGACGTCGTGATTCCTCCGGACGTGGTTCCGCCGCCGGATGTGTTGACGCCTGACGTGGGGCCCGACGTCCCGGTCTGCGCTGGCGACATCGTGTGTGTCACCGCCGCTGGCGAAGCGCTCGAGGATGGCGCCGAGATCATGTTCTTCGACCGACTTTCGTGCTCGGTGCTCGCCGAGGACAGCAACGAAGGACTTTGGGGGCTGTTTTGGGAGTTTGATGGCGTCGGGTTCTCGTTGGGGGTCGCCGAGGAGGGGAGCCCGTCGAGCTTCCGACCTCCAGTCGTGGGCGCATTCCAGGTATTCGCGGCTCGAGGTGACTGTCGAATCGATGGACCGGTTTACCGAGGAACTCCTCGTCCGACGGGTACGTTCGTGATGTTGGAGTGGGGTGGGGAGTCCACCGTGCCCCAAAGCGTCGATCTGGACCTCGGTGTGTATCGGATTCCGGATCCATGCTCGGGCATTCCGGCGCTGTTCCTGTCGGGCTATACCGGCGAGTCTTCAGATTGGGGCGAGCCGGGCGACGCGTCCGATGACCCCAACGCCGGTTGGGACTTCCAGGACCCTCCGGGGAGAGAGACGTTGTGGTGGGATCGCGTCGCGACGGACGAGACGTGGACCGTAGTGGTACTCGGTCAAAACGGCGCGGAGAATGCGCTGATGCCCCGGTTGTCCATTTACCAGGATGGCGAACTCGCGCTTGAACGGGTTCAGTCGCTCGAGGCTCAAGCGCACTGGACCGCGGCGCATGTGAGCGAAGCGGGGGTGGTTGCGATCGACACGGTGGGGGCGCGTCCGCCGGAATGTGGGCCGGAGTATTGTCCGGACGGGTCGCTGCGTGGGATCGAGGTGTGCAACGGATTGGACGACGACTGCGATGGCCTGCGCGACGAGCGCTCCGACGTGTGCCGGGACGCCGAGGGCGAGGTGACCGGGGAGTGCTCGTACGCGCCGGGGAGTGGGACTTGGGCTTGTCGGCAGTAGTGTAGGGCGGGTGGTGGTTTACGGAGCAACGGGCGGGGCGAAACGAGGAGTTGGCATTGACCGTTGAGGCCCCTCGTGCAAGGGTGCGCGCTCTTCTAGATCTGAAGGCGCGCGCGCGCTCATACGCGCGTGAGCGCTCCCCAAGGTATCGACATGGCTGCAGACGAGAACACGACCAACGACGCGACACCGACCGAGGCCAGTGAGGCCAGTGCGGAGGTTGTCGCCGAGGGTACAGAAGAGACCGCCGAGATGACCGTGACGGGCGCTGAGGGCGCTGCCGGAACGGACGGCGCAGACGGAGCCGGCGACGGCGTGCCTCCAGGCGGAGACGGTGGAGACGGCGGCGGCGAGCCCCCGGCCGACGACCCCAGCATCGTGCCCGTCCGCATCGAAGACGAGATGCGTAGCTCCTACATGGACTACGCGATGAGCGTCATCATCGGCCGCGCGCTGCCGGACGTCCGTGACGGCCTCAAGCCCGTTCACCGCCGCATCCTGTACGCGATGTACGAGCAAGGAAACTCGTACAACCGCGCGTACAAGAAGTCCGCGCGTATCGTCGGCGACGTGATCGGTAAGTACCACCCGCACGGCGACAGCGCGGTGTACGACGCGTTGGTCCGTATGGCGCAGCCGTTCTCGATGCGCGTGCCGCTCGTCGACGGTCAGGGCAACTTTGGTTCCGTCGACGGCGATGCCGCGGCCGCCATGCGTTACACCGAGGTGCGCATGACGCGCGCCTGCTCCGAGCTGCTCGCCGACATCGAAAAAGAGACGGTCGACTTCGGGCCCAACTACGACGGCAAAGAGCAAGAGCCGCTCGTGCTGCCCACCCGCATCCCGAACCTGCTGGTCAACGGCTCAGAGGGCATCGCGGTCGGCATGGCCACGCGCATCCCGCCGCACAACCTGGGCGAGATCGTGTCCGGCGTGCTGCACCTGATCGACAACCCGGGCGCCACGCTCGACGACCTGATGCGCTTCATCCCCGGGCCGGACTTCCCGACCCACGGATTCCTGTACCGCATCGACGGCATCCGCAGCGCCTACGAGACCGGCCGCGGCGTCATCCGCATCCGCGCCCGTACCGAGATCGAGACCGACGAGCGCACCGGCAAGGACACGATCATCGTGACCGAGCTGCCGTACCAGGTGAACAAGGCCAAGCTGCTCGAGAAAATCGCGCAGCTCGTCCGCGAGAAGTCCATCGAAGGCATCACCGACCTGCGCGACGAGTCCGACCGGACCGGCATGCGCATGGTCATCGAACTGCGCCGCGATATGAACGCGCAAGTGGTGCTCAACCACCTGTACAAGCGCACGTTCCTGGAGACCTCGTTCGGCATCAACATGCTGGCCATCGTCGCCGGCCAGCCGCGCGTGCTGCCGCTCAAGGAGGTGCTCGAGCACTTCATCGACTTCCGTCGCGACGTCGTCACCCGCCGTACCCTCTTCGAATTGAAGAAGGCGCAGGCGCGCATGCACATCCTCGAGGCCCTCAAGCGGGCCGTCGACATGATCGACGAGGTCATCCGCAACATCCGCGCGTCCAAGGACGGCGAAGAGGCGCGCGAACGGCTCATGGAGCTGCTCGAGATCGACCGCATTCAGTCCCAGGCCATCCTGGACATGCGCCTGCAGAAGCTCACCGGCCTGGAGATCAACAAGCTCGTCGACGAGATGGACGAGCTGCAACGCTTCATCGACCGACAGCTTGAGATCCTCAACAACGAGTCCGAGCTCCTCAAGGTCATCCGCACCGAGCTGACCGAGATCCTCGACGCCTACTCGACCCCGCGTCAAACGCAGATCCTCCAGATCTCGGGCGACATCTCGATCGAGGACCTCATCGCCGACGAGGACGAGGTCGTGACGCTCA
>CBDUJZ010000162.1:0-11580 GCA_965367675.1 uncultured Myxococcales bacterium | reverse complement strand
GGTACGGCCGCCTTCGCGGATAGCGAAGCGCAGACCTTCGTCCATGGCGCTGGGAGTGATCAGGGTGACAACCGCTTGGACGTTGTCGCCAGGCATGACCATCTCAGTGCCCTCTTGGAGGGTCACGA
Organism: uncultured Myxococcales bacterium; assembly: GCA_965367675.1. GTDB lineage: Bacteria > Myxococcota_A > Bradymonadia > REDH01 > REDH01 > CBDUJZ01. The sequence goes on along the minus strand of CBDUJZ010000162.1, from coordinate 11,452 downwards.
TTCCGGTCACATCCGTGGTGCGGAAGTAGAACTGCGGGCGGTAGCCGCCAAAGAACGGCGTGTGACGGCCACCCTCTTCCTTCGACAGGACGTAGATCTCGGCCTCGAACTCGGTGTGGGGCGTGATGGAGCCCGGCTTCGCCAGGACCTGTCCACGCTGCACGTCGTCCTTCTTCACGCCGCGGAGGAGCGCGCCGATGTTGTCGCCCGCTTCGCCGCGGTCGAGCAACTTACGGAACATCTCGACACCGGTGCAAGTCGTCTTGGTGGCCTTCTCTTGCATACCGACGATTTCGATTTCGTCAGCAACCTTGAGAACGCCGCGCTCGATGCGACCGGTGACAACCGTGCCACGACCGGAGATCGAGAACACGTCTTCGACGGGCATGAGGAAGGGACGATCCACGTCGCGCTCGGGCGTCGGGATGTAGGTGTCCACCGCGTTCATCAGCTCGCGAATCTTGCCAGCGCCGAGCTCCTCGTTGGAGCCGTCGAGCGCGTAGAGCGCGGAGCCGCCGATGATGGGGGTGTCGTCGCCAGGGAACTCGTACTTGTCGAGCAGCTCGCGGACTTCCATCTCGACGAGCTCGAGGAGTTCTTCGTCGTCGACCAGGTCGACCTTGTTGAGGAACACGACGATGTACGGGACGCCGACCTGACGAGCGAGCAGGATGTGCTCACGCGTTTGGGGCATCGGACCGTCAGCGGCGGAGACCACGAGGATTGCGCCGTCCATCTGGGCGGCACCCGTGATCATGTTCTTCACGTAGTCGGCGTGGCCGGGGCAGTCGACGTGGGCGTAGTGACGGGCTTCCGTCTCGTACTCCACGTGCGCGGTCGCGATGGTGATACCGCGTTCGCGCTCTTCGGGCGCGTTGTCGATCTCGTCAAACTTCATGACCTGGCCGAGGCCGCGGTCTTGCGCCATCACCGTGGTGATCGCGGCTGTAAGCGTGGTCTTGCCGTGGTCAACGTGGCCGATTGTGCCGATGTTGACGTGGGGCTTGTTGCGCTCGAATTTCTCTTTTGCCATTTGATTGCTCCTCAGGTCGCTACTAGCGAGCGGAAAGCTCTTTCTGCAGTGTCGCGGGGACGGCTGCGTAGTGATGGAATTCCATGTGGAAGCTTGAGCGTCCTTGGCTCATCGACCGAAGGTCGGTCGCGTAGCCGAACATCTCAGCTAAAGGTACATGGGCCCGCACGACTTTCGCGCCGACCGCGTCCGCCATTTCGGTGACTTGTCCTCGTCGCCGGTTCAAGTCTCCGATGACGTCGCCCATGTACTCTTCTGGTACAGTAACTTCAACATCGAAAATGGGTTCTAGGATCGCGGGGTCCGCTTCCAGCAAGCCATCGCGGAACGCTGTAGCGGCCGCGATCTTGAACGCGAGGTCGGAGGAGTCAGTTTCGTGGAACGAGCCGCCCACCAGTTTGGCCTGCACGTCGACGACCGTGTGTCCGGCGAGCGGGCCTGCGCCAGCTGCTCCGAGCACACCTTCTTCGATGGCGGGGATGAACTGCGGGGGGATTTCGTCGCCTACGAGGGCGTTGACGAACGTGTTTCCGGCGCCCTGCTCTCGTGGAGAGAGTTCGAGCCAGACGTCGCCGAACTGCCCTTTGCCGCCGGCTTGGCGGATGAACTGTCCGTTCACCCGCGCGGTGCCGCGGACGGTCTCGCGGTAGGAGACCTGGGGCTTACCGATCGCGGCTTCGACGCTGAATTCGCGAAGCAGCCGGTCGATGATAATTTCGAGGTGGAGTTCGCCCATGCCGGAGATGAGCGTTTGACCGGTCTCTTCGTGCACACGCACGTTGAACGACGGGTCTTCAGCGGAGAGCTTCTCGAGGCTTGCGCCGAGCTTCTCTTCGTCCGCTTTGCTGCGGGGCTCGATCGCGATCGAGATGACGGGCTCCGGGAACACGATGCGCTCGAGCACGATGGGGTGCTTTTCGTCGCAGAGCGTATCTCCGGTGGTGGTCAAGCGCAGTCCGACAGCGGCGACGATGTCGCCTGCTTCGACGCGGTCGAGCTCGTCACGCTTGTTGGCGTGCATCTGCATGAGGCGACCCATGCGCTCGCGCTTGCCCTTGAGCGAGTTCATGACCGTTGCGCCCTTCTCGAGCGTACCGGAGTACACGCGGAAATAGGTAAGCTGGCCGACGAACGGGTCGGTCGCGATCTTGAACGCGAGGGCGGCGAACGGCGCGTCGGCGTCGGACTCACGGATTTCGTAGTCCGCGTCCACAAAGTCGCGACCGGTCGCATCGGCGTCGGCGACGGCGGAAGTTTTGAGACCTCGTACGGCGGGGACGTCGACGGGAGATGGGAGGAACGCGGTGACGGCGTCCAGCAGGGGTTGCACGCCCTGGTTCTTGAACGCGGAGCCGCACAGCACGGGCACGAGGGCTTGCTCAAGGCAGCCCTTACGCAACGCCGCGCGGATGGTGTCCGCGTCGATCTCTTGGCCATCGAGGTACGCTTCAGCGATCGCGTCGTCGATGTCCGCGAGGCCTTCGATCATGGTGTCGCGCGCTGCGGCGGCTTCATCGGCGAACTCCTCGGGGATGTCGGTGATGACCATCTGCGCACCGAGGCTATCGGTGTCGTAGGTAATCGCCTGCATCTCGACGAGGTCGATTTGCCCCGCGAACTGGTCTTCGGCTCCCATGGGGAGCTGAATGGCCACGGGGTTGGCGTGGAGCTTGGTGCGCAGCTCGTGGAGCACGTTCTCAAAGTCGGCGCCAACGCGGTCCATCTTGTTGACGAACGCGATACGCGGGACGTGATACTTGTTGGCTTGTCGCCAGACGGTCTCGGACTGGGGCTGTACCGCACCGACGGCGCAGAAGACGCCGACCGCGCCATCGAGGACCCGGAGGGAGCGTTCGACTTCGATGGTGAAGTCGACGTGTCCGGGGGTGTCGATGATATTGATGCGGTAGTCGTTCCAGGAGCAGGTGGTCGCGGCGGACGTAATCGTGATGCCGCGCTCTTGCTCTTGGACCATCCAGTCCATGGTGGCCGTACCGTTGTGCACTTCCCCGATCTTGTGAGATCGGCCCGTGTAGAAGAGGATCCGCTCCGTCGTCGTGGTCTTACCGGCATCAATGTGGGCCATGATGCCGATATTACGGAGATTTTTGAGTTGAGGCTGTTTGGCCACTGCTCTGAATACCTCGAGCGCACACGGGTGCGTTCTTAAGGGGAAGTGCGATTCGCGATCGATGCCGCGAGATTTGGTCGCCAGGGACAGGCGCTTGTGCGCCGTATGGCATCCGCCGTCACCGGGGAGGTGGGGCGGGCCTGCTATCGCAGGACTTTAAAGGGGGCTGGTGGTTACCAGCGGTAGTGCGCGAACGCCTTGTTGGCGTCGGCCATACGGTGCGTGTCGTCCTTCTTCTTGACGGCAGCGCCGCGGTTGTTGGCCGCGTCGAGCATCTCGTTGGCGAGACGCTCGCGCATGGTGCGCTCGCCACGGTGACGCGCGGCGGTGATCACCCAACGCATTGCGAGGGCGGTCTGCCGGTCGGGGCGAACCTCGACGGGCACCTGGTACGTGGAGCCACCGACACGTCGGGACTTAACCTCGACGGAGGGGCGCACGTTGTCGATGGCAGCCTTGAAGATCTCGACCGGGCTCTCTCCCTTGGTGCGTTCTTCGACGATGTCGAAGGCGCCATACAGGATGGACTCAGCCGTGCTCTTCTTGCCATCAACCATCAGGTTGTTGACGAACTTGGTGACCGCCCGGTCGTGGAACTTGGGATCGGGCAGAACTTGGCGCTTGGGTGCAGCGTTACGACGCATCGTTCAATCCTCTATTTAGGACGCTTAGCGCCGTACTTCGAGCGGCCCTGTCGACGTGCATTCACGCCAACGGCATCGAGCGCGCCGCGAATAATGTGGTAGCGGACACCGGGAAGGTCCTTCACACGACCACCGCGGAGCAGCACAACAGAGTGCTCCTGGAGGTTGTGTCCCTCACCGGGGATGTAAGACGTCACTTCCAGCCCGTTGGTCAGCCGCACGCGGGCGACCTTCCGGAGAGCCGAGTTCGGCTTCTTCGGGGTGGTGGTGTAGACGCGTGTGCAGACGCCGCGCTTTTGCGGACATCCTTTAAGGGCGGGCGCGGTGCCTTTCTTGACCTTGCGCTTACGACCCTTGCGGACCAACTGGTTGATTGTGGGCATTTTCAGTATCTCAGTCGTTACGACTCGGAACTTTCGAAGCCGGAGAGTGTTGCGTTTCGCTCGGAAACGACGATGTCTCGGCGCGTGTCTCCAACGCAGGCCATACGGACCCGGTCTGGAGGGAGCGGCACTATAACTTTGCGCGGTGGGGTGTCAAGCGAAGTTCGCCCCCGGAGGATCTATCTTTCGCCGGTGGGTCCCAGCACCCGTATCGGCGCTGTTGCTTGGGTGGCGCGGCCATCGCCGAGCTGGCCGCTCTGGTTGTTGCCCACGCATTGGATCGCACCGTCGGTGTCGATGTAGCAGGCGTGCTGTTGGCCGAGTGTGAATGACGCGATCGGTTGCTGCCGGTTGCGTTCGGGCGTCATGACGCGGCCGACGGTCTCAACGTTGAGCTGTGACCAGTTGTTGTCGCCCCAGCAATAGGCGGCGCGATCGGTGGTGAGCGCACAGCAAGAGTAGGTGGAGCAGCCGAGCGCGATGACGTCGGCCTCGAGCGCGGCGGGCGTGAATGTGGTGGCTTCGTTGCGCGTGCCGTCGCCGATTTGCCCGGACCAGTTGGGACCGACGCAGGAGACCCGGCCGCTCTGGAGCACACAGGTGTTGTAGTAGCCGGCGATGAGTTGGTCGACACCGGAGAGGGACAGTTGTTGCGCGCTGGCGCTGCCGGGAATGTCGCCGAACTCGTTGGAGTGATTGGTGCCCGCGCACCAGACGTCGCCGGTGGCGGTTCGGGCGCAGGTGGACTGATAGCCGCAGGCGACTTCCACGACGTCGGTGACGCTGGGCATGCGCACGGGGGACGTTGCGTCGGCGGGTGGTGTGTCGCGGGTGCCATCGCCGAACTGGCCGGCGTAGTTGGCGCCCCAGCAGTAGACTTGGCCGTCGTTGAGGGCGACGCACGAGTGGTTCGCTCCCATGGCGAGGTCGACTGCGGGAGCGTCGAGGGCGATGGTGATGGGCGTGGCGGCGTGGCCGGCCTCGTCTCCGTTGAGGAGGCGGTTGTTGGTGTCCGCGCCCCAGCACCAGACGGCGCCGTCGTTGTCGATACCGCAGCTGGCGTTCATGGCGGTGGCGATCTTGTCGAGCTGCAGCGGTTGCCCGTCTTCGTCGCGGACCTGGACGGGGCGACGGCTGCTTCGGAACGAGCCATCGCCGAGTTGGCCGAACTGGTTGTTGCCCCAGCACCACGTGTGGTCGGCGTTGATGGCGCAGGTGTGATTGTCGGCCGCGGCGGCGGAGACGACGGGTTCGAGGGGGCTGCAGTTGGGGTCGTCGGCGCATTCTTCGTCGGCGCAGTCGTAGACGCCGTCGTCATCGTTGTCCCGGCGGTCTCCACAGAAGCCGCGTTCGGAGTCCATGGATGCGGGGGTGATGTTGAGTACGAAGTCGTCCCCGTCGGGGCCGACGACCACATCGTACCCGTCGACGACGATAAGGTAGGTCGCGCCCTGCTCTGCCGCGAGCGTGACTTCGGATTGCAGCGCGTTGGGCGAGACGGCGTCGTCGTTGCAGAGGAGTTCTGGGCCGTCGCAGCCGGCTTCGCGCACGTATAGGATGGTGTCGTAGCTGCCCCAGCGGGTGTCGATGAAGTACTCGCCCGTCTCGGGGGCGGTCCACAGCAGGGCGAGGTCGGCGCCTCCGTTTCCGCCGCAGGAGCCGGCGAGGTCATCTCCGGCCTCGAGGGTGGAGGCGCCGAAGACGTTGAAGCCCACGGCGTCGCCGAGCGCGCCGTCAGGGCATTGGTAGACTTGGCAGGCGTCGAGGCGGCGGCATTGGGGGTCGGCGCAATCGACGAGTAGGTCGTCGTTGTCGTCTTGGCCGTTGAAGCAGTTCTCCGCGGCGGGGGGTGTGTCGGCGACCGCATCGGCGTTGGGGTCGCCGGCGTCGGTCTGGGGGTCGCGGGGGGTGTCACCGCACGCGCTGAGCGCGAGGGCCACGACGAGCATCGCGCAAACGGGGCCGAGGTTCGCTGCGCGTGGGGGGCCACCGGAGTGTGGGGCGAGGCGCGTGGTGCTCATGAGCATGGGGTGGTGTGGGAGTGCGCGGAAGGTAGCGGAAAGCGGTGTTCATATCGACGGCGAAACGAAATGGCGGGACCCTTCACCCGAACGCGCGTCTCGGATATAGACGCGTGTCACTGCGTGCCATCACCACCACCTGAGTAGTATGAAGACCTCAATTCGATTCGCCATTTTGGCGTCCCTTCTTTCATTCGCGGTCGCCTGTGGCGACACGGATGAGCCCGCCGACGTGGGCGTCGATGTTGTCGACGACACCGAGATTCAGACCGACGTTGGGCTTCCTGACGCGACGGAGGACACGGGTATCGACGCGGTGGACGACGCGACGGACGACGCGGACGAGGACGCGGTCGACGAGGATGTCGAGTCCGATGTGTTGGAGTCTTGCGCGAACGAAGGCGACACGTGTGCAGACGGCTTCATCTGCGTGGAGGGCCTGTGCGAGTCGCTGGCCTGCTTGAGCCCTGGTGACTGGGTGCGCTGTGAGAAGCTGTTCGAGCGCGTGGAGACGGACATGGGCCGTTTCGCGACTTGCACGGATCGCATGTGCCGCGCGTCGTGCTACTTGGACGACGACTGCGCCGAGGGTGAGATCTGCACTGACTTTGGTGCTTGCCGTCCGTTCACGGGCGATCTGAGCTTGGACGTTCCGTTCGGTCCGACGACGGGCACGATGCAGGCTGGCGTTGCGAACCTGTTGCTCAACTACCCGTTGGGTACGCCGCAGGGTGGTTACGGAACGCGCGCTGCGACCAACGACGGTCGTTACGCGGCGTCGCTTCGCGCGACTTCTGGTCAGCTGCACGGTTTGTACGCTCGCGCGGTGATCGTGGATAACGGCGACCGCCACATGCTGATGATGCGCCTTCCGGTGATCTTCACGCAGGCGGGTCTTCACGAGGCTGTGGCGCGCGCGCTGCAGGACGTGACGGGTCAGGACTGGCGCAACGACATCATCATCTCTTCGACGCACACGCACTCCGGTCCTTGCCGTCACTGGCACCTCCCCGAGGAAGCCGCTGCTCCGCTGGGCGCGTTCGGCATCGGCGAGTTCCACCAGATCTTCTTCAACTGGATGCGGGACAAGGTGGTCGAGACCGCGCTGGCGGCTTTGGAGGACATGGCGCCGGCGAAGATCGGTTGGGAGATCATCGAGGGCTACGACGTGGACGACCAGGTCGGTCGCGATCGTTGGTCGCAGACCCCTCCGTTCGACGACAACCGCGCGTTGTTGATCCGCATCGATGACATGGACGACGTGCCGCGTGCGGCGCTGCTGAGCTTCGGCGCGCACGGCACGATGAACGACGTGGAGTACATGTCGGGCGACGGCGTGGGCCGTTTGGAGCGTTCGTTCGAGGATGCGATCGGCGAAGAGTTCGGTCGTTTCGCGCCGGTGCTCTTCATGAACCAGAACTCGGGCACGATGGGTCCGGCGGGCGGTTCGCAGGGTCACGCGTTCCCGATGGCGATGGAGCGCATGGGTTGGATCTTCGTCGAGAAGACGTGGGACACGTTCATGGACATGGAGACGACGTCGGAGCTGACGTTGAACTCGCGTACGATGCGCTTCCCGATCTCTTACGACCTGCTCGGCTACGAGCGCGGGGCGTTCTCGAGCATCTTGGCGCGCCCGTTCGGCGGCGAGTACCACTACGGCGGTCTGTCGTGCGTTGGCCGCAACGGCGGCGACGACGACTACGCGACGCACGGCGAGTTGGAGAACACGAGCTGCGCCGGCGCGCTGCAGTTCCTGCTGTACAACGCCCCGCCGACGACGATGATCCGCTCGCAGATGACGATGATGGAGATGAACGGCCTGACGCTCGGCACGGTGCCCGGCGAGCTGTCGCAGGAGCTGTCGTGGGAGATGCAGCGCGCGCTTCAAGATGAGTTCGGCCTGGACGTGCACAGCACGTGGACGCTCGGCTACGCGAACGACCACCTGTTCTACCTGCTGCCGACGAACATGCGCGGTGAGAACCCGCCGTGGGAAGGTCACTCGACGCCGCAGCCGATCGACGACTACCCGGACTACGCGTTCAGCTACCACCAGGGTGGCTACGAGACGACGATGAGCATGTGGGGCCCGAACGAGGGTGACTACTTGGTGGACCGCTTCGTGGAGACGTACCACACGATGATCGACGCGGCGTTCGAGCCAGCGCGTCCGCAGCCGCTTCCGACCGAGTACGCGGTGCGCGACGCGGAGCCGTTTGAGATTCTCTCGACACCGTCGGACATCGTCGGCACGTGGACGGTGGCGCCTCCGACGGAGGTTTCGCGCCTCGAGACGATCGAGTTCGCTTGGTACGGCGGCGACCCGGGCGCCGAGCAGCCCCAGGTTCCGGTGGTGACGCTGGAGCGAAACAATGAGGGTTGGGCGCCGGTGATTCTTCCGAACCAGCGCGAGTACAACAACCTGGAGTGGCGTTTCCTGACGCGCGTTCGTCGCCACGCGGACACGAACGAGTGGGAGTGGGTTGTCCGTTGGGAGGAGCTTCAGGACTTCCCGCGCGGGACGTACCGCTTCCGCATCGACGGTCACTACCAGAACGACGCGGGTGAGCGCGTGGCGTACGACCTCACGTCGGACCCGATCGAGTTCTCGGGAACGGACGAGATCATCGTGACGCCCGTGGCCACGGAGTCCGGTGTGACCGGAACGATCGGCTTCCCGCCGGAGGTTCGCGGCCAGTTCCAGGGTCCGGCGTCTGACCCGGGTCGCGCGACGGGCAACTTCCGCATGCGTCACCCGATGGTCCCGACCGGTTCGCAGCCCCCGGTGACGGCGCTCACGACGGACGACGTGACGATCGAGTTGGTCAACGACGCGGGCACGACGATGGGCTCGGTCGAGTCGATCACGACGACGGCGGAGTCGGTGGGCGGACACTCCGGTGTGCCGGTCACGCGTTTCGCTGCTGTGTGGTCCAGCACGGTCGCTGCTGGCACGTACACGTTGAACGTGACGGTCGAGGACGCGCTGGGCAACACCGGCACGTACTCGGAAGAGGTTACGTTCTAGACCTCCTCAGGTCATGACGACAACAGGCCGGGCGGTTTCGCCCGGCCTGTTGTCGTTCGTGGGCGCTATCGCACGGTCGGCGGGGCGTGGAGCGCGTCGAACAAGAATCGACGCGCCGGTATGCCGTTAAGATGCGAAAAAGTTCGCTGGGCGATCGGGAGCACGCTATGTACTTGCATGTAGGTCCCTGGCAGCAAAGTACCGTCTGCCACCTCACCCTGACGTACCGCACGGTTCGGCGGTCAGCGGACACCTCGCAGGGCATCGGTTTGGTGCTCGGCGCGCGCAAGTCCGAGGAAACTTGAGGGATTTCGCCATGAATAGCCCCTGTCCTACCGCGTCGTAGGTGTACGCAATCGCCCCCGCCGCCGCACAGTGTCCACTAGAAAACGACAGCGCGACACATGAAGGGCAATGGCGTACCTTTCTGATTTTATTGAACTTTTCCGCAACATTCGTATTGACGCGCCCCTAATCGGTGGGCACGTTGCTATTGCACTCGCAGCAATCAGCAGCGACAATCGGAGCCAACCATGAACATCACGCAACACATCTCGACCTTCTTCGCCGCCATCGCTTTGTTGGTCGTGTTGGGTGCACCGTCTTCGGCGGACGCGCAAACGACCCCCGAGGCCTTCGTCGGCACCTTCATGCCGCACGGATTGGACGGCCGAGACTACGTGGATGAGCACATGCACCTGTTCCGCGACGCGATGCAGGACTGCTACGAGTCGCACCTGGGACGGAACCCGGCGCTCGCCGGCCTGATGCTGATGCGCGTCTACATCGACTCCGACGGCACCATCTCGGACGTGGACATTGTCCAGAACCGCACCGGCAGCGACAACCTGGCGAGCTGCGTTGAGGGCTCCATCGAGGACGAGCAGCTGGCCGCGAACGACCGCGACAACGTCTCGATCACCTTGCCCGTCACGTTCCGCATGCGGGACGGCGGCGCGGAGTTGGCTCACCGCTAGTGTTCGAGTGATTGGTTGCGAGTGTGTTGAACGCCGTCTTCGGACGGCGTTCGGCGTTTTTGCTGTGGCGGGCCGGCGCACCATGTGGCGACCCGCTCGGAGCGAAACGACAACGCTGTGCACAAAAGAGCGGCGCGGCGGCGACAGACAGGACTCTGTCCCCACGCTCTCGCCGTTGAGATGTCATGTTCAGCTCCCGATGGTCCGCCCTCGCCGGGGTCGCCTTGTGCGCCTCTTTGCTTCCGTCCGCAGCCTTGGGCGCAGACACACAACTGTCCCAGGTGGACCGCGTAGAGGATCGCGCGTGGGACTGGAGCCTGGGCACGCGTATCGGCGGCTACGGCTTCAGGCACGCCGGTGAGGACCGCCTGGAGTGGTCTGACTGTCGTATGAACGGCGTGGGGGCGTTCGCGCAGGCGACGCGGTTCGACGCGCTGTATCTGCAGGTGTCGTTGGATGGGTACTACGCGACCCAGCACACAATCGACGCGGGCATGGATCGCATGTCGCTGCTCGCCGCGGGTACGGTCGGCGCGCGGTACGAGAACAGCACGCCGGTGTGGCCCCATGTTGAGCTCGGCGTCGGTGGCGAGGTCACGCAGGTGGAGCTCGGCGGTGCGCAGGACACGCGCGTGCTGCCGATGGCGTTTGTCGGCGTTGGCGCGGAGCTCGCGTTCGGACGGCTGCGCTTCGGCACCACGCTGCGGGTGATGGGCACAGCGCTGCCTCAGCACGGGCACACGCTCGAGGTGAAGCACGAGGGCGCGGGTTCCGGTGAGGCGACTGCGGTAGAGGCGGTGTTCTTCGAGGCGGAGATCGCGGGGCAGGCGACGTTCTCTCTGCGCTACGCGTTCTGAGCGCCGGGGTGCAAAAACGGCAAAGGCCGCGCAGCTGCGCGGCCTTTGCCGTTTGGGTCGTGGGCCGAATCGTGCTGGCCTGGGGAAGGCGTTCTACAGCGCGGTCACGCTGCGGGTGTTGCTACGCACTCCGTTGGCGCCGGTGTTGCCGCACGAGCTTCCGCCCGTTCCGGCGGCTCCGAGGCTGAACGTGACGCCCGTGCCGGTGTAGCTCGCGGAGCCGATGCCCCAGATGCCGACCGTGGGTCCACCACCGCCGCCGCCGCCGCAGCCACCGTTGCCGCCCGCGCCACCGCGACCGCCGTCGCCGCCCGCGCCTTGGGAGTTGCTGGTGTTCGAGGCGCCAGAGCCTCCCGCGCCGCTGCCGCCACCGCT
>CBDUJZ010000161.1:0-11583 GCA_965367675.1 uncultured Myxococcales bacterium | reverse complement strand
CCGACGTGATCGGTGGCGACACCGGCGACCTAGATGTCCCCGGCGACGCCTCGCCGGATACCGTCGCCGACGCCGATGCTGGACCGGTAGGGGAGTCTATTGAAGGCACCGTGCACCACAGCGATTGGGGGCCCGACGAGACCTGGGATACCTCGGACTGCGGGAACAGCCCCGGGGACGACACGATTTCGCGCGTCGACTGGCAGGAGCTCGACGATGAAGGGCGCGTCATCCGGTTTGGCATCAGCAGCGATCCAGGCGCCGACGGCATCTGGCTCACCGACGACGACACGTTCCTCGTGGGCGGCGGTGGCGCGATCGCGTGGGAGTACACGTCCGCCACCCGGTACATCGAACGGCACACCGTTGCGCTCGGCGACGACGGGATCCCGTTTACCGCGGACGACGTGATCGGCTTCGGTCGCATTCGCGACATCGACGAAAATGGCGGCCTGCGTTTCGATGCGACGCTGGACGGACCGGGCGCGGACGGCGTTTGGGGCACCGGCGACGATGAGCTGGATGACTACACCACGCGCACGTTCGACCGGTCGGGCAACCTGCGGACGATGGTGTCCTACGACGGCCCGGGCGCGGATGGCCTGTGGTTCACGGCCGACGACGTGGTGGAGTTCAGCGGGACCTACGCGCAGACGCCGTTCGCCGAGGTGTGGCGCGTGGCCGGATAGGCGCGACTGTCCGGCTGGTGCGCCTCACTCCACGCGGATCTCCAGGTCGTCGCGCCCCAACACACGGGCCACCTCGTTCACCACCCGCACGTCGTCATCCAGCCCGATCGCGGACGACAGGTCGTGGTCCTCGTCGTCGACCTCCACAAAGTAGGCGACCGCAGCGGCCACCAGCCGGACGTGGGGTTCAGAGTGCGACGGCAGGATGTCGTTGATGAGCTCCAGCAGCGTGTGCTCGATGGACGAAACGAGCTTGAGGTCCACAAACGGATAGTCGCCGACCGCCGCGCGCAGCGCCTCGGCGTGCATGACCACGGCTGCCGTCAGGTTGTCCGGTTGCGGCGCGCTGCGCTCCATAATCGCCAGCAAGCGGCGGGAGATGCGCGGCGCGGTGAACGGCGAGAACACCGCTGCCGACACGGACGCGTCCGGCGGGCGATGACCCATGGCGTCCGAGCCCGGGTGGTTGGTGGCGTTGGGCGTGCCGAGCGGCCTTCGGGTGGGCATCGGGACGGTGGCGTGGGGCGTGCTCGTCGGCGTATCGGTCGAACTACCAGGCGCCGGGATCTCGAAGTAGCTCAGGCGCCGGGATGCCGTTTGCCGGGCGACCCCGAGCGCATCGGCGACCGCGATGATCGACTCGTGCTGCGTGGCCGCGCGGGCGTACAGTTGGCGCTCGGCGGCCTCCAATTGTGTCTTCAACGTGCCGGACTCCGGCACCGTCAACACGATGGCGTTTGCGGGTGGTTTGGGCGCCGCGCTTGCCGCGCGATGGTTCGTCGGTCTGAGCGCCGCCGAGCCCATGAACAGCGTTTGACGGATGCGCTGCGCCGCCTCGCGCAGGTTGCCGGGCCACGCGTAGCCCTGGGTGCCTTCTTGAACGCTCCGGGCGATTCGGGCGGCGCGCGGGGTCGCCCACAGCTCAAAGTTGATCTCCCGCCGGTCGCCCGCGCGGCGGACCACAGATGGCGTGCCGGCGCCGGTCCGCCCGGTCGCGCCGAGTTCCCGAATCACGCCCATCGCCAGACACTGGAAGATGGCGCGGCCCCGCGTTTGGTCGTGCAGCAACGTGCGCAGCGGCGGCAGCTCGATCAGCGGCGCGGCGAGGCGGTCGAACAGGTCCGCGCGCATGGCGGTGCCGAGCTGCAGCGCCTTGAGCGGGGCGTTGGTGGCGGCGACCACGTGATAGTCGGCCCGCGACGGTGCCTCGGGCGCGCCCACGGGGGCGTACTCGCCGGTCTGGAACACCCGCAGCAGCTTGGCCTGCAGCGCGGGCGACGCTTCGCCCGCCTCGTCGAAGAACAACACGCCGCCGGGATGCAGCTCCGACATGAGCCCCGTGCGCGCCCGAGTCGCGCCGGTGAACGCACCCCGCACGTGCCCGAACAGCGTCGACTCGAGCAGCGTGTCCGGGAGCGCGGCCGCGTTGACCGCCACCACCGGGCGGCCGCCGCCAAAGGCGGCGAGGCCGGCGCTGAGCACGCGGGCGACCGACTCCTTTCCAGTGCCGCGCTCGCCCACGATCAGGATGCGGCGGTTGGGCAGCTGCGGGCTCAGGAGCGTGAGCAGCGGGTCGCGCCCGAATAGAATGCTGGCCAGGGTCTCCGCGAACTCCGGGCCATAGATGGTCGGGATCGACGCCGAGATCAGCGCGCGGGAGAACACCTCGAACGCCTGGCAGAACGCGTCGACCGTATCCACCGGCACCCCGTCCAACTCCAGCCGACTCGACAGCTCGGCCTTCACATGTCCGGCGACCGCGCCGTCGGTGTGCGTGCGCGCGATGGGGAGCACGTCCCGGAGCAATACGTTGGATTGAAGCATGTTACGCAGTGTGACGGGTTTCGGTTATTCCGTGTAACACGTTGTGTGGTCCGCAGCATCCTTCGGCGGGGTTTCCCCAGCAAACGCGGGGATGCGCAGTTTGGCACGGACGTTGCGAGGTAGGAGGGCAACCGCGGATCACCGAGGCCAACATGTCCCCCGCACACAACCCTCTCACGCCGCGAATCCCTTGGCCCGTAGAGCCGTTGCGCGTGGGGGCTGCCACGAGTGCGATCGCGGCCGCGCCCATGTATTCTGTCACCTCAAGAACAAAGGAGCATCCGATGAGTGACGACACCCGTTCCATTCCGTCCGCCACGTCCGCGTTGCGCGAACGTCTGGGCGACCTCGCATTCGAAGTCACGCAGAACGCGGCGACCGAGCGGCCGTTTACCGGCAAGTACTGGAACCAGTTCGAGGACGGCACGTACCGCTGCATCTGCTGCGACGCGCTGCTGTTTACGTCGGACACCAAGTTTGATGCGCACTGCGGTTGGCCTTCGTTCGACCGCGCGGTCGAGGGCTCGGTGAAGTTCATCGAAGACGTCAGCCACGGCATGACGCGCACCGAGGTCACCTGCGCCAGCTGCGACGCTCACCTGGGTCACGTGTTCAACGACGGCCCCACCGAGACGGGCGTGCGCTTCTGCATCAACTCGGTCTCCATCGATCACCGCACGCCCGAGTAATCTCGACCCGGTCACCGCTCCCCCGTTTCGTTCTCCGCTTCTTCCTGGACCTTGATGAGCCCGCTGCTCACAGAGATGCTGACACTCCCGACCGGAATCTTCACGGTTCTGATGGGGCTGATCGTCCTCTACTGGCTGTTCGTCATCGCGGGCGCCATCGGTGTCGAGTCGCTGGATTTCGACCTGGACGGCGTGCTGGACGGTGGCGTGGATGGTGCCGTCGACGGCGCTTTGGACGGTGCATTGGAGGGCGCCGACGGTGCGCTCGATGGTGCCGAGGGCGTCGGCAGCGGCCAAGGCTCCCACAGCTTTACGTGGCATGTGGTGCACGCGCTGGCGCTCGACAAAGCGCCCGCGACGGTCGTGCTCTCCGTGCTGGTGCTCTGGTGCTGGATCGCCAGCTTCCTGTGCATGCACTTCGCGGCCCGCGCCGAGCTCGCGCTTCCCGCATCGGTCATCGCGTCGGTCACATTCCTGCTCTCCATCGGCATCGCCGTGCCCCTCACCAAGCGCAGCGTTCGTCCGCTCGGTAAGCTGTTCGAGACGCAGGAGGCCGCGTCGCGCGCCGACTCCGTGGGCGTGGTCTGCGAGGTACGCACCGGCCGCGTGACCGAGACGTTTGGCCAGGCCGAGGTCCGCGATGGCGGCGCCGGGCTGCTCATCGAGGTGCGGTGCGCCGAACCCAACACCCTCAAGCGTGGAGATGCCGCGCTTGTGGTCGAGTATGTGGCGGGCGAAGAAGCCTACCAGATCGAGTCGATGGACCACTTTGTGGCGTCGGATGGCGACGGGGATCTCGAGGCCGAGCTGGCCGCCCTGGATGCCATTGTCCGTGACGCCGGCGTCGAGGCCGCTGAGACGGCGCCGGTGCAAAGCCGGTCGAGCCCCCGGAAGTCGTGAGATAGCCCGCGGGCTGTCCCGAATCGTTCTTGAAAACAAACACTTACGTTCCGAGTCGAGCCGCTAGTCCGCTCGCCTTCGCTCTCCCAAACGAGGTCGCGAATCATGTCTGCACCCATCTTCTTCTTCGCTCTAAGCACTCTCGCGCAAGCCGCGCTGTTGATCGTCGCTGTCGTGGCTGTGCTCGTCGTGGGCCTGCTCGCGATGGTCGCTCAGTTTTACCGCAAGGTGGACCAGGGCAAGGCGCTCATCGTGAACACGATGAAGGCGGAGCCGACCGTCACGTTCACCGGCGCGACCGTGCTGCCCATCATTCACCGCGCGGAGATCATGGATATCTCCGTCAAGACCATCGAGGTCGACCGACGCGGCGAGGACGGCCTGATCTGCGAGGACAACATCCGCGCCGATATCAAGGTCACGTTCTTCGTTCGGGTGAACAAGACGGGTGAGGACGTGCTCAAGGTCGCGCAGTCGATCGGCTGCCAGCGCGCGTCGGACCACGCCACGCTCGAGACGCTGTTCGCCGCCAAGTTCTCCGAGGCGCTCAAGACGGTCGGTAAGCGGCTGCAATTCGAGGAGTTGTACACCAAGCGGGACGAGTTCCGAGACGACATCATCTCGGTCATCGGCAAGGACCTGAACGGCTACGTGCTCGAGGACGCGGCCATCGACTACCTGGAGCAGACGCCGCTGAACCGGCTCGACCCCTCCAACATTCTCGACGCGCAGGGCATCCGGAAGATCACCGAGATGACCGCGGCGCAGAACGTGCAGACGAACGAGCTGAAGCAGAAAGAGCGGATGGACATCGGTCAGCAGGACCTGACCGCCGACGAGGCTGTGTTCCGCTACGACCAGCAGCGCGCCGAGGCCGAGGCCCGCAAGGCCCGCGAGATCGACGTGGCGCAGACCCGCGAGCAGAACGAGGCGAGCCGCTACAAGATCTCTGAGTCCAAGGAGACCGAGCTGGCGCGCCAAGTGGCCCAAGAAGAGGTCAAGAAGCGCGAGCAAGAGATGCAGCGCAACATCGACGTGGCGACCAAGCAGCGCGAGCGTATCGTGGTGATGGAGACCGTCGAGGTGCAAAAGGCGGAGGACCTGAAGCAGATCGAGCGTGAGCGCGAGGTCGAGCTGATGCGCATCGCCAAGGAGAAGGAACTCGAGCGCGAGAAGAAGGAGATCGCCGACGTGGTGCGCGCGCGTATCGCCGTCGACAAGACCGTCGCCGAAGAAGAGGAGCGCATCAAAGACCTGCGGCTCGTGGCGGACGCGACGCGTCACAAGGACGCCAAGGTTGTGACCGCCGAAGGTGACGCGCAGGCCGAGCTGGTCAAGGCGATCAAAGCGGCCGAGGCGTCGCAACAGGTCGCCAAGCACCAGGCGCAAGAGCGCATCATTGGTGCCGAGGCCGAGCTGGAGGCCGCCGACGCGCTGGCCAAGGGCAAGATTCGCCTGGCCGAGGGTGTGCAGGCCGAGGTCGCCGCGCAGGGCCTGGCCGAGGTCAAGGTCAAGGAAGCCAACGCGATGGCGATCGAGAAGCAGGGCATGGCCGAGGCTAAGGTGACGCGCGAGACGATGAGCGCCGAGGCCGAGGGCACCGAAGCCAAGGGCATGGCGCGGATTCGTGTGGACGAGGCCGAAGCGCAGACCATCGAGCGTCGCGGTGTGGCCGAGGCCGACGCGATCGAGAAGCGACTGGTCGCCGAGGCGAGCGGTCTGCGCGAGAAGGCGAAGGCGATGCTCGAGCTGGACGGCGCGGGTCGCGAGCACGAGGAATACCGCATCCGTTTGGAGCAACAGAAGGAGATCGCGCTGGCGCAGCTGCTCACGCAGGAGCGTATGGCGGAGCACCAAGCGGCGGTCATGGGCAAGGCGTTCGAGGAGGCCAAGATCCAGATCGTGGGCGGCGACGGCCAGTTCTTCGACAAGTTCGTCAAGGCCATGAGTGTGAGCAACGCCATGGACAACGTGATGGAGACTTCGCCGACGGCGCAGAAGGTGCTCGGCGGCTACCTGGACGGCGATTCGAACCTGCGCGACGACGTGAAGGGCCTGCTGGCGGGCGCGTCCGAGAACTCGGAGACGCTCAAGAACCTGTCGGTGACGGCGCTGCTCGCCAAGCTCGCCTCCAAGTCCGGAGAGGTCGACTCGGCCAAGCTCGCTGCGCTGATGGAGAAGGCGAAAGAGCTCGGCATCGACTGAGCGCGCAGGCGTCTCGACGGGGGCTCCGCATGGGGGCTCCGTCGGACGCGTACGCCCGGTCGCTAACTTTTATTGCGCAGAAAGCAGGTCTCGATGAGCGCCGATCCCGAAGTTGAAGGAAGCGTGTCGCCGGACGGCATTGACGCCGGCAACTACGACGTAATCCGTGCGCGCCTAGTCGCGCTTGGCCAGACGCTGGCCACGTCCGCGGAGCGGCTGAACACCGCCCGCACCGAAGCGTTCGGCTCCAGTGAGCTGGCCGTGCGCGCGCAGAGCCGCGTCCGCACGGAGCACAACTGTCTGCCGCGCGACATCCTGCACGTGGGCGGCAATTTGCTGTTCGGCTACAACGTGTTGCTCGGCCTCAAGCAGGACGTGGCGCTGGGCGATGTGTTCAGCGTGCACACGATGGAGGAGACGCCGGAGGGCATCGAGTTCCCGGTCGGTGATATGGACACCTCGGCCGGCGGTTTCCTGGCCGACCCGGCGTTCCGAAAGGACTTCGGCGAGCTGTACAAGTACTATCGCGAGACGGAGTTGGAGCAGCTGCGCGCGCGTGACGGCAAGCTGCTGGCGGTGTTCCGCTACGGCAAGGGCGACCGCGACCTGCGCGTGTTCCGCTGGAACGTGATGCCGGACGGGCGGCCGCAATACGTGGACAACCGCGGTGAGCGCGACCACGTGTTCTCGGCCTCCCACTCGTTCTCGTGGATCGCTACCACGCGCGAGGATCATGTGGCGGGGCGGCATCCCCACGTGTCGATTCTGGACGAGCTGTTCGTCGAGGCGGTGGGCGGCGACCTGACGGTCAAGATCGAGAACAACACCGAGGACGGCAAGGGCATTTACGCTGAGCCGGTCAACGACGCGAACCAGACGCTGGACGACGCGCGCATCGAGTACGCCAAGATTGGCGGGCTCATTTTGGTGCGCGTGCGCCCCTATAACGAAGAGGTGTGGCGGCACCTTGTGTACAACCCGCGCGCGCAGTCGGTGAAGCGCATCGACGCCATCGGTCACGCGTGTCTGGAGTTGCCGGAAGAGCACGGCATCATCTTCCCGGGCGGCTATTATCTGCAGTCCGGCGACCACAAGATTTTCGGCGAGGCGCCCTCGGGGCTTCAGTTCCATGCGCAGGTCAAGTCGCCCAACGGCGAAGACGTGCTGTACGTGTTCTACACGGCCACCGAGGGCCGCTACCTGCTGCTGCCGTACAATCTGATCCGCAAAGAGGTGCAGGCGCAGTTGGTGTGCAACGGCTACTCGCTGTTCGACGACGGCCGCCTGGTGGTGTTCCGCTCCGAGATTCAGGAGCCCACGCGCGTGCACCCGATGCAGGTGTGGACCACGCCGTTCGTGACGGCCGAGTTCGCGGCGAGCGCCCCCACGGAGGACTCGTTTTACACGCGCATCGGCAACCCGGAGCTGGTGCGAGGCATCTCGGAGGGGCTGTCGATCGCCCGCATGATCGACAACGCGACGCCGACGCGGCGGCTGTACGAGGACCTGATCTCGGCCAACCGGCGCATGCTCGACAACTTCTACTGGCTCGGGTCGCCCGAGGCGGAGGGGCTGGCGGAGACGCTGGAGAGCATCAACCGGACGTCTGAGCTCATCGTCGACGAGTTCGAGAAGGTGGTCGCGCTCCAGCGGCAGGCCAGCGTGGCGCTGCAGGAGGCCTCCGCGAGACACGTGGAGGCCGTGGACCGCGTGCTGCCGGACAGCCTGAAGTCTGTGCAAGGTTTCATGGAAGCGCTGTCTGGACTGCGGACGCACCGCGGGCAGCTGATCACGCTGCGCGACATTCGTTACGTGGACCTGGCGCGCATCGACGCGCTCGAAGAGCAGACCGTCGCGAAGTTCGACGAGGTGAGCCACGCGTGCGTGAAGTTCATGCTCGGCGCCGAGTCGTTGGCCCCGCTCGTAGCGTCGCTGACCAAGCAAGAGGCGGCGATCAAGACGATCGAGAAGACGTCTGACGCGAACGCGATTCGAGACGAGATCGACAAGGTCGGCACCGGACTCGAGGTGCTCAGCGAGGTCATCGCTGGCCTTGAGGTTGACGACCCGACCGCGCGCACCACCATCCTGGAAGGGGTGAGCGAGGTGTTCGGTCAGGTGAACCGCGTGCGCGCCACGTTGGAAGCGCACCGCAAGGAGATCGCGGGTCGCGAAGGCCGCGCGGAGTTCGGCGCGCAGTTCACGCTGTTCGGCCAGACGGTGCAGAGCGGTCTGTCGCTGAGCGATTCGCCGGAGAAGTGCGACGAGCAGCTGTCGCGGCTGTTGCTGCAGCTCGAAGAGTTGGAAGGGCGCTTCAGTGAGTTCGACGAGTACCTGACCGACCTGGCCGTGAAGCGCGGCGAGGTCGTGGACGCGTTCGAGGCCAAGAAGCAGACTCTGCTGGAGCAGCGTCAGCGGCGGGTGGAGAGCCTGGTCGGAGCGGCGGAGCGTATCATGTCGAGCGTGGCGCGCCGGAGCGCCGCGGCAGACGGAGCGGACGCGCTCAACGCGTATTTTGCCGCTGATCCGATGGTGATGAAGCTGCGCCAAGTGGCGGAGCAGCTGCGCGATCTGGGCGACAGCGTCAAAGCCGATGAGCTGCTCTCGAAGCTCAAGTCGACGCGTCAGGACGCCATGCGCGGCCAGCGCGATCGCGCCGATTTGTTCGAAGACGGCGCGAACACGATCAAGCTCGGCAAGCACAAGTTCAGCGTGAACACGCAGCCGCTGGACCTGACCGTGGTACCTAAAGAAGGCGCCATGGCGCTGCACCTGGGTGGCACGGGGTTCTACGAGATGATCTCGGACCCGGAGTTCCTGGAGACGCGCGCGTTTTGGGGGCAGAACTTGGTGTCGGAGACGCCCGAGGTGTACCGGGGCGAGTACCTGGCTGCGACGCTGCTTTTCGCGGCCGAGGGGGGCATCGGCGGTGCGTCGATGGCGTCGCTGCGAGAGGCTGCGCTGTCTTCAGACGGGCTGTCGAAGTTGGTCCGCGACGAGGCCGGTCAGCGGTATGACGAGGGCTACGAGCGGGGTCTGCATGACGCCGACGCGACGCTGATTTTGCAGAAGGTGCTGCAGCTGCGACAGCACGCCGGTCTGCTGCGGTTTGGTGCGGGGCCGCGCGCGCTGGCGTGTCTGTTCTGGGCCGTGTTGGATGCGGACGAGAATGCGAAGCTGCGGGACGCTTGGGAGCGCCGCGCGCGCAACGCTCGACGGGTGCGAGACGCGTTCAGCGAGAGCGAAGTGCAGCGCGAGCTGGCGCAGGATATTGGCACCGCGATCGCGGCGTGGGTCGAGGATGCAGAGCTGGTCGACGCCTCGCCCGGCGCGAGCTGGCCACGCGTTGAGGACGCGCATGACGCCGGCGCGTACCTGGTCGAAGAGCTGATGAACGACCGCCCGCGGTTCGCGACGAGCGCGGACGCGGTGGCGCTCGTCGAGGGGCTGCACAAGCACCTGGATGGCCACGGCGGACGCGCGGTTTTGGAAGACGACTTGGGCCAGCTGGAGGGCCGCGTCGCCGACCAGGTCGAGGTGGCGCTGGCGTGGCTGCGCGCGTTGGTTGGCGCGCCGGGGAGCGCGTTCTCCGCCATGGCGCACGCGGTCCCTGAGGCGGCTGCGCTGCTGCTCACCGGCTCACGTTTGGAGCGTGAGACGAGCAGCGCGTCGCTCACCGCGAAGGTGGAGGGTCTGCTGGGGCAACACCCTCGGATCGCGTCGCAGACGATGTCGTTGCGGCTCGATGAGTTCTTGGGGCGACTGCGTCAGTTCGTGCGGGAGCGCGTGCCGGCCTACCGGGCGTACCGGGCCATGCGACAGGCGCTGGTGGAGCGCGAACGGGAGCGCCTGCGGCTCGACGAGTACATGCCGCGCGTGATGAGCTCGTTCGTCCGTAACCGCCTGATTAACGAAGTGTATTTGCCGATCATCGGCGACAACTTGGCCAAGCAAATCGGTGCGCTCGGCGCGGCAAAACGCACCGACCTGATGGGCCTGCTGCTGCTCATCTCGCCGCCCGGCTACGGTAAGACCACGCTCATGGAGTACGTGGCCAATCGGCTCGGCTTGGTCTTCATGAAGATCAACGGCCCGTCGCTCGGCCACGGTGTGCATTCGCTCGACCCGGACGAGGCGCCCAACGCCACCGCGCGGCAAGAAGTCCTCAAGGTGAACCTGGCGTTCGAGATGGGCAGCAACGTGATGCTGTACCTGGACGACATCCAGCACACGCACCCCGAGTTCCTGCAGAAGTTCATCTCGCTGTGCGACGCCACGCGCCGCATCGAGGGTGTGTGGAACGGCAAGACGCGGACGTACGACCTGCGGGGCAAGAAGTTCATCGTCGTCATGGCGGGCAACCCGTACACGGAGTCGGGCGACAAGTTTCAAATCCCGGACATGCTCGCTAACCGCGCGGACACGTACAACTTGGGCGATGTGCTCGACGGGCGCGAGGAGCAGTTCGCGCTGAGCTATGTGGAGAACGCGCTCACGTCGAACCCGGTGCTCGCGCCGCTCGCCGCGCGCGGGCTCGAGGACACGTATCGCATCGTCGAGATGGCGCAGGGCAAGCAGGTGCAGACCAGCGAGCTGAGCCACGCGTACAGCGCTGTGGAGCTCGCCGAGATGCAGGGTGTGCTGCGTCATATGTTCGCCGCGCGCGACCTGCTGCTGGCCGTCAACCTGCAGTACATCCGCTCGGCTGCGCAGGCCGACGAGTACCGCACGGAGCCCAAGTTCCAGCTCCAGGGCAGCTATCGAAACATGAACAAAATCGCCGAGAAGATCGTGCCGGCGATGAACGAAAAAGAGGTGCAGGCGCTGCTCACGGACCACTACCTGGGCGAGTCTCAGACGCTGACCGTGGGGGCCGAGCAGAACCTGCTCAAGCTCGCCGAGATGCGCGGCACGATGTCCGCCGAGGAGAAGACGCGTTGGGAGGGCATCAAGGCTGAGTTCGCGCGTCGCAAGATGATGGGCGGCGCGGAGGATGACCCGGTGAGTCGGATGACGGGCGCGATGGGTGGACTCATCCAGGGTGTGCAGGGCATTCAGACCACGATTGCCGATGCCGCAGTGGCTAGTCGACCGGCGCCGGCGGCGGACCCATCGGCGTGGACGGGGCCGCTGCTGGCCAAGCTCGACGCCATCGCCTCGAGCCTGAACCGGCCGACGCCGAGCCTGGGGCAGGAGATCGCGCCGGTGCTGCGAAACATCGACCAGCGGCTGGCGTCTGCGCATCAGCGGCAGCGGAGCAAAGCGGCCGATGGCGC